>JAMPCE010000081.1 GCA_023666335.1 bacterium
GTTTCGTCCTGCACCTTATCACCTCAATTCCTTAGAAACAAGGCAGAAGATAGGATATAGGTTTCTCCTGCCTCTATTTAATTATACAAAAGACTGCTCTCATTTACAACAAATTTCGTTGTAATTGTGGCAACGATTAGTTTGGCAAAGCGGAGTTTGTAGAAACGGAGCGGGAAAAAGGACATACGGTCATTATGATTGGGGACGGCATTAACGATTCTCCGGCACTGTCTAAAGCAGACGTAGGGATCGCCATCAGCGACGGAGCGGCGATCGCCAGAGAGATTGCGGATATTACCATTGCGGCGGATAATCTGTTTGAACTGATCAGTCTGCGCAGTATGACGAATCTCTTGGAAGATTAGGAGCGAGGCATAGGATCAAAGATTGCCGGGGCAGCCTATTGACAAGCGTTTATGGCATGGAGTATACTAAAAACAGTTAGTGTATACTAACTGTGAGCGTGCCGGAAAGTGACGGCAGTTCAAGAGGGGGAGAGAATCCGCCATGAAAAATAAAAAACATTTGCCGATGATGGGAGTGGGATCAATTTATGTTGCGGTGATTATTATCATCACGGTGATCGCGGTGATCGTGGGAAGAAGTGCAGCGTTTGAAAAGGGCAGGGTACTTTTTTTGAAAATCCCGCTGCTCATCATGGGGATCCTGCTGATCCTGCTGGGAGTGTATCTTTGGGCAGGCGCGATGTTCCAATCAAAAATAGACAGCCATATTGTAAAGAACAGTTTGGCGACCACCGGCGTTTATGCATTGGTGAGGAATCCGATTTATTCGGCTTTTATGTTTTTCTGCACGGGTGCGCTGATGATAGCGGGGAATTTATTTTTTCTGCCGCTGTTTTTCTTCTACTGGATCTTTATGACGGTGCTGATGAAATGCACGGAGGAGCGGTGGCTGAAAGATTTGTATGGCAGGGAATATGAGGAATATGTAAGCCGGGTGAACCGGTGTATTCCGTGGCTGCATAAAGGAAACTTGGTTTAACGGCTGTCGTCAGCCTGATGTGAAAACAGTATGCGGAAAATGATTTTTATGGGATGGAGGGAGCGAATATGAAGTTTTTTGAATTTGGGAAAGAAAATGAAGAACTTATGGTAATGCTGCACGGCGGCGGAGTGAGTTATCTTGGGGCGGTTCCGGTGGCGGAAACCGTCGCGCAAAAATTTCACGTTGTGCTGGTGGCATACGATGGCTTTAACCCGTCTGAGCCGGAGAAAGAATTTACATCCGTAATGGATGAGGCGGAGCAGATCGCAGGGTATGTCCTGAAAAATTACGGCGGAAAGATAGATGTGCTTTACGGGGTATCTTATGGCTGCCGTGTACTCAATGAAGTGCTTCGGGACAGGCGTTTGACAATAACGACAACGATTGCGGATGGTTTTGGAACACGAGAGTATCCGAATATCAAAAGCGAGTGGGGAAAAGATTTATACTGCTTTTTCTTTACGGGATTTTTTTATGTTGTCATGGGGCGCGCGGGGAAACGGCGTAAAAAATTTATTGCCAAGATCACAGGGAGAACTTATGAGGAAGCTGAGCGGCTGATCTATACCAAAGCCACATGGAATAGCTGGCGCAATCAGGACCGCTGCCTGATCGGACGCAGAACGGATTATGAAGCGTTTAAAAATACGGATATGTATATATGGTATGGTATCAACAGTACGGTAGAACGCAGACTTGCAAAGGATATAAAAAAACGCAAGGATGCAGGATATCAATTCACGCTTAGGATTTTCAAGGACGTGGGGCATGGCGGGCTTGCAGGCGAGCAGCCCGAACGTTTTCTAAAAGAAGTCATGAAAGCGCATCGGGATTCGTTGGAGAAAGCGGCGTGCGCCGACCGTCAATAGAAAGGAACGGATATGAAAGTGACTTTGATTTTGTCATTCATCCTCATGGCATCGCTGTTTCTTGCAATATGGGCGGCGGTTGCGCTTATACAGTGGAACAGACTTTTTAGGACAGCGCCGGAGGATATACAGGCGGCCGCATTGGAACATGAAGAACGCTTTCCAGGGGCAAGGATAGTCGGGTGGACGCTCCTTGTAATCTTTGCGCTTGTTTTTCTGTCTGCATTTATCTATGCGGGGTGGGATGGCATCCGAAACGGTTACGGGCTTTGGCAGTTTGCGGCAAGGTTCCTTGTGATGCTGTATCTGCTGAAAGCGTTTGATATCGTCTGTCTCGATTGGTTTTTGCTTACAAAATCACATTTCTTTCAGCATTATTATCCGGAAACGGAAGGGTGTGCGGGATATCGGCAGTTCGGTTTTAACCGGAAAGAGCAGCTTGTGCGGATCATGCTGTTTCCTTTTGTGGCGCTGTTGCTGGCATGGATCTGTACGCTTTTTTAGAAAAGAAGCGGGAGGCGCTTTCGCGGCTGTACGGTTTTGTACGGAGAAAAGGAGAATAAGATGGATTTACAATTAGGAGATGTTCAGGAAACAGCCCTGATTCCGCTTGCAGTCAGGGCAAATGAGACAAAGCGGAAAAATGCGCGTATTCATGACGAAAAAGCGGTGGAGATCATAGAAACGCTGAAAGTTGACACAAAAGATATCGATAAGTTCTTTTCCCATGAGGGCGTGGTGGCAAGGACGATCATGTTCGACAGGACGCTGAAAAAGCTGCTGGAAAAATACCCGGATGCGGTCTGCGTCAACATCGGCTGCGGACTGGACGACCGCTTTTCGCGGGTGGATAACGGAAAAATCAGATGGTTCAATGTGGATCTTCCGGATTCCATCGAAGTGAGGAGAAAGGTTTTTGCAGAAACGGAGCGCGAGCATATGCTGGCAGGGAATATCCTTAAGAACGATTGGATCAGGGATATCCCGAAAGCGGATATGGTGATCGTGATCGCCGAGGGGCTGCTCATGTATTTTTCAAAGGAGCAGGTAAGGACGATCCTGAACAACCTTACCGATTCCTTTGGATGCGGATTCCTGCTTGCGGAACTGATGCATCCGAAGATGATGAAAGAAAAAGCGCATGATACGGTAAAACATACCAATGCGAAGTTCGGATGGGGAACGGAGACGGGAAAGGATCTGTTGGAACTTAATCCGAACATGGAGTTGATAAGGGAGAACAGTTTCTGGGACGAGATGAAAAAATATACGCTTGTAGGGAAAATAGGGAGTGTGGCGGCGAAGGACTTAAATAACCGGCTTGCCGTTTACAGATGGAAAAACTGACGGAGATTTATCCGGCACAAACAGAAAGGAAAGCTGTACGATGAGTGTGATATATAGCATTCTAAAGCCGGTGCTTCGCGCGGCAAAATCCAAGAGGGGCTCCATGACAAAAGAGGATTTTATGGCGCGCTCTCGTGTGGCGCAGAATAAACAGAAATATTCTATCCCTGCAATAAACGGCTTCGATCAACATATAGAGGAAGTATCCGGCTGTAAAGTGATTGTCGTCTCGAAAGCCGGATATCACCATGAGAAAGCAATCGTATATTACGCCGGGGGAGGTTATATTCGCTATCAGTTGCCGGGCAAAAAGAGCATCATCCATTATATCGAGCAGACAGGGGCTGAACTCTGGATTCCTTTTTATCCGCTTTATCCGGAATGCGATATGTATGACGGTGTGAAATTCGGTTATGCGCTTCATAAAAAAATGCTGGAAAGATATGCCCCCGAAAAGATCGTTTGGCTTGGATATTCGGCGGGTGCGGTGCTTGTCATGGGGCTTGGGAGACATGTCGCGCATTGTAAGTATGAACTTCCGATGCCCGGAGCAATCGCTGCCTTTTCCGTGTTCAACTTGTACATATCGGAGGAAAGCCTGCAAAGAATGAAAGCCCTTGATGATAAGGATGTTGTGATGGGCGGAAATTTGAAAGAACAGTTTATGGATCTATATGATCCGGAAGAACATCTGCCTAGGTATATCGCAGGATGTGCGGCAGAAGATGATTATTCGGGGTTTCCGCCTGTTCTTCTTGGCTTTGGCGGCGATGAGGCAATGTCCGGCGACGCACCGGACTTTGAAAAAGCGTTCAAACGGTGCGGCACAAGGGACTATCAGGTACATGTGGAGCCGAATGCCTTTCATGCCTATCCTGTATTTACCTTTACGCCGGAGGGGAGACGCGGCGAAGAGCAGGTGATTTCCTTTATCATGGAAAAAGTAAAATAGTTTGTCATTCGTTTTTTGTTAGCCATAACTAACCGAGATGGCATACAGCGCGGCAGAGTCTGTGTGAAAAATAGAAGTTATGGAGGCATGATATGGAAATAGAAAAATGTCAGGCAATAAGGAAAAAGATGATGCTCGTTATTCCGGGGATGGTCTGTGCTATAATAGGTGATTATTGCATGGGGATTGAGCCCGCTGACAGCTATACCGTTTCGGGCATGATTTCGTCAGGATTTCTTACGATTTCTGATTGGAGAATCGCCGTTTCAAATATCGGCGGCATGATTGGCGCGGTGTTTTATGCGGTGGCGGCATTGGCTTTTTTGGAATTTTTGCAAAGTCGGCGCGTGGCTCTAAAGAACAAGTCGGACAGAATCATTCTGAGTGTTTATATGGCAGGATTGATTTTGGGGTGTACGGCATTTATGTATTTTCATATTGCCTGTGCTACGCTGATTCATAATTACAATGTTATTTACGACGCGGCTGGCGGAAATACGGAACTGGCGGTAGAAATGTGGAATCGGTCGTATAGGGTGCAGTTTGTGACGTATTGGGGAACTTTTATTGCTTTCGGCATTTCTGCTACGGGAGGCTGGATCGCTTTGATACTGAAGGGTATCCTTCCGTTGAAAAAGGTGTGGCTGCTCGCGGCGCCGCTGATGGTCGCGGGAATCGGTTTCCTGCTGGAAGCACTGATTCCTTTTCCGTTCAATGGATTTGCTTCCGGGTTTGAGAGCTTTGGGTGGATCGTCATGTTTCTCGGCGGGATAAGGTGTGTGAAGCAAAGCGAGGGAATAGCCCGGTAATGGAGCCCGGAAGAGGCGGGCGGATTTCTGAACTTTGTGACGGGGATGCCAATTTATCTCTCGTTCAGGAAAGGGATCGTTTACGGGGGCGGTGACATATATAAAGTGAGGTAGGAGGAAGAGGAAATGAAAGTATTGGTTTACGGCGTGGGCGTAATCGGCTGTGAGCTGGCGCATGTGTTGAAAAAAGGCGGGAATGACGTAACGCTGCTTGCCAGAGGGGATTGGAAAGATACTCTGGAAAAGCGGGGGCTTGTCATACGGCATTATCTGCAAAGAAAAACGACGGTGGACAAGGTGACAGTCACAGGCTGTCTGCATCCCGACGATCAGTACGATATCATTTTTGTCGTCATGCAGGCGGATCAGGTGCCGTCGGTGCTTTCGGCGCTTGCGGCCAATGTGAGCCGTTATGTTGTTTTCATAGGCAACAATCCGTGGGCGGAAAAAACGGAAAACATGCTTCGGACGGATTCCCCTGTCAAAAAGGAGGCTGCTTTTGGCTTTATGACGTCGGGCGGCAGACGGGAGAACGGACAAGTCATCAGCATCCATGTCCGCGCCCATCTGACGGTGGGAGCAAGAGACGGTAAGCTGACCCGCGGATTTGGGAAGCGCCTCATCAAGGCATTTTCCGGCACGGGGTGCAGGCTGACATGGGAAAATCAGATGGATGCGTGGTTAAAATGCCATATGGCGGAGATCCTTCCGCTGGGGTATGTATCGTATGCTGTCTCCTGTAATCTGAAGAATGCATCAAAACGCCAGCGGCGGGCGATGGTGGACGCTACCGCAGAGGGGTTTTCCCTGCTCAAGGCGCTGGGGTATCCCATAAGACCCGCGGAGGACGAACCCCTGTTTATGGGCGGCGCAAAGCGGATGCTGTGGCAGGCGGCAATGTTTGTGATGTGCAAAACGCCGTTAGGGCGGCTGGCGGTAACGGACCATTGCGCCCATGCAGTCAGTGAAATGTCCATGCTTGACAGGGCGTGGGAGGAAATGCGCGCCGAAAACACGGATCTATTTGTGGACGTAACCATGCCGATCTGGGATTCCCTGCGGAAAAGTATGCCGGCAAACGACGACGGAAAAGTGCTTCGTATGACGGATGCGGAGATCGAGAGCATAGCGGAGGCATTTGCCGATTACCGGTATGAAGACGATGAAAAGGGGCTGTTTGACCTTTTTCCGGACAAGGAGGCGGTCAAGGTATATATGCGGGCGTTTGTCCGTGCGGGAGTCCGCATGGGCTGGCTGCATACTACGAGCGGGAGGCGGGAGGGATATATCCTGTTTCATGAGGCGGGGGAAAATCCTTCCGCTTCGGCGGCGCTGGAAATCGTAAAGGGCTGTCTGCGATCGCTTGGTCTGAAAGGAAGTATCGCTTACCTGAAAAAACTGAGCAGGGGCGGGAAATCGCTGGAAAGCCGCATGAAGAAAGAGAAAAAGAAGTTTATCAAGATCGAACTCGTGGCGGTCACAAAACCGTATCAGGGTCAGGGATATCTGAGAAAAACGCTGGATATCGCCTTTCGGGCGGGGCAGGAGAAGAAAGTCCCGTGCATTCTGGATACGGACGGCAGGCTGAAACGCGACAAATATATCCGCGTGGGAATGCAGCTTGCGGGGACAAGAAAAATAGAAGAAGATCTGTATTTATATGACCTGATCAAAACGACGGAACAATAAGGAGGCATTTCCATTGCATATTGATTTGAAAAAACATATGATGTATTCGCCTGAGATAGAAAAGGTCATCCGGAAAAAGTTATCCGCGAGATACGATGCGGGTGATGCGGATAGGGTGTGGGAAAACATGCGGACGCAGTATGCGGCTTTTCTGGAGGATCTTCCGTATCTTGGCGGGAAGAAGAGCACGCACAACGGCGTGGGCGGAACCTATGACTGCATCATGCTCTTTGCCTATTATGAAGTCCTTGAGCCAAAGCCGTCGATCGACGAACTTTATGAAATGAATGTGGAGGTCTTTCTTCCGGCTTTTCAAAAATTAGCCGGTGTCGTCAATGCAAACAAGCCGCTCCTGCAAAGGCTTCTGCATCTGGGGTTTGTGATAACGGCAAAAAAGGATCGTAAACTCCAAAAGCAGTCGGCAGGCTACATCATGGAGGTAGAGCCGTACGATAAAACAGAAGGCGTGAGATATCGGTTTCGCCGCTGTCCGATCGCAGAGTTTGCAAAGGAGCACGGGTATCTTGATCTGATGCCCGCATTCTGCAACACCGATTATCCGGCGATGGATATGATAAATGCTGCGTTGATCCGCAGGCATACCTGCGCGGGCAGCGATCTGTGCGATTATTGGATCGTGGGAGATCAAAGCGACATCGCAAAAGAACACCCGCGGAAAACGGATGAAAAGGGGTATTGGTATAACGAATAATTTCCCGTTGCATTTGATAAGGAGACGATGTAAAATTGACCATAAAGAATCCGTTCTTTTTTGTGGAGAATCGTTATGCTTGAAATAAGAGACAAATTTTACCTTAACGGCAAACCGTTTCGCATAATTTCGGGGGCAATACACTATTTTCGCATCTTTCCGGAATATTGGCGCGACCGTCTTGAAAAGCTGGTGAATATGGGGTGCAACACCGTTGAAACTTACATTCCATGGAATTTTCACGAGCCAAACAAGGGTGAATTTTTATGGAACGGTGCGCGGGACATCTGCAAATTTATTGAAACCGCGCAGGAACTGGGACTTCATATCATAGTCCGACCTTCTCCTTACATCTGTGCGGAATGGGAGTTCGGCGGACTTCCCGCATGGCTTCTCAAAGACAGAAATATGCGTTTGAGATGTTCGTACAAGCCTTATCTTGAGGCGGTGCGGGAATATTACAGCGTACTTATGCCAAAGATTGCGAAGTACCAAATCGACAGGGGCGGCGGCATTATTTTAGTGCAAATTGAAAACGAGTACGGCTATTACGGCAATGATACGGCATACCTTGCATTTCTGCGGGATACGATGCGGGAGTTTGGGATAACCGTGCCGTTTGTCACCTCGGACGGACCTTGGAGCGAACCGATTTTCAAATCGGGAATGGTGGACGGTGCGTTGCCCACAGGGAATTTCGGTTCTGCCGCCGAGTGGCAGTTCGGGCAGATGAAAAAATTTATGGGCGATGACAAACCGCTGATGTGTATGGAATTTTGGAACGGCTGGTTCGACGCATGGGGCGGGGAACACCACACCACTCCGCCCGACAAGGCAAATGCCGAACTCGAGGAGCTTCTCAAACAGGGCAGCCTCAATTTCTATATGTTCGAGGGCGGAACCAACTTTGGATTTATGAGCGGCAGAAACTGCGGAAACAAAACAGCCGACGTGACTTCCTACGACTATGATGCGCCGCTGACGGAAGATGGTCAGATCACCGAGAAATACAGGCTTTTCAGAGAGACGATCTCAAAGTACGAAACGGTTCGGGAAGTGCCGCTTACAACAAAAATGAAACGTAAGCATTACGGTGAAATTTTCTGCACTGGCAAAGCGGACTTGCTTGCGGTTCTTGAAAAAATTTCCGAGCCTGTAAGATCCGTGTACCCGTTGACAATGGAGGAAATCGGGCAAAATTACGGCTATATTCTGTATCGCCTGAATGTCAGCGAGGGCGAAACGGTAAACGAGATACGACTTGAAAACGCCGCCGACAGGGTTTTGTGCTATCACGATGAGAAATATTTGTATACGGCTTTCGCGGAAAATATCGGGGAAAAGTTTGAGCCGGAAAATAAAAAAGCGGGCGGAAAAATCGACTTGCTTTGCGAAAATATGGGGCGCGAGAATTTTGGCACGAACCTTGAAAATCAGCGAAAAGGAATTTCGGGTGGTGTGAAGATCAACGACCACCGTTATTTTGGATACGAAATTTTTCCCCTGCCTTTGGATAAGAACCAGCTTGAGAAAATCACATTTTCGGAATTTTCTGAGGGAAATTCCGCCGCGTTTTACAAGTTTGAATTTGATGCCGGGGAACAGTGTGACACATTCCTTGACACCGAAAATTTCGGCAAAGGATGCGCGTTTATAAACGGCTTCAACCTCGGCAGGTTTTGGGAGATCGGTCCGCAGAAAAGGCTGTATGTTCCCGCGCCCTTGCTGAAAATCGGCAGAAATACCGTAATCATTTTTGAGACAGAGGGAAAGTGCGCGGAAAAAATTACCCTTGCGGACGAACCCGATTTAGGCTGATTTTATCAATATTCGATTACATCAAGATAAAAATCTCCGCTTTTAACGATGACTTTGACGGCATGTAAGCCGTTTTCAATATCCGCCGCATAGTAGCATTGTCTTGCCTCTGCGCCTAAAGTTTTTGCGGCTTCAAAAAACGCTCCGTCAATATAAACCTCAAATTCGGCTGTACCCGTCTGCCCGATAAGAGCAAATCTGTCCCCTTCAAAGAAAAATGAAAAGCTCTTTTCGTCCGTATTTTCCTTGTTTACCACCGCTTTTGAACGTGTGCGGTTAAAGTGAACATAGCCGTCAGAAGCAGTTCTGTCCCAGCCGCCTGTATACATTATATTCGGGGCGTGGTCGTCAAGCCGCGTAACCACATTGTTTTTGCCTGCGGGGGCTATTTTCAGATTGTCAAAAATATTGTTATAAAGCCCGCTGCCTAGTGAAACACGACCCGAATAGTTGTATGCGGCTTCGTCGACATATTCAAATACTTCCGCGCTGTCAACGGCGGCTGTAAGGACATTTCTGTCCGCTGTAATTTTGGCAGTATGCCAAACATTCGGGTCAAAGTTGTCGACCTTTCCGTCAGCGATGGTGCGGCTGTTGGTTTTCAGTTCCCATTTTCCGGACGGGTAAATTTTAAGCTCATAGCCGTTTTCGGCGGTGTCCGGGTTTATCTCGGCGCAAAGATAGCGATTGCCGAGAAAAATATAATTGTCATCGCCGCAGCCGTTTCCGTCGAATTTAAAATCTATCTCCGCAGAATAATTGCTCCAACGGTCGTCTCCGAGAGATGTTATGGGATTAGGCGTACCTCTGTAACGCCAGTCGGTGGGCTTGTTGTCATGATTTATCATCTGCATAAGAACCTTGTTTCCCTCGACTTCCGCGACTTCAAAAGCTCCGCCGTAATCTGTGGTGTAAAGTGGTGCGTTTCCTCTTTCGGAAAGAAATTCATCTGCGTATTCAAAATCATCGGTATAGTTGATGTCAAGCGGGGTATCCTCATATTTGCAGTACGAGACGGAGGGATCGACAGTCTTGTCGAGGGTTGTAAGGGTCATTATGGAATAAGGCTTTACCTCGATCGAATAGACGTATTTTCCGTCAATTTTTGCGGGAAGACAGGCGCCGATCTTTTTGAAATAATTTTCGTCATAAGCCTGCCCTTTGTCGGGGCCTCTCGTTTCCCATACCGCAATGGGCGCGGCGGCTTTCTTCATATTTTCCAAGGTAAAGGTGTAATTGCGCTGTTTCTCGCTGTCATTGCAGATCAGAATGGAATAATCTCCCGTTTCGATATCGGTAACGGTCATATAGTTATTTGTGGTTTCGGATATGAAGTGACTTTCTTTGCCGTCACCAAAACAGCCGCTGTCTATATAACGCCAGCCGTTTTTGAAAAAATGGGTAAAATGCGCCGAAGTCCATATGCCGCAATCGGCTTCATAATATCCGCTCCAAGGATTTTGCGCATTCAGCAATGATTTTGGAAAATATTTTACGCCCGAATAATACGCCGCCACGGCAGGCTGATATTCATACATAGTCATTCTGCCGTTATAGTAGCCGTTTATAATGCGGTTGCAAACGTCCAATGCGCCGTTCGTACCGTTAATACCGCTGCCGTTGCCGGTTACGGAAAGCCTTGCTATATTTGTGGAAGCAATTCCCTCTGTGTACCATAGTTCCTTGTCATAGGTTTTGTTTAGCTCTTTGGCGCTGTCGTCTGCATAGGTGTTATAATGTTCGGCAAGTATGTCTACCGCTTCGCGCAAGGTATCATTCTGCATCATTTCCTTGGCGATTTTCCAAGAACCGATCTCGTCTGAGGCAACAATTTTTATTTCACTGTAATCGTAACGCCGGTCAGTCTCGTTATTCAGCCTGTTGGCAAAATAAATGATCCAATCGGTATCGACCGCGCCTGTCTCGTTCATATCCGCACTGATGTGAGTAAACTTTATCCCGTATTTGTCATACATGCCGTCGATGGCAGCTTTGTACCATTTGTACCGCGTTTCAAAGCCGTTTTTTTGCGATACCGCAAACGCGTTCGTGACCCATTTGGGTTCACCCCAACGGAGCAAATCTACGGTAATATCGGGATTGATGGAAAGCGCGTCCGCCGCAAACAGAAAGCCGGCCCCGCGGGTAACGTCCGCCGTTTCGTCAGCGGAACGCATGATGGACGGCTCTGTTCCGGAAGTGGAGTTTACGTCCGAGCCGAATTCGATTTTTATGTGCGTAAGTCCTGCGCCGTAATCGGGTTTAAAAAGCAGGTTCATGATTTCCCAATAGGCGTCGGGATGTTTTGATTTGTAATCCATGAGCAGGCGTGAGGAATTGTTTGCCGTAACGGCTCCAAGTCCCCTGTAAACCGTACCCTTGTCCATATTCACAGTATTTCCGTCGATTGAAACAGGTTTATAAGATGTTTCAGAAACACTTTTGGATGTCTGCATAAAATTTTCCAACCTTTCGCAAGTTTTGCAATCCGCCTGCTTACATAACGTCTGTTCACGTTACCTTATGAATGATTTTAACATAGATGTGTGAGTTTTGAACAGAAACATTTTCTTGCGTCATATTGACAATCTGCGGAGTACGCATTATAATAAATGACTAAGAATACA
>JAMPCE010000082.1 GCA_023666335.1 bacterium
ATGACGCTCCGTGAGAGTCAATAGGTAATTTCAAATTTTTTTGAGTATAGCATATATGGAAATTTAAGGAAAATGCCATAGAAATATGAGTGTGATTGTGCTATTCTATTAGAAATACAAAAAGGAATTTGGAGGAAGAATAGGGATGGCTGATTTCGGTATTAATGAAATGTTAGATATGCAGAAAAAGCTCCAGGATCAATACAAAGATAAATGGAAATGGGAAGAACTTTCTCCCGAAGCCGGCAAACATAAACTGCTTTGGATGGTAGGTGAAATTGGCGAAGTGATTGATATTGTCAAAAAACATGGCGATATAGAAGCGTCTCATGACATTGCATTAAGAAAAGATCTTGTGGAAGAAATGGCTGATGTTCTTATGTATTATACTGAGGTTATGTTGTGCTATGGAATATCTGCGGATGAATTAAAACAGGCATATACTGCAAAGTTTGAAAGGAATATGACGCGTTGGTAAAAATCCGATTGTCTAACAAATCACTACCAAAATCACAATAAAATAACCGCACAGCGTCAGAGTATATAGAAAGCTAATCCGGGCGCTCAGTTTTTTATCAGTTTTTTTATGCGCTCATACCGTTTTACTTCTTTTTCGGTAAACGGGTATCCGGTATCCATATTTGGAAAGAATTTGTAAGTGGGAAGCGCAACAACAAAAATCATAACAAATAATAAGTATAAGATGCCGATCAGCCATGTTGTGCCGACTGCAAGGTCATTTTTCAGGATATAACAGATGTAATACACTCCAACAGGGATATGGATACATACGACACTGAATAATCCGGGATTATAGGGAGCCCGAATCGCTATGCCCATACCGCCATGAACGAGAAGCTGCAACATCCCCATAAAAATCGGCATCATGCTTAAAGCAATCTTCTCAGGCCATATTAGCGGGAAAAGATAACAGGTGAACACGACAAGACAATTTCCCCACATGGTAGAGAATTGGTTCAACGGATAGCGGTCAATGGGCGCGTCATTTGGAAACGCTTCTCTGTTAAAAGGTAATTTTTTGCCCCTCTGAATGATATTTGCCATAATCGGTCCGCCGCCCGGCCAGCCGTATTCTTCCACTTCATGAACATTAATCGCAATAAAACTGATGAGATTGATGCGAAGAAGAATGCTTAGGGAATCCCATTTTAGAATAAGATATATCATTGCGGTTAATCCTGCAATGGCACAGAGCCAAACCCAATTACTCAAAAAAATTTTTACTGTTTTTTTCATTTTAGCCGTCTCCTTGTGTTTATTTCATTTTACGGCAAAGAGATACGTGTATCAATCGACAATCGAGAGATAAGTGTTGCATTATGGAGGGAAAATGCGTAAAAGACCTGATATTACGGAAAAAACAAAGAATAATATTTGTACAGTGTTTTGGCAGCTTTATCACGACAGGCCGATCAACAGGGTTTATGTTACGGACATTATAAAAACAGCCGGTATTAATCGGGCAACTTTTTATCGTTATTATCACGATGTATATGAAATCCGGGAAGAAAAGGAAGAAGAATTGATTGCCTATCTGAAAGAAAAACTGATATTTTATTTTGATGCAATATCACAAGTAAACATGGAAGACCTGATGGAAGAAATCGGAGCGTTTTATCAGGAACAAAGAAGTTATTTGAAAATCTTAATGGGAAAATATGGAGATGCAGTCTTTTCCCATACATTAAAAGGAGAACTCACAAATCTCTTGATGGAGAAAATACCTGCCACAAAAGATACTGTTGAGGAACAAATGATACTTGCCTTTGCGCGAGGGGGCATTATGGAACTGTTGGAATTATGGCTTTTGACTGAAAATAGGATACCGGTAGAAAAAGTGTGTGAAATATCAATGTATATCATTCGACAAGGCATTTTGCCAAGCCTGTATGATCTGTAAAACGAGTCATAAAAATAATGACACTTTATGGTAAAGCCTTAATATTCATCAGAGTTTAAGATTATGACTGTTGAGGCTTATTTAAATGGAAAATGCGGGAAACGTGTTTTGCACGGAACGGTCACGACACGAAACGCACCGTTTATGACAACAAAAGGAGCGCTCTGTACTTTGTGCCGATATATAAAATGACGGAAAGAGTAACAAAAGATCAGGAACAGGGAAAGGGAGCAAAAAATGTTATGGATCGCGGTGTGCGACGATGCGGTCAGGGAGTGCAGTAAGACCGCCGGAATGATCAGGGAGATTTTAGAGGAAAGGAAAGTGCCCTGCACGATCCGGCAGTTTTACAGCGGACAGGAGTTGTTGCGGTCGTCGGAATCTTTCGATATGATTTTTCTGGATATTATCATGGAGGGCTTAGACGGGATGCGGACGGCGCAGATCATTCGGCAAAAAGCGTACGGCAAGCTGCTTATTTTTTTGTCCGCCAGCAGGGAGTATGTATTTGACGCTTACGACGTGGAGGCATTTCAGTATCTTTTAAAGCCAATCGACAAGAAAAAACTAAAAAGGGTACTGCAAAGGGCGGTCAGCAAAACGGAAGAGAAGTCGCAGGCATTTATGGTGGTAAGCAGGGACAGACAGCGGAAAAAGCTTTTATTAGATGATATTTTTTACTTTGAGATCAGGGGAAGAGTGATCGAGGCGCACGGGGCAGGCGGCGTTTTCAGTTTCTATGAGCAGATCGGTCGTTTGGAAAGGGAGCTTTTGGGGAAAGGTTTTTTCCGCTGTCACAAAAGCTATCTGGTCAACTTCAAATATGTAGACGGATACAACAGGCAGGAACTGATCCTTGATAACGGAGAGCGGATCGCGATCGCAAAAAGGCGGTATGAAGCATTCTGCGGGGAGTTTCTTACTTATATGCGGAAGAAAGGAGGTATCGTGCCATGCAGTCTGGCGGACGAGCGGAAACAATAATGCGGGCGGTCTCTATGGTGGTCACGGCACTGACGCTGGCATCGCTGGCGGATCATTTCTTTAATGCCCTGCTTTCCGTCCTGCTGTTGGTTTGGAAGCGTGTCGCCGGGCAGATCGAAGCGCCTGTTTTGGGAGACGGGGAAATGACGTTGATCCTATGGGGCGGTTTTGGGCTGGCAGTTGCGATGGTGTGCGGGATGGGAAAGCGGATCAGGGCTGTTTTTTGTGAAAAAACGGCAAGGTGGTATGCAGTATTGCTCATTCCGCAGTTTGTGGTGGACGCGGTGGTCTGTGCCGCAGATCGGGGCGCAAGCTATGGCATTCTGGTCAGAAGCGGCGGAACTATGGGATTGTATTACGACCAGATATTCAGCTATGCCGGATGGGGCGTTTTGTCGGCGTTATCGCTGTTTGCAGTAGTGACATTTATATTCGGTATGGATCGGATCTGGCTCGAACAGAAAAAGAACAGCAGGTATCAGGCACAGGTAGCGGCATATCAAATGCTGGAGGAGCAGTACAGCCGGGCGGAACGCCTGCGGCATGATCTGAAAAATCATGTGACCGCATTGCAAGGGCTGTGGGATGAGCAGGCGTGGGAAAGGCTTGGCGGTTATTTGGAGAAAATGAAGGACGGCGCACAGTTTGGCATAAATGAGGAGGCTACGGGAAACAGGGCGGTGGATGCGCTTTTATATCAGAAGCGGCAGATGGCGAAGGAGCAGAATATCCTCTGGGAATGCGAGGTACAGATACCGAAACACTGTCCTGTCAACGAGTTTGATCTGTGCGTCCTGTTCGGCAATATTCTGGACAACGCGCTGGAAGCCTGCGGCAGAATGCAAAAAGGGCGGTGGCAGCCGGGGGCGCAGCCTTTTATCCGGGTGCAGGCGGGCATGGTCAAAAAATGTTTTTTGCTGGAAGTAAAAAACAGCATGGATGCAGCGGAAAAAGCGGCAGGGGATGGAATCGGTCTGCTGAACGTGCGGGACGTAGTGCGCGGGCACAACGGCGTTATGAAGGTGGAAAGAAAGGACGGCATATTTGCCGTTTCGATCTTGCTGCCGCTTGCAGCGGCCGAATATGACATGGAACGGGCTGTTTGAAACGGGACGCTAAAAGACGGAAATTCTTTGCCGAAACAAGAGATAACAGGAGAAAATGATTCGGAAAGGAGAGACATATGCACACAAAGACAATGGAGGGTCTGATCGGGGCAAGGACGAATATGGAGCTTCTCAATACGCCGTTTCGTGTTTATAAGGAAGCGCGGCTGAAAGGAGATACCGCGATGATGGAGCGGGCGATGGGCTATGTGGGCGATTTTCAGGAGGACGCTTACGAGTACAAGGCGGAAGCGGATGAGGGCATGAAGAAAGACGCGGAGGAAACCCGCAGGATCGCGGAAGAGCAGCAAAAAGAGCTGATTCAAAGCCGTCGGGAAGAGCGCGAGGAACAGCAGAAGAAGATCGAAGAAGAGCGAAAGGAGAAGCAAAGCGATCAGGCGGTTGACACCGTGGAGATCAGCGAGGAGGGCAGAGCCCTGCTGAAAGTGAATGCTGCGGCGGCGGAAGAAACGGATGTGGAAGCGGAAGTGTCCTCGACATCAAAGGAGGATTCTGAGCCGATATTCTACGCAGGCACGGGAGAGATAAAACAGACGGAAGATACAGGAACAAATATGTCGGTATCGGTATAGCGGATGTTGCGAATCTGGCAAATGTAAGGGCAGGAACCTAAATACGGGAACTGCCCTTTTTGTGTTGGGCGGTATATGAAAATTAGAATTGACAAAGTGAGTGCATTGAATTATAATTGCCGTAATATAACATAAATTATAAAAAGCGGAGGATCATAGAATGCCGCCAAAAGCAAAAATAACGAAAACGATGGTTATTGATGCTGCATTTGAGGTTGCCCGCAAGACAGGCGCAGAACATATCAATGCCAGGACAGTGTCCCAAAAGCTGAACTGTTCCACGCAGCCCGTCATGTATCATTTTGCGACGATCGACGAGCTGAAAAGGGCTGTCTATCAAAAGACGGACAAATATCACACACAGTATCTGATGAATATTCCGGCAAAGCGGGAGGATGTGATGTTTGGGATCGGCATGAATTATATCCGCTTTGCGGTGGAAGAACCGAATCTGTTCCGCTTTCTTTTTCAATCGGGATTTGCCGTCGAAAACAGTCTGCCGGAAATGATCGATTCGGAGGAACTGACGCCGATTCTTTTCGTTATGCAGGAAGCGATGGGGATGTCTTTAGAGCAGACGAAAGAAATTTTTGTGACGCTTTCGATGTTTGTGCACGGATATGCCAGCATCATTGCAAATAATTCGCTGGAATACGATGAAAAGGTTGTCGCTGCCGATCTGAAACGGGCGTACCGGGGAGCGATTCTTGCAGAAAAAGGAGAAAAGTGAAATGAAAAAATTATACGAGAAAAGTGAGATCTGGTTTGCGGTACTATGGATCATGATCTATGTCATCGCGCTCAGTATGGCGGACGATGTTTCGGCGTCTTTGGGCGTTTATAAATCTGTGACCGCCCTTGTAAGCGTCATTTTATCGGTCATTCTTTGTGTATGGATCAAAAAGAACGATTTCATGGAAAAATACGGCTTATGCGCATTTCGGGGAAACCTGAAAACTTACTTATTCTTTCTGCCCCTTGTGCTCATGGTGTCCTCGCGGTTGTGGGGAGGTATTGCGATAGCTGTGTCCCCGCTCGAATGCGCGCTGCATGTTGTGAGCATGCTTGGCGTGGGCTTTCTTGAAGAAATGATCTTTAGAGGATTTCTTTTCAAGGCGATCTGCAAAAGCAGCGTCAAGCGGGCGGTTGTCATTTCGAGCATTACGTTCGGCATCGGTCATATTGTGAATCTGCTGAACGGGCAGGCGGGTTTCGATACGATCGTACAGATCATCTTTGCGGTCGCGGTCGGTTTTTGCTTTACGATCATTTTCTACAAGGGAAAGAGCCTGCTGCCCTGTATCATTGCGCACGGTGCAAATAATGCGCTGGGTGTTTTCGGCGCGGAAAGTTCGCAGATGCTTACGATGATAGCTGCCGTTGTATTATGCGTGGTTCTCGCGGCATACACGTTATGGATCATCCAAAAAGAGCCTGCGGGCGAGGGAACTGAATCCTAAATCAAAAAATATTGACAACCTTCATTAAATTGTGTACAATCGAATAAAAGTTGTACACAATTTAATTTTGTAAAATCAAAAGAAAGGAGAACCAATATGAGCATTTACGATTATTCCGTAAAAGCGCAGAACGGGGATGACGTTGCGCTCGCGGATTATCGGGGAAAGGTACTCCTGATCGTCAATACGGCGACGGGTTGCGGCTTTACCCCACAGTATGAAGGTTTGCAGAATCTGTATGAAAAGTATCAGCCGCAGGGGCTTGAGATCCTTGATTTTCCCTGCAACCAGTTCGGGCATCAGGCGCCGGGGAGCGACGAGGAGATCACAAATTTTTGTCAGGCAAAGTATGATGTGGCGTTTCGGCAGTTTAAGAAGATTTTGGTGAACGGAGAAGGAGAAGAACCGCTATATACGTTCTTAAAGTCGCAGAAAAAGGGCGTCATGGGAAATGCGATCAAATGGAATTTCACAAAATTTCTGGTGGACAAAAACGGCACGGTGACGGCACGGTTTGCGCCGACGGTCACGCCGGAAAAGATTGAGGAGCAGATCAAAGAATTGCTGTAAACTTCGGGGAAAGAGAGGCTGGTA
Source organism: bacterium (assembly GCA_023666335.1). Lineage (GTDB taxonomy): Bacteria > Bacillota > Clostridia > Lachnospirales > Lachnospiraceae > UBA3282. Next base: position 6,659 of record JAMPCE010000082.1, read on the forward strand.
ATATGAATATTTATGATTTTACAGTAGAAGATGCGAAAGGTGTAGAGAAGTCCTTAAAGGATTTTGCGGGGAAAGTGCTTTTGATCATGAATTCCGCGACGGAGTGCGGGTTTACACCCCAATATGACGGCCTGCAGGATCTTTATGAAGAATATGAAGGGGACGGATTTGTCATTCTGGATTTTCCATGTAATCAGTTCGGGCATCAGGCGCCCGGAACCAATGAAGAGATCGTGCTTTTCTGCGACTCGCGCTACGGAATCACTTTTCCGATCTTTTCCAAGATCGAGGTGAACGGCAGCAATGAAAATCCGCTGTTTGCTTATCTGAAATCGCAAAAGGGATTTGCGGGGTTCGACCCGGAGCATCCTTTGACGCCGATGCTGGAAAGCGCGCTGGAGAGACAGGATCCGGATTATGCAAAGAGCAGCGATATCAAGTGGAATTTTACGAAATTTCTGATCGACCGACAGGGAAATGTCGTAGAGCGTTTTGAGCCGACGACGGATCTGGAGATTGTGAAAGAACGGGTCGCGGGGCTTTTATAACATGGAAACGCCGGATAAAGGAGCCGATAGGGACATGTCAGATCATAAATATGATTGTTTGAAACTGGAAAACCAACTGTGCTTTCCGCTTTACGCCTGTTCGAAAGAAGTGATCCGAAGATACAAACCGTATCTCGATAAACTGGATCTGACCTATACGCAGTATCTTGCGATGATGGTCCTGTGGGAGAAAAAGGAAGTGACGGTCAAGGAACTCGGCGAATGTCTGTATCTGGATTCGGGAACCCTGACGCCGCTTCTGAAAAAATTGGAGGAAAAGAAGTATGTGGTCCGGAAACGCTCGCGGGAAGATGAGCGGAACCTGCTGGTATCCGTTACGCAAAAGGGAGAGGACCTGAAAGAAAAGGCGGTGCATATCCCCGAAAGCCTTGGCGCCTGTGTCGATCTGGAACCAGAGGAGGCGCAGCACCTGTATCGGCTTTTGCATAAAATGCTGAACGGATTGTCTTAATGTTTGCGTGAATGTATAAGTCCGAAATATAGGACACAATAAATGATATCCTCTCTTTAGAACATAAGTTCGAAACAAAAAACGAACGGAAAGGGAGGATATTTTTATGAAAGGATACACGGTGGAGAGCGGTTACATGGGATATGTGAACGGGAAGTATATGCTGTTTGCGAGCGAGGAGGATTATGTGGATTATCTGGCGGGATAGCGGGCATATTCTTAAGAGTGGCAAAAACGGCGTCCGCCCGCCTGCGCGATTCCTGTCATTTTTTAGTTGATAGAATGAGGGGAATACAGTACAATACATATATGTGCTTTTGCTGTGAGAACATATTTAGAAAGCGTCGGACATAGGTATAAAACAGACAAGGCTCGAAACAGATGCCGGCGCGGGAGAATTTATGGTCAAAAAGATAGATGGGATTTCCGTGAACTATACAGACGAGGGAGAGGGCGGCGTGATTCTTCTCCTGCATGGCTGGGGCGCCAATATTACCCTGTATCGGGGCATCATTGACACGCTGAAACAGACGCACCGGGTGATCGCGCCGGATCTGCCGGGTTTCGGAAAGACGCCGGAGCCGCCCGCGCCCTGGTGCGTGGATGATTATGTGGATTTTGTGCTTCATTTTATCGACTCTTTTAAGGTGAAAAGCCTGAGCGTGGTCGTGCATTCTTTCGGTGGGCGGGTTTTCTTTAAGATGAATGCCAGAAAAAATCTGCCGTTCACGATCGAGAGGGCTGTGCTGATCGACAGTGCGGGGATCCTGCCTCATAAGAGCCTGCGGCAGAAATGCAGTCTCCGTCTCTATAAGATGGGCCGTGCCCTGATGAGTACGCCTGTGCTGCACTTTCTCTATCCGGATGCGGTGGAGGAGATGCGGAAAAAGCGCGGTTCCGCCGACTACAATAACGCGACGCCCCTGATGCGCGCGACGCTGGTAAAAGTCGTGAACGAGGATCTGGAACCGTTGATTCATCTGGTACAGTGTCCGACGCTCCTGATCTGGGGAGACTTGGACACGGCTACCCCCATCGGCGACGCGAGGCGGATGGAGGAGCTGATCGCGGATGCCGGTCTGGTCTTGTGCGAGGGAGCGGGACATTTTTCCTTTGCGGAGCAGCCGGCGAAAGCGAACGGGGCGCTGCGGGCGTTTTTTGAATAGTCTGGCAGTTTTGAAAGAGACGGAAAGGAATCACAGACAGCGATGGATAATGTGATTTTTGCGATATGGCTTGTCACCTATGTGGTGGGCGCCGTCCGGTATGTACTGTACCTGACGCATATGTTCCAGCAAAATTCCTATAAGCCGCGCGAGTACGGAGAGTGGCTGCGGGTGCATACGAATGTGGGCAGGCTTTTGGGAAAATGCCTGTACGCGGTCGTTTCCCTGCCGCTTATGCTCGTGGGAAATACAGGGTGCCTGATCGCAGCCTGTCTGCTGAATGGAATGACTATACTGGTCAATAAGCCGCATAAGGCAAAGAAGCCTCTGGTCTATACACCGCGCGTAAAGCGGCTGCTTGTGACGACGGGGATCGTCTGGGGGCTGGTGCTGCTGCTCGTGGCGTTCCCTTGGATCTATGTGAGTCTGTGGGGCATGACGGTGTTACACAATGGCGGAGGCGGCATCCATCCTTTGCTTCGGAATCTGGGCTTTACGCTGCTGCTTTTGTTTCTGTTACAGCCTGTTCTGATTCTGCTCGTCAATCTGATCAACCATCCGATCGAGATGGGCATCAACCGCCATTATATCGGGGAGGCGGCGCAGATTTTGCGTAAGATGCCCGAACTGCGGATTATCGGCGTGACGGGAAGCTATGGCAAGACCAGTGTGAAATACTTTTTGAATACCCTGCTTTCCGCGCAGTATAATGTGCTGTGCACGCCGGGAAATTACAATACGACGCTGGGCGTGGTGCGGACGATCCGGGAGCACATGAAACCTTTTCACGAGATCTTTATCTGCGAGATGGGAGCCAGACAGGTGGGGGATATCAAAGAGATCTGCGATCTGGTGCACCCGCATTATGGCGTGATCACTTCCATCGGTCCCCAGCATCTGCAAAGTTTCCATACGATGGAAAATATTGTATCGACAAAATTTGAACTGGCGGACGCGGTGCCCGATACGGGGAAAGTTTTTTTGAACTATGACAATGAATACATCAGGGGTCATAGGACAGAAAAAAACGTGGTAAGCTATGGCGCAGGGGAGGCTGCCGCAGATTTCAGGGCGTATGATATCCGCGTTTCCGCAAAGGGGTCTTCCTTTCGGATGAAAGACGAAAACGGGGAAGTGCACGAGTTTCACACGCGGCTTGTGGGAAGCCACAACGTGCAGAATATCGCAGGGGCGATCGCTGTGGCGCACACGCTGGGGATTTCTATGGAGAAACTGCTCTATCCCGTGAGGCAGTTAGAGAGCGTTCCGCACAGATTGCAGTTGATCAGACAGGGCGACAGGATCATTCTGGACGATGCCTATAATTCCAATAAAAACGGTTTTGAGGCGGCGCTCGACACGCTGGCTATGTTTCAGGAATTGCGGATTTTGTTGACCCCCGGTATGGTGGAATTGGGCGAGAAGCAGTATGAAGAAAATAAGGAAGCGGGCGTCTATGCCGCCGACAAGTGCGATTACGCGATCCTGGTCGGAAAAGAGCAGACAAAGCCCATTCAGGACGGGCTCTTGGAGGCGGGCTTTCCGCAGAATCGGATGATATTGGTAGATACGTTACAGGAGGCGTTCCAAATGGTGAACGCCATTCCGGACGAGAGACAGAAAGTGATCCTTTTGGAGAACGATCTGCCGGACGTCTACGCGTAAACTTATTTACCGGAATGGAGAGAAGCATGAAAATCAGAGTAGGTGTTTTCTTTGGCGGAAAGAGTGTGGAACATGAGGTGTCCGTCATCTCAGGGCTGCAGGCGTACAATACTTTTGACAGGGCAAAATACGAGCCGATTCCCATCTATATCACGAAAGAGAACGAACTTTATACGGGTGAGGCAGTCGGCGATATCGCAAACTACAGCAATATTCCCGCTTTGCTGAAAAAGAGCGCCAGGGTGTTTCTAATGTGCGAGGGAAACTGCGTGAAGCTGATCCGGTATCCGGGGAAAAAGTTTGGCAGTTCCGAAGTGGCGCAGATCGATGTAGCGCTTCCTGTCGTACACGGCGCAAATGTGGAGGACGGTTCTTTGCAGGGATTTTTATCTCTCCATAACATTCCCTATGCGGGGTGCGACGTGGCGGCGTCCGCCGTGACGATGGACAAATATGTGATGAAGACGGTGCTTGCGGACAATGATATCCCTGTCCTTTCCTGCGTGACGCTCCATGCAAAGGATTATCAGGGGAAAGAGGAAGCGGCTTTCGATCGGGTGGAGGAAAAAATCGGCTATCCTGTCATCATAAAGCCCGTGAACCTCGGTTCCAGCGTGGGCATCAAGGTGGCGAAAGACCGCGAAGAGCTGCGGGAAGCATTGGAGTACGCCTATACTTTTTCGGAAAAAGTGCTGACTGAACATGCAATCTTAAATCTGCGGGAGATCAACTGCGCGGTATTGGGAGATTACGAGGAAGCGCAGGCATCGGAGTGTGAGGAGCCTGTCTCCGGCGGGGCGGAGGGGATCCTGAGTTATGAAGATAAGTATGTGGCGGGTAAAAAAGGCGCATCCGAGGGAATGCGGACCGCGAGGCGGGAACTGCCTGCGGAGCTTGCGCCCGAAAGACGGGAGGAGATCCGCGCGCTTGCGGTGAAGACGTTTCGCGTCCTCGGATGTAGCGGCGTGTCCAGGATCGATTTTATGATCGACCGGGATACCGATCAGGTCTATGTGAACGAGATCAACCCGATTCCGGGATCGCTTGCGTTTTACCTCTTTGAAGCTGTCGGGAAGCCTTATGCACAACTGCTGGACGATATGGTCAGACTGGCGTTAAAGAGGGCGCGCGAAGAAGAGGGAAGACTCAGTTCGTTTGACAGCAATATTTTACAAAACGCAACTCTGACAGGCGCGAAAGGAATCAAAAAGTAACGCAAAAACTGCCGCCGGGTATGTATATAATTTCCTCTGCTACAAATAATAGTAAAACGAAAATGACCAGGCACATT
>JAMPCE010000083.1 GCA_023666335.1 bacterium
GGAGGGCGTGCCGTTTGAGGCGGCGCTGTGGCGGCTGCGGCGCGGCTCATGATGACAACGGGTATTCGAGTTCGAACGGGTATCCGTCTTTTTTGTTTTTTTCGGAGAGGGTATCGGTCTCGATCACATAAAAGTCGTCGCTCTTGATGACTTCTTTCATTTCTTCGCGGATGGTTTCAAAGTCTGACACATGGGTAGAGATTCTGCGGCAGGCGAAACTTCCCTCGCCGATGGTGCGGACGCTCTGCGATACTTCCTCCGAGGCGGGAGTGTCTCCGGTGATGGTGAGGAACATATGGCGGCGGTACTGTCCGTTGTGGTATTCATGCAGTACGCCGGACGGGTAGGCGACTACCGTGCCCATCTGCTGTGCCGTGACAAAGAGTTTCAGGATATGCTGTCCGTAATATTTCGGGATGTCCATCTCTTCGAGCGGAACGGTGAGCATCCGGCGGGCTACGATCTCGTTTTGATAGAAGCCGTCCGGCAGCAGGACGCCGCTCTTGCTCTTCGGGATCTTTGCCAGTCCGGTTACGGAGCTTGCCATATTCTGCAGGGTCTCCTGCAGAGTCGCCAGGCAGTTATGGATATCCAGAATCTTCTGTTCCGCCAGGATCTTGCCGTCATAGAGAAGTTTTTGCAGATTGATGGAAGAATTTTCCACATAGTTATTCAGATCTTTCAAAGGAATCCCCAGCTTGATGCAGACGGTGATCGCGTCCAAAAGATAGAGCTGGTCTTTTGTATAATAGCGGTAGTTCGTCTCCGTATTCACAAAGGCGGGCTTCAAGATCCCGATCTGGTCGTAATAGCGCAGGGACTTGATGCTCACGTTCTTTAATTTGGAAACCTTTCCGATGGATAAATACTGGCTCATAACTCACACTCCTATTATGGGATAGATTCTATGAAAAATCTGATAGATTGATTTCATAAATTCCAGAACTGTAACCCTCTGGTAGAGTTCGGTAAGTCATATTTTGTCACAAATTTTAAAACAAAACAAGCCCTTTTAAAAAACTAGTATTCAAAAAAAATCCACATACAACATCGTGTATGTGGATTCTGAGAATCGTATTTATATTATCTAAATCTAGTATGTAAAAGTTCTAACATATATTATGCCATTTCTTATGATGTGTGGTGACATTTCCGATAAGATTACATAAGTAGTAGATTGGCGCTAAGGAAAATATATTTCGGAGGAGTCCCTTAAAAAACTTCGGCACTTGATGACGGTTCTTTCGTCATCTATGTGTCCGTTACGTTTTTTATGGAGCGAAAGCGTGACTCCGCAGAAATTATTTTCCGTGCACCCATCACTTACGTCATCCGAGGTCGCGCAGCGATCCTCGAGACGTTAATTGCGAAGCAATTTACGTCACCCCATCGTCACCACCACATCATACGCCGTCTTCCCTTTTTCGTAAGGCACGACGCACCCCTCCACAGCTTTCCCGTCCACGGTGATGGACTTGACGCCTTTCTCCACGTTGTCGGGATTTACGACCTTGATGTTATAAGTGCCCTCGCGGAATTTACGGGTCAGGGTAAAGTCGCCGAAGCCTTTCGGCACGCAGGGGTCGATGCTTAAGCCCTTGTGGGTCGGGTAAACGCCCAGAATGTGCTGGGAAACGTTTACGAAAGTCCACGCCGCCGTACCGGTCAGCCAGCTGTTCTTCGCTTCGCCGTGGAACTTTGCGTCCGCGCCGGCTACCATCTGGGAGTAAACGTAAGGCTCCGTGCGGTGGATCTCGCTGAACTCTTCCACATAGGCAGGGCAGGTCTTCTGGTAGATCTCAAAAGCTCTGTCGCCCCTGCCGATGACCGTCTCCGCGATGGAGACCCAGGGGTTATTGTGGCAGAAGATTCCGGCATTCTCCTTATACCCGGGCGGGTAGGATGAAATTTCGCCGAGTTCCAAATGGTATTTTGTATAAGCGGGCTGCAGGATCATCACGCCGTACTTCGTGTCCAGTTTTTCCTTTACGGAGTCGAGCGCTTTCTTTGCAAGTCCCTCTTTTACGCCGATTCCGGCAAGCGGGCAGAAACCGTTTGACTCGATGTAGATCTGACCCTCCTCGCATTCTTTGGAACCGATCTTTTTGCCGTAAGCGTCATAAGCGCGGACAAACCAGTCGCCGTCCCAGCCGTCTGTGAGTACCGCGTCGTACATCTTCTGTACTTCCGCGCGGGCGCGGTCGGCTTCCGCCTGATCGTTCATCAGCTCGCAGAGCTGTGCATACTCCTCGCCGTACTTGACGAACATTCCCGCGATGAATACGGACTCAGCCACGGGACCCTCGGAGGGACCGAAAGTCTGGAAAGATTCGCCCGGATGCTCCGAGAAGCAGTTTAAGTTCAGGCAGTCGTTCCAGTCGGCGCGGCCGATGAGCGGCAGGGCGTGAGGTCCTTTGTGGTTCACGATATAGTCAAAGGAGCGTTTCAGATGCTCCATCAGAGGCTTTGCCAGACTCTCGTCATTGTCGAAAGGCACCTGCTCCGTGAGGATGGAAGTATCGCCGCTCTCGCGCACATAAGCGGAAGTGCCTGCGATCAGCCACAGCGGATCGTCATTGAAGCCGCTGCCGATGTCGGAATTGCCCTTTTTCGTAAGGGGCTGGTACTGGTGGTACGCGCTGCCGTCCTCAAACTGTGTGGAAGCGATATCAATGATACGCTGTCTCGCGCGGTCGGGGATCAGGTGCACGAAGCCCAGAAGATCCTGACAGGAATCACGGAAGCCCATGCCGCGGCCGATTCCCGACTCGTAGTAGGAAGCGGAGCGGGACATATTGAAAGTCACCATACACTGGTACTGGTTCCAGATATTGACCATGCGGTCCACCTTGTCGTTGGAGGACTTTACGGTGTACTTGGACAAAAGTTCGTTCCAATAGGTTTGCAGAGCCGCAAATGCGCGTTCGACGTCAGCGTCGGTCTGGTACTTTGAAAGCATCTTTTCCGCAGGCTTTTTATTGATGATGCCGGGAGCCTCCCACTTTTCGTTCTCAGGATTCTCGATATAGCCGAGGACAAAGACGAAAGTCCTGCTCTCGCCGGGCTGTAAGGTCACATTGATCTGATGGGATGCGATGGGAGACCAGCCGCTTGCCATAGAGTTTGTGGCCTGTCCTTTTTCCACGACCTCGGGATTTGCCGCGCCGCGGTATGCGCCGAGGAAAGCGTCGCGGCTCGTGTCAAAGCCGTCCACGGGCGCATTGACGGAATAGACCGCATAGTGGTTTCTGCGCTCTCTGTATTCGGTCTTATGGTAGATCGTGGAGCCGATCACTTCCACTTCACCCGTATTTAAGTTACGCTGGAAGTTTCTGGAATCGTCGTCCGCATTCCAGAGGCACCACTCCACATAGGAGAAAAGGGACGCTGTCTTTGCGCTGCCGCTCTTATTGGTCAGCTTCACCTGACTGATCTCGCAGTTGTCATCCATAGGAATGAAAGTCAGGACAGAAGCTTCCAGATCGTTCTTTGCGCCCGTAAAGCGGCTGTAGCCGATGCCGTGCCGGCACTCGTAGCTGTCAAGATCCGTCTGGGTGGGTTTCCAGCCGGGATTCCAGACGGTATTCCCCTCTTTGATGTAAAAATATTTGCCGTTGATATCGTTCGGCACATCATTGTAGCGGTAGCGCGTCATGCGAAGGAGTTTCGCATCCTTATAGAAAGTGTAGCCGCCGCAGGTATTGGAGATCAACGTAAAGAACTCGTTGCAGCCGAGATAGTTGATCCAGGGCAGGGGGGTCTTTGGGGTGGTGATGACATACTCGCGGTTTTCGTCATCGAAGTAACCAAATTTCATAGCGCCATTCTCCTTTTGATTTTTTTGTCCGATTCCGGTACTTTTCTTTGAGCCGAAAGGAAAGTAAACGTTTAAGGAAACCGCCCTCCGGCCGCATACCTAAATTATACAGAAGAAATTGGAAAAAAGCAATCAATATAATACGTTCCCGAAAACCTCCGGAATCATGTGAAATACGTTGCATTGCGAAGAAATGTATTGTACAATGGGAATGCGAAAACGATTAAGGGGCGGAAGCGGGGTCTGAGGGGTAGGATATGGTATCAATGAAAGATATTTCGGTGGTCTGCGGCGTGTCTGTAGCCACGGTCAGCAAGGCACTGAACGATCAGAGCGATATCGGAAAGGATACAAAGGAGCGCATCCGTCAGACTGCCGAGGCGATGGGTTATTTTTCCAATTCCGCGGCGAAAATGTTAAAAACGAACCGCAGCTACAATATCGGCGTTCTTTTTGCACATGAGGATTACAGCGGTCTGACCCACGATTACTACGCTTTTGTGCTTGACAGCTTAAAGAGGACGGTAGAACAGAAAGGATATGACATTACCTTTATCAATACGAATCGGCGGTTTTCGGGGACGCCAAGCTATCTGGGGTATTGCAGATCGCGGGGGTTCGACGGGATCGCGATCGTCTGTACGGATTTTTATTCGCCGGAGATCCTGGAGCTTGTCCGGAGCGATATTCCCACGGTCACGCTGGATCATCTGTTTCATGACGTCTGTGCGGTGATGTCCAATAATGTGCAGGGAATGCAGGATCTTCTGACTTATGTATGGGAAAGGGGGCATCGGCGCATTGCCTATATCCACGGCGCGGATTCTTCCGTCACCCAGAGCAGGCTCGCCTCGTTTTACCGGACGGCGGAACAGCTCGGGCTTGCGGTTCCCGACGAGTACATCCGTATGTCGCCTTACCGCGATACGAAAGGCGCTTATCGGGAGACGATGTATCTGCTGGGGCTTAGAGAGCCGCCGACCTGTATCCTGTATCCGGACGATTTTTCCGCTTTTGGCGGCTATAATGCAATTCAGGAGAGCGGGCTGCGGGTGCCGGAGGACATTTCCATCGCAGGCTATGACGGCATTCGGGTCGCCAGACACATTGAGCCTACACTGACGACTCTGTGGCAGGATACGGAAAAACTGGGGTGTCGGGTGGGCGAGAAGCTGATCAGCCTGATCGAGCATCCGAAGACGACGCTGGTGGAGACCATTGTTGTGGAAGGACGCGTATTTGCGGGAAATTCGGTGGTGGAGATACATGATACTGTTTGACCAGACGAGACTCAAAGTATATGACGGTTTCCTGAGATTGTGCGAGTATGCGGGAAAGACGCAGGAGTGGCAGCAGAGTCTCTGGAACGAATTTTTGACGGATCAGGGATTGTATGAAGCCTTTGTGTATTATCTCGGGCATCATGCGCTGCCGGACGATCCGAAATGCGAGGGCTATTCCCTGGCGGACTGCTATGTGTGGCAGATGGAGCAGGACAATCTGCGGCGGGATACGGGAAAGAATACGGCTCAGTGCAATAAAGAGGATATGGTGCTGCGGTCTTTTATGATGATGGCAGGGCTGCAGAGGCAGCCGGAGGAATTTTTGAAAAAACTGCGCGACTGGAAAGGTATGGACCAGACCATGTGAGCGCAGGGCAGGACGCAGGCGGAGGAAAAGAGGCAGGAGAAAAGGGAACGGGATGGAGCGGAGAGAATTTATGGACAGGCTGCAGCGCGCGCTTGCAGGGGGTCTTAGCAGTTCGCGGGTGGCGGAGAATGTGCGCTATTATGAAGATTATATCGACATGGAGGTCAGAAAGGGCAGGAGCGAAGCGGAAGTGCTTTCTACGCTTGGCGACCCGAGGCTTCTGGCGAAAAGCATCATTGAGGCAAATAAGCGCGCGGGCTACAGCGAGGGGACCAATCAGAATTTTGATGAGGAGACATGGGAGAATGGCGGCGAACCGCAGGGGAGCAGGGCTTCGGGCGGCGTTGTCCGCATGCCGGGCTGGCTCGTCCTTTTGATTGTGATCGTGGTCATGCTTCTGATCATCGGCGTGGTCTTTCATTTGATTTCCCTTTTGGCGCCCGTCATCATTCCCGTGCTGATCGTGGTGTTGGTTTATCAGTTCTTCCGGAGCCGATAGCGGTATCAAAAAAAGAGAACAATACAACAGGCTATCCAAAAGGACAGCCTGTTGAGGGGAGTATAAAAAATTGATATAAGGGTCTATAGGCGGAGAGTGAAGGGGTATCTCCGCCTACACTTATTATTATAGTACGTTTCTGAGAAAAAGCAACAAAAAATAGTACCAAAGTACCAACGCTGCTTTTGGTGCTTTTATCTAAAAAAATAGTACTAAAGACCTAGTATGCGGTTGAATAAGATTTGCGCTTCTTTCTCATACTATTTCTGTAACACGAAACCAATCAGGAGGTATGGAAGATGTCTAAAAACGATTTTAACCAGAACAGCCAGCAGAATCAGAACGAGAAACAGCAGGACAAGAACAACCAGAACAACTCGAAGAACAGCAATAACAACAGCTCTAACAGCACCAAGAACAGCTCCGGCAACAGCAGCAAGGACAACTACTAAGCGAGCCTGATCTGAGGAGGGGACGCAGTCTGCGTCCCCTTTTGCGTGTTGCGATCTGCTGCGTCTGCCTCCTTGACAGGGATATCGTTACGGCATAAAATGTAGCTATGGAAAAATTGGAGTATATCGTGCCCTGTCACTTTGGACTGGAGGCTGTACTGAAAAGAGAATTGACTGATCTGGGACTGGCGATCACCTGTGTGGAGGACGGCAGGGTCACGTTTGCCGGAGATCTTTTGGCGCTCTGCCGCGCAAATGTCTTTCTGCGCAGCGCGGAGAGAGTCCTTATTAAGATAGGAAGTTTTCACGCGGAGACGTTCGAGGAACTTTTTCAGGGGACGCGTGCGCTGCCCTGGGAGGCGTACATCCCGAAAGACGGGAAATTCTGGGTGGCAAAGGCGGCAAGCGTAAAAAGTAAGCTTTTCAGCCCCTCCGATATCCAGTCGGTGATGAAAAAAGCAATGGTGGAGCGCATGAAAGACGTGTACCATATCGACTGGTTTACGGAGAGCGGCGAAAGCTTCCCCGTCCGCGTCTTTATCAAGAAAGACGAAGTGACGGTGGGCTTAGATACTTCGGGGGAATCTTTACATAAACGGGGCTATCGGAAACTTGTCGCAAAGGCTCCGATCGCAGAGAATCTGGCGGCGGCGCTCTTGATGCTGACGCCCTGGCGGGGAGAGCGGATCCTGGTCGATCCTTTCTGCGGCAGCGGGACGATCCCCATTGAGGCAGCCATGATGGCGGCGCATGTGGCGCCCGGTAAGAACAGGAGTTTTTTGGCGGAGGAGTGGAAAGAACTGATCCCGCCGCAGTTTTGGAAAACGGCGCGGGAGGAAGCTGCAGATCTGGAAGATTTTTCCGTAAAGACACAGATCCAGGGCTACGACATCGACGAGGAGATGGTGTCCATTGCCCGTGCCAATGCGCGCCTTGCAGGGGTGGAGGAACTGATCCATTTTCAGCAGAGGGGCGTGGACAAATTGAGCCATGCGAAAAAATACGGCTTTATCCTGACCAATCCGCCCTACGGGGAAAGACTTGCGGAGAAAGAACAGTTACAGGCATTGTATCGGACGCTGGGAGAGCGTTACATGGCGCTGGATTCCTGGTCGATGTATGTGATCACGGCATACGAGCAGGCGGAAACAGCCATCGGCAGAAAAGCCGACAAAAACAGGAAATTGTACAACGGCATGATGAAGACTTATTTTTATCAATATATGGGCAAAAAGCCTACCGGAAATAAGAGGTAAATGATGACACAGACGCAGAGTTTGATGAGGAGCACACTGGTATACTGCATTTTGTTCGTGGCGGCGGCTATGAGCGTGATGCTCTATTATTCCGCCACAAAGACGGTGGATGTGCCGGATGTGGCGCAGGATGAAGTGGTTTCCGCCCCGCAGCCGCAGCCGGAGGCAGAGCCTGTCGTTCCCGTAGAACATGATGAGATCGTGATTGACCGAAATAGTCAATCTTCAAATTATTTCTGCGTGCCGATGCCGGAGTGCGTAAAGGCGGAGGAAGTCGTTCTGGAAAACCACTATATGAATGAGGAGCTTTGGGTGAGCATCCAATCTTCCCAGCCTGAGATCTTTCAGGAGTACTATGCGGAAAACACCGTCTACGGAAACAGCGGGTGCGTTGTGGACGGTCATTTTGAGGCGGGAAAAGAAAAGACGTATCTGCGCTTTGCATTGGACGGGGTGTATGAGTACCACAGTATTTTTGAGGATCATATCCTGTATGTGGAATTTGTGCCGCCCAGAGAGATGTATGAGAGAGTCGTCGTGGTGGATCCCGCCTACGGCGGCGACGAAACGGGGGTCACGGCGGAGAATGTCATGTCAAAGGACATTACTTTAAACATCGCGAAAGCGCTCAAGAAAAAATTTGATGAAAGCGATGTGAAAGTGTACTATACCAGAATGGATGACAGCAATCCGGCGGCGGCGGACAGGGTGGAACTCTCGACGGCGACCAAAGCGGATATGCTGATTCGTCTTGAGGTGAGCGGGGACGAGAACAGCAAACTTTACGGCACGACAGCCGTCTACAACAGCCACTTTTTCATTCCCGGTTTTGGCAATGTAGAGCTGGCGGATCTGCTGGAGCGGGAAGTGGTCACTTCCATCAGCGGCAAGGCGGGCGGTTTGACCGAGGCGACGGAGGAAGACGATGTGATAAACGGCGCGACAGTGCCTGCGGCGGCGATCCGCGTGGGGTATCTCACCAACAGCCAGGAGGCGATCCTCTTACAGAGGGAGGATTACATCGAGCGGATCGCGGACGGGATCTACAATGCGGTGATGAAGTCGTACGAAAAGTAATTCTAAAGAGGGATCAGAAATATGAATCGGATTATATTTGCGACAGGGAATGAGGGAAAAATGCGGGAGATCCGCGCGATCCTTGCGGATGTGGATGCAAAGATCCTTTCCATGCGGGAGGCGGGAGCAAACCTCGAGATTGAGGAGAACGGCACGAGTTTTGCGGAGAATGCCCTGATCAAGGCGCGGGCTGTGGCGGATGCGCTCGCGGAACAGGGAAAGTTTCGGGACTGTGCGGTGCTGGCGGACGATTCCGGGCTGGAGATCGACGCCTTAAACGGGGAGCCGGGGATCCGTTCGGCAAGATATCTGGGGGAGGAGACGCCTTTTGAGACAAAGAGCAAAGATCTGCTCCGAAGAATGGAGCAGGTGCCGGATGAAGAGCGGAGCGCCAGATTTGTCTGCGCGATCGCGGCGGTGTTCCCGGGCGGGGAGCAGATCACGACCAAGGGCGTTGTCGAGGGCAGGATCGGCTATATGCTCAAAGGAGATAACGGGTTTGGCTACGACCCGATCTTTTATCTGCCCGAGTACGGGCGCACGGCGGCGGAGCTTACCGATGAAGAGAAGAACCGGATCAGCCACAGGGCGAGGGCGCTTGCGCTGATGAAAGAGGAACTGAAGAAAAGGGGATTTTAGGAAACCTATGAGAGTATTGATCGTGAGTGACAGTCATCGTTATAATGAGAATCTGTTTCAGGTATTGGAACGCACAGGCCCCTACGATATGCTGATCCATTGCGGCGACGTGGAGGGGAGCGAGCAGATCATCAGCGAAAAGGCGGGCTGCCCAGTGGAGATGGTGCAGGGAAACAACGACTTCTTTTCTGCTCTTCCCCGGGAAAAGGAATTTATGGTCGGGCAGTATAAAGTCTGGCTGACGCATGGTCATCATTATAATATCGCCATGAATACGGCGACCATCAAGCAGGAGGCGATCGCCAGAGAGGTCGATATCGTCATGTGCGGACATTCCCACAGACCGATCGTGGAGATCGGATCCGCGGTCACCCTGATCAATCCCGGCAGCATCAGCTATCCGAGACAGGAAAACCGCAGACCCAGTTATGTGCTTATGGAACTGGACCGGACGGGAGAGGCGCACTATACGGTGAATTACCTGTAACGGGATGTGACACGAATGTCACATCCTTTTTTATATCATCAGGAGAATGCGAAGCATTCTCTGGATTGTCGCTGCCGAGCGACAATCGTTTCAATCATTAGGAAATTGCGACAGTGTAAACCATTTCAGGGAGAATGCGAAGCATTCTCTAGATTGTCGCTGCCGAGCGACAATCATTTCAAGTTAAGTTGACAAAATGAAATAAAGACGTCATAATAGATTCAGTATTTCAAATTAAAAGGAGAGAAACAGGTGGCAAATCGAGCCGGAGGTTTTCGCACCAATCTGTCAGGGGAGGCAGCATACAGATCTTTTGTCCCAAGCCCGCTGCCGCCGAATCCGCCCATTGAGATGAATGACGAAATGGTGCAGCTTCTTGTAAATGCAAATAAAAGCATAGCCGCATTGGAAGGCATATCGTCAAGGATTCCGAATATCAATCTTTTCGTGTCCATGTATGTCAGGAAAGAAGCCCTGATGTCTTCCCAGATCGAGGGAACGCAGGCAACACTGGAAGACATTCTTGACCCGATGATCGATGTCAATACAAACAGGGATGTTGCGGACGTTGTAAATTATATCAAAGCGACAGAATATGCGATAGGCAGGCTCGCATCCTTTCCGCTTTGCAACAGGCTGATCAAAGAAACGCATGCCATACTGATGGAGGATGTACGGGGACGGGAGAAGAATCCGGGAGAATTCAGGATTTCTCAGAACTGGATTGGCGGACAGGGTTCAACGCTTCGAACAGCAAGGTATATTCCGCCTTGTCCGGAAGATATGAAAGAGGCTATGTCTGATCTTGAAAAATATATACATGCAGACGACGCGGCGGATTATCTGATCCGCGCAGCGCTGATTCACTATCAATTTGAAACCATTCATCCTTTCCTTGACGGCAACGGCAGGGTGGGGCGCCTGCTGATAACGCTCTTTTTGATGGAGAATCGGGTGCTGACAACACCGGCACTTTACATTTCTTACTTTTTGAAAAAAAACAGAATAGAGTATTATGACCGTATGACAGAAGTCAGGGACAAGGGAAACTATGAGCAATGGATCAGGTTTTTCCTCGCTGCTATTTTGGAATCTTCACAGGATGCGATACAGACGATTGATGAATTGACAGCTCTTCATGAAAAGAATCAGGCGTTGATCGGGGAACTTGGGCGGGCAAGGATAAATGCGGGCGTATTGTTTGCGTATCTTGAGGCGAATCCGATCATTGATATAGGAAAAACGGCGGAGGCACTTGACCTTTCGTTTAACACAGTGTCCGCTGCGGTGAAAAGGCTGCGGGATCTGAACATTCTTGTGCAAACAGAAAATGCCAGCCGGAACAGAACCTTTGCCTATGAAGAATATCTGGAAATTTTAAGAAAAGGGACATAATATCTTTTGCAGAAAGCGGTTGACAGGGAAAATCTCGTATTATATAATGATAAATGCGTTGTGAGAACGGCGTCAGTTCCCTTGCGGGGTGTGGCTCAGCTTGGCTAGAGCGCCTGGTTTGGGACCAGGAGGTCGCAGG
>JAMPCE010000084.1 GCA_023666335.1 bacterium
CGGATGGATGCGCTCCATCCATTTAGGTCCGGCGCCCTCTATGTATTCGCCCTCCAGGTCAAAATACTCCACCGTGTTTTTCGACCAGCGGGAGAAATCCGCTTTCATATCGCAGACATAAATATAAATATTGTCGGAAGCGTTTGCAAAGGATTCAAACAGTTCATTTTTTAAGATATCATTTGCCATAGACAGCGGCTCCTTTCGGTATGCTTTTTGAAAATGACCGTAAAATTTATCTGTTTTGTTACAATTTTAGCATAATTTTGGTAAAATGGAAGTGCAAATGAGAAAAAAGAAGTAAAAATGCGGGAAATGAGAAACAAGAAAGAAAAGGCGGGAGGCGGACAGCATGAAAAAGAAACGGATTTTTTCGGGAATACTCGTATGGTTTCTCCCGCTTTTCTGCCTTGCGGGCGGCGCGGGAGGAACGAAAACGCCGCAGGCGGCGGAAGCGATCATTCCGACGGAAGCGGTCATTCCGACGGAAGCGGTCATTCCGGCGGAAGCGCCGATGGCGGAAAGTGAAAAAAGAGCGGCAGAAGAGAGGCGCGAGATTCCGATAGCGTTTCCTTTTGGGGGAGATCAGAAAGAACATAAGCTGACGCTGGCAGCCCCGGCGGAGGGGGAGGACGCCTATGTGCTTTGTCATTATGATGAAAGCGGAAAGGTCATACAACAGATCTTCTGCGGAAAACTGACGGAGCCAGTTACCTTTTCTTTTGACGGATTGGCTTACGCATCATGGGAGGATCTGGAAATCTTTTCTGCGGACAGCGATACGGGGCTTTTGTTTCTCTGGAAGAACGGAGAATTTTCTACGACGCCGATCGGCATACCGCGCTATGCGGAGTGCAGGGAAACCGCCATGCTCACGGTGGCGGAGGATGACGACAAGATCTGTGAAAAAGAAATCTATCTTTTGAACGAAAACAAAAACAGGGTCGAGAAAGCGAGGAACTACAGACTGCAAAAGCAGACGGCACAGCTTACGATTCGGGATGAACTGGAGGGGTATACGATCTTTTCCGGGCCGATACGGCTGGATGAGGACAAAAACCCGCTGAATGCGGAATATGTCGATAAACTTTTATGGGGCGAACTTCCGTTGTTATGGGATTACAAGATGGACACGGTGATCAAAACATGGGTTGGAGAAGAACCGCGGCAGCCGGAAGAGGGAGAGGCAGTCGAGATCGACAGCTATGAGGACATGCAGTATTATCTCTATGGCAATTCGGGGGATCTGGCGCAGTATGAGAGCAGGCAGGCGCTCCTTACAGAGTTCGGATTTGCGGACAGCGAGCCGCTGTATCGGTACTATGAGGAAGACGGCAGTCTGCGTCTGGAATTGTATGTGGATGAGGACAGGGAGCAGGCGTGCGGCATTTTCTATGATAGCCGATTAAACAGTGATCTGGAAGTCGTGACAGAGATGAAAGGATTTACCATGTGCTCTTTTTCGGAGATGGAGTGGAAAGGAGATCCGTTTGCTTTCCGGTCGGTGTACGGCACGACAGGCGAGGAGAATAAGAATGTAAAGGACTATGAGGAAAGGATAGAATACACGGATTCCGGCAGACCGAAGTGCCTTGTGTCCAGAGGCAGGGTCGAGGGATGGTCGGCGGAGGATATGATGCAGGATATCCTGCGGATCGAATTTATATATCGGGAGGACGATACGCTGTTTTACAGGAGTTACTATCACACGCATCAGGCGTTCGGCACGACTTTGCGGGGGCTTTACAGCTATTATGATGAGCATGAGCGGGTGATCTATGAGAGTGGTTACATTACCCACGGGTATCTGGAATATTATTATATTTATGATGACAGGGACGGAAAAGTGGCGCAGCAGCCGGCGTACATCCTAAAACTTGATCACAATATGGATTATGTGCCTGCGGATCTGTTCAAATGCCGCTAGAGACAGCCGACTGCGGTGGCGCGGCTGAAACAGATGACAACTACCGTTTGATGTGGTATACTCTGTTTTGGAAAACAGAAGACGAAAGAGGAAGCGGAATGATAAAGAGCGTAGTGGATTATCTGGAGCGCACAGCGGCGCGTTACGGCGATAAAAAAGCCTATATTGATGAAAACAGAGAAGTCACGTTTCGGGAATTACAGGAAGATACCCGAAAGATCGCGACAGGGCTGCTTGCAGAGGTAACGATCGGGACGCCTGTTCTTGTCTATATGGATAAGTGTGTGGAATGTATCGAAGGGTTTCTGGGCGTGTCCTATACGGGCGCTTTCTATGTGCCGATCGACACGGCGATGCCTTATCCGCGGGTGAAGCTGATCATGGATACGCTGGGAGCAGAGGCGGTTCTGACCCGCAGGGCGGACGAGATTCCGGAGGAGATCAAGGAAATCTGTAAAGTCTTCTATGTGGAGGATCTGCTGCAAATACAGGAGATCGATACGGAGGAGCTGGCAAAGCGGAACAGGAAACGGATCGATACCGATCCGATCTATGCTATTTTTACCTCGGGTTCGACCGGTGTGCCGAAAGGCGTTCTGGTCAGCCAGAGATCCGTGATCAATTTCACGGAATGGTGGTGCGAGACATTTGGCTTCACGGAGGAAGAGGTGTTTGCCAACCAGACGCCCTTTTATTTTGATGCTTCCGTCAAGGATATCTATGCGACGCTGCGGTGTGGGGCGACCATGTATATCGTGCCGAAGAAACTCTTTTCCCTGCCGGCGCAGTTGGTCCGTTTCTTAAATGAAAAGAAGATCAACTGTATCGACTGGGTGCCCTCCGTCCTGTGTATGATCGCAAATTTCCGCACGTTTGAGAAAGTAAAGCCGGAGTACCTGAAAAAGGTCATGTTCTTGGGCGAAGTGATGCCGACCAAACAGTTTAATATCTGGCGGCGCGCCCTGCCGGAGGTCAAATATGCGAATCTGTACGGACCGACGGAGGCTACGGGCGACTGCACTTACTATAAGATCGAGCGGGAATTTGCGGACGACGAACCGATTCCCATCGGCTTTGCCTGCGAAAATACGGAAGTGCTCCTGTTAAATGAAGAGAATCGTCCGGCGGCGGAGGGAGAGACGGGCGAGATCTGTGTCAGAGGCTGTTCCCTTGCGCTGGGGTACTATAACAATCAGGAAAAAACGGACGAAGTTTTTGTGGTCAATCCCCTGCAGAAAAATTACAGGGAGCGGATCTACCGGACGGGCGATCTCGGGAAATACAATCGGTACGGGGAAATCGTTTTCCTGGCAAGAAAGGATTCCCAGATCAAGCATATGGGGCACCGCATCGAATTGGGGGAGATCGAGACGGCGATCAGTTCTCTGGA
This sequence comes from bacterium, assembly GCA_023666335.1. Classification (GTDB taxonomy): domain Bacteria; phylum Bacillota; class Clostridia; order Lachnospirales; family Lachnospiraceae; genus UBA3282. Next base: position 3,318 of record JAMPCE010000084.1, read on the forward strand.
GCAGGTGGACAGGATCTGCTGTCTGTTTGACCGGGAGTCACAGAAGATCATCGCGGTTTATACAGGCGGGATCGACGCGAAAGAGATGACGGCGCAGTTGAAAGAAAAACTGCCCCGCTATATGCTGCCGAATCTCTATCAAAAGCTGGATGAAATGCCGATCAATCTGAACGGCAAGATTGACAGGACCGCCCTGCAAAAAGAGTTTATCGGGGCAAAGGAAAACGGGTAAGATAACATGAGTATCAAGTCATTGGCTTTTTTGTTGTTTGTGTTTGTGGTTTTTTGCGCGTATTATGCGCTGCAAAAAACGGATCTGCAAAAATTTGTCCTGTTGGCGGCGGGGCTCTTCTGCATGGTCAGTATGTCGGGCGCAGGGGCGGCTGCGGTTGTCATTTTGCTGACGCTCTGCGTTTACGGGATCGGGCGTCGCTTAGAGACGCTGTTACAGGAAAAGGCAAAAGCCGGAACGGTAAAAGGCTGGCTTTTTCTGGGCGTCTGTCTGGATATCGGTCTGTTGCTGTATTGTAAGTTCTTTACGAATACTTATCGGATGCTGCAAGGCATTCTGGCAGCAAGGCAGATCGCGCTTTCCGATCTGATCGTCCCTATCGGTCTGTCGTATTATACGCTGGCGATGTACGGTTATCTGATGGATATCTACCACAAAAAATATCCGGCGGAACGTGATTTTTTACTCTTTTTGACGTATGTGACTTATTTTCCGGCGATCATTGAGGGGCCAATCAATTTATACAAAAAGACAGCGCCGCAGTTTCGGGAACGGCACACGTTTCAGGCGGATAGCGTCATTATGGGATTGCAGAGGGTTCTGTGGGGATATTTTAAAAAGGTGGTCATCGCGGACCGCATCGGGATCATCGTGATGGGAATCTTACAGGATGAAAAGGCGGCAGGCGTCTTGCTTTTCTATGCGCTGGTCTTGTACAGTTTCCAGATCTATACCGACTTTTCGGGCGGGATCGATGTGATCATGGGAATCTCCGAAATGCTGGATATCAGATTGACGGAGAATTTCCGTTCGCCGCTCATCTCGGCAAGCGTCACGGAATACTGGGCGAGGTGGCATATCTCGCTGGGCGAATTTATGGAGAAATATATTTATTATCCGATCGCCTTAAACAGAAAAGTCATGAAGTTTTCCAAAAAGATTCCGCATCCGTATCTGTCTAAAGCATTTTCTTCCGCGCTTGCGTCCTTTATCGTATTTATCATTGTCGGCATCTGGCACGGGACGGGGTGGAACTATGTTGTTTACGGACTGTATCAGGCGTTGTTTGTGGCGGGCGCCGTTCTGCTTGCGCCGCTCTATAAAAAAGGGAAAAGCCTGTTCCATATCGATGATAAGACGCTCGGATGGCGGGTGTTCACGGTGCTCCGAACCTTTGTCATTCTGGTATTCGGACGGCTTCTCATAAAGGCAGCCGATCTGCATGGCGCGGGTCTGTTTTTGCAGAGGATGTTTGCGAAAGCGGATCTTCATACGCTCTTTGACGGGACGGTCTATCAGTACGGATTGGACTACAAAAATGTGTTTTTGATGTATGCGTGCATCGTACTGATCATCGTGGTGGACATCCTGCATGAGAGAGGCGTTCATTTTCGGACGCTCCTGATGCAGCAGGGGATCGTGTTCCGGTATCTTGTGTATTATGCGGTGCTGTTTTCCATTATCGTGTTCGGCGTTTACGGGCCGGAATTTCATACCGCTGATTTTATCTATCAGGCGTTTTAGAAAAGGAGAGCAGGGTGAAAGGGAAATTATTCGGATGTGTCAGGGTGATCGTCTTTGTGCTTGGGTTTTGTCTGATCTTTTGGCAACTGCAGGAGATTCTGCATCATCGCTGGGATCATACGCTTTATGACGCGAATATCTATATGCAGGAACAGCCGGAAAACGCATATGATGTGTTTTTTATCGGCACGAGTGAATTAAAGACGGCGGTTTATCCGGGGGGCGGTCTTTCAGACCAATGGGATTACCGGATATAATTATGCGGTGACCAATAAGTCGGCGATGACCATGTACTACCAGCTTGTCTATATTTTGCGGTATCAGGAGCCGAAAGTAGTGTGCTGCGATTTCTCCGCCCTGTATGACGATGACCAGCCGATCGATCGGGAAAGCGTGTACCGCAAGGTGGTCGATACCATGCCGGATTCTGACTTAAAATGGGAACTGATCAGGAGCATTCATGAGGCGGATCCGGAACAATCGGTCCTTTCTTATCTGTTTCCCATGCTGCGCTATCACAGCATCTGGAACGAACTGGAAGCGGAGCATTTTAAAAAGGACTATGTGTATCGAGATATGTCCGATGATTACACATACGGATGCAGTCTGATCAGAGGGTCATTTGACGGAGAGGCGTATGATATTTTTCCGGGGATGTGGGAGGCGGAAAGATCGGAAGAACAGATTTCCCCGCTGAGTCAAACGTGGTATGATAAGCTGATCGACCTGTGCAGGGAAAACGGCATAACGATCGTGGCGTTGTTTCCGCCGGATCTGGGCGGCGCGCAGGACAAGGCGGCAAGGTGGGAGACGACAACAGCCTATCTGGAATCCAGAGGCGTGGATATCATCGATTACAATTGTTTTGATGCGGCAAACCGGATCGGCCTGAACGTTGCGGAGGATTATATTGACGGCGGGCATATGACCTATCAGGGGAGTCTCAAAGTGTCGCGGGATCTTGCCTATATCCTGTATGCAAATTACGGGCTGGAAGACCGAAGCGGTGCGGCGGAGGCAAAAGCGTGGAATGCACAGTGGGAAGCTTTCTGTAACGCTTACGGTGTGGAGGATTTTTAGGAAAGACGGAAAGGAGTAAGGTGAGATAGATGAGAGAAGAGATTTTACAGATTTTGACGGGAATCTGCCCGGATGTGGATTTTGAGGCGGAAAAGGAGCTGATCGACGGCGGTGTGATCGATTCTTTCGCGGTGATCCAGATCGTGACGGAATTGATGGAGCATTTTGATATCTTTATCGACGCGGACGATATTGAGCCGGAGAACCTCAATTCCCTGGACAATATCTGCGAACTGGTTCGGGCGAAGAAAGAAGCATGAAAAAGCAGACGCTGGAACAGGACGGCATAAAGATCCTGGTATATTCCTTTGAACTGATGGATTCCCGCATGTATGTGATACAGGAGGACGATGAGATCTTTGTCGTAGATCCCTGCGTTGAGGAAGCGCTGCCGCAGGAGGTGAAAGGCGCCGTGCGGGCGGCGGTTTTTCTGACCCATGAGCATTACGACCACATATCGGGCGTAAATCGGCTGCGGGAGCAGTTTGCCTGTACCGTGTATGCCGGAAAAGTCTGTGCAGAGCGGATCGTGTCGGCGCAGCATAATCTGTCCTCCCGCTTTCCCTTTTTGTTCCTGCGGGACAGAGAAACCTACCAATATGTCCGCAGTCATTTTGAACTGCCCTATACCTGCAAAGCGGATACCGTTTTTGCGGGAAAAGGGACGATCATGTGGAAAGGGCATTTAGTCGAACTTCTGGAAACAGGCGGGCATTCGCCAGGCAGCAGCCTGATCGTGTTTGACGGGAAATTCCTGTTTGGCGGGGATAATCTGTTAGAGAGCGGCAGGGTCTTTCGGGGAACGGACGGCGATCCGGCGCAGTATCGGGAGCATGTACTGCCTGTGCTGCGGGAGTTTGATCCGCAGATTACGGTGCTGCCGGGACACGGGGAGAGTCATCCGCTTGCATATTTCCTGAACGGATTGACCTTGTGTTCTCAGGGATAAACGTGTATAATCTTGGTATAAATCCACCGCAAAATGGCAACACTTGGAGAAAGGGACATAACGTCCGAAAGAAAGGAGTGTTGACCATGATCTTAACGGAAAAGGAAACGACCGCGCTGCGCGACTTACAGACACAGGAGAAATCCTGCATCACGAAGTATGAGAAATACGCGGCGCAGGCAAAGGACACGGAATTGCAGAGTCTGTTCCGCACTTTGCAGCAGGATGAGCAGAAGCATTATCAGTCGATCGGGCAGGCGCTTCACGGCAACGTGCCGGACTGTGACTGCAATGACTCGCAGGGCAAAAACTATGCGCCGAGGGGCACATACAAAGACGGCGCGAACGCCGCGGACAAAGAGCATGACTGCTTTCTTGCCACGGACTGTATCGGCACGGAGAAGCTGGTCTCGGGAGAGTACAACAGCAATGTCTTTTCCTGTGACAATTCCGGTTTGAGAAAACTTCTGGCGGATATTCAGATCGAGGAGCAGAACCATGCCGAGATGCTTTACAAGTACAAACAGGCGAATGCGATGGCGTAGGCGCAGAGGTTTTTGAAACTGACATGAGCAGGAGAGATTCCTCTTGTGAGGGATTTCTCCTATTTATCAATTTATGAATGGTTTAGGGCGAAGGACAGTATGTACGAAGGGTTAGTGGTATTTCAGATTTTTATGGTCATCGGATGCTTTTTCTTTATCATTTTGATGACAAGACAGCGCGAGAGCGCACTTTCCAAGCTGATGCTCTGTATCGGCTTTATGAGCGCGATCCAAAACGCAGGGTATCTTCTGGAAATGTTGTCGCGGGATATCGGCGAGGCGATGATCGCCGTGCGGGTGGAGTACATGGGCGGCGTTTTTATCAGCACGTTCCTCTTTGTCTTCGTGGCGATCTACAGCGGTCATCAGATTCCCGCGAAAGTGGAAGCGCTCATGTTCCTGCTGGACTTTTTCGTGCTTTTGTGTATTTGGGGATACCGTTATACGCCGCTTTACTATACGCGGGTATCCTTTGTGGAGGACGGTCTGTTCCCGCATCTGATTCTGGAAAAAGGTCCTCTGCACTATATCTTTTTGGTACATATGTTCTTTCAGATGATCGCCTGTCTTGTCATGACGATCCTGGCAAACAGGAGAATGGGGAAAGGGAAGTGGAATGTCAATCTGTTTGCGCTGGGGATTTGCAGCGTTTTTCCGATTCCCGGATTCGTGTGCGGTTTCTTAGGATGGACGAACGGGTATGATCCTGTGCCTGCCTGCGAGGCGCTCGGCGTGATTCTGTTTGGAATTGTGATTATATTTTATCATATCTTCGACATTGCAGTCTCGGCGCATGAGGAGATCATCCGTACGCTGGATGAGGCGGTGCTGATCGTGGATGCGGACGGCGGCTATGTGGAGGCGAACGACAAAGCGAAAGAACTTTTCAAAGGGCTTGCCGATTTTCATAACGGAGAGCGGATCTGCGAGGAGAATCTGCGGGATGTTTTCCATGCCAATAACTATTTTGAGTATGCCGGCAGCAATCACAACTTTGAAGTGCACGCGAATAAGATCTGGAATAACCGCGTACTTGCCGGCTATGCCATCGTGTTCGTGGACATCACGCAGAGCCGTAAGCAGATCGAAGAAATGCAGATGCTAAAGGCAAATGCGGAGAATGCCAACCGGGCAAAGTCGGAATTTCTGGCGAGAATGTCCCACGAGATCCGCACGCCGATCAATGCGGTACTTGGCATGAATGAGATGGTGCTTCGGGAATCGAGCGAGGAGGACGTGAAGAAGTATTCTATGGATATCAAATCCTCGGCACATGCGCTCCTTGGCATCATCAACGATATCCTGGATTTTTCCAAGATCGAGTCGGGCAAGATGGAGATCGTGCCTGCGGAGTATGAATTGAACAGTATGTTAAACGACCTGTACAATATGTTTTCTCTGCGGGCGCAGGAAAAAGGGTTGATGTTCGACGTACAGGTGGACGCTTCGCTGCCGTCAAAACTTTTCGGCGACGATCTGCGCATCCGTCAGGTGCTCAGTAATTTATTGACCAATGCAGTCAAATATACCCGCAAGGGAACGGTCACGTTTGAAGTGGCGGGAGAGCGGGACGGCGCGGAGGTGGTCCTGCATTTTACGGTGCGGGATACGGGCATCGGAATCAAGGAGGAGGATATCCCCAAGCTGTTTTCCGCTTTCGAGCGCATCGACGAGGAGAAAAACCGTGATATCGAGGGCACGGGGCTGGGCATGAACATCTCTTTGCAGCTTTTGAAACTGATGGAGACCGATCTACAGGTAGAGAGCGTCTACGGGGAGGGCACAAAGTTTTTCTTTGATCTGCGCCAGAGAATTGTGAGCGACGAACCGATCGGCAGCTTTCAGGAGCGGGCGAAACAGGCGGCGAGGGAGCATACTTACCGGGCAAGTTTCAGCGCGCCGGAGGGTGAGATTCTGCTGGTCGATGACAACCGCGTGAACCGCAGGGTGTTCTGCGGACTCTTAAAGCAGACACAGGTAAAGATCACGGATGTCGGGAGCGGCAGGGAGTGCCTCGATCATGTCAGGACAAAGCACTATGATATGATCTTTCTCGATCACATGATGCCGGAGATGGACGGCATGGAGACGATGCGGCGGATGAAAGAGATGGAGGATAATCTCTGCAAGGGCACGCCGATCGTCATGCTGACGGCAAACGCTATCATGGGCGCCAAGGAACAGTACCTTGCGGCGGGGTTTGACGATTTTCTGGCAAAGCCCATTGAT
>JAMPCE010000085.1 GCA_023666335.1 bacterium
ACGGTGCGATACCGATGTGAGCAGAGTAATGACCTGCTACCCGTATGTGTTTTTTTATCTGCTAATCAAAGTGTATTTGAGGTAAGTGCATTTTGATTAGCAGATATAAAACCGTATAGCAAAGCCAAAAAATGGAAAAATAAAGGATAGGAGGTATGCTATGCAAATTAACGTAAATGAAGAATTTAAGTTTGCCAGTGTTTGGCTGACCAAAGAAGAAGCAGAGGCTCAATGCATTATAGATGATTTGAAACCAACGATAGAAGAATTTCGGAAAATGAAATATAAATTTGTTATATTCCATTCGGGAAGTGGGAGTTTGTTGGAAGTGACAAAAGATTTGTTAAGGCACAATAGAAATTTAGCTGCAAATAATTCGTGAAAGTTCTTGCAATTTTGCAAAAGATAAGTTACAATGTTATCTGAAAACAGAAATTTATGTTGTAACAAAATGGAGGGTTGATGACCGAGATGGAGAAAGGAACAGACGCTTTATTGGTAGAAGAAATAAGCGGGTACTGCCGTATCTCTGTTGACGAGGAATTAGATAAGGACAATACTTCGATTGAAAACCAAAAGAGTATTATTGAAGAATTTGTCAAGAAAAAATTCCCAAAATGCAAGTTGAGTTTTTATGTAGATCGGGATCGCTCTGGTTATACATTTGAACAGAGAGAAGGCTACCAGAAATTAAGGAAAAGGCTGCTGAACGGAGAAATAAAAATTTTGATTGTAAAGGATTTCAGCCGATTTTCCCGAAGAAACAGTAAGGGTTTAGTGGAGCTGGAGGACTTGCGAGATGCCGGAGTGCGGATTATCAGTATCGGAGATACCATAGATTACCCGACTTTTGATGACTGGATGGCAATTCAGTTTCGCTTCCTGATTAACGAGATGCCTGTTACAGATGCAAGTAAAAAGGTACGCAGCGTTATTCGTAGGATGCAGGAAGATGGAAAATGGATCAATGTAGTCCCATATGGATATATCATAACCAATATGAAGAAACAGGAAATTGCCGTCGTGCCAGATGAAGCAGAGGTTGTCCGTAAGATATTTTCTCTATATAATGAGGGGTGGGGATATAAAAGGATAGCAAACTACTTGACAGGGCAGAACATTCCTACACCGAGAATGAAAGAAAAAGAGAGAATAGAGGCAAGAGGGGACGAATACAAAAGAAAAAGGACTTATACTTCATGGAGTATCGTTACGGTACAGGAACTTTTGACGAATGACTTTTATATTGGAACATTGCGCCAGCATAAATATAAAAGAAAGAAAATCAACGGAACTGACGTAAAGGTTGCTCCAGAAGAAAATTATGTGTTTGAAAATCATCATGAACCGATTATTGACAACCGCACATGGATATTGGCACAGGATTTGTTAAAACAGCGTTCTAAGACAAATTATCGTGGCATAAAGAAATATGACAATGTATATTCCGGTTTTATGTTTTGCGGAGATTGTGGCTCGCCTATGTTTTCCATGAGCAGGGGAGATTTAGCTCCGGCATACACTTGTGGAACATATCATAAAAGAGGACTAAAGGGCTGTTCTTCACATCATACTCGTGTGGATATGCTGGATGCAATCTTAAAAGAATATGTGAAAAAGGTCAGAGATAATTCTGATGATATGATTAAGCAGTTAGAAAATGCGATTAAGAATGAAGCTACCGAAGTACAGGAAAATGAAAATACAATTTCGCTTTTGGAAAGACATTTGCGTGATGCGAAAGAGGAACTGAAAGCGATAAAAAAACGAAAAATCAAGGAGCTTGCTAAGCTGGAAGCAAAACTTGAAACCAATCCGGCGGCGGCAAGTCAGATTGAGATTATCGAGGATACCTATGTAGAGCTTGAGGACGAGGCAACGCTGAAAATCAGCGGATTGCAAAATCAAATCAATCTGACGGCTGGCAAGAGGAATGAAATTATCAGAATTAACAGGCTGGCAAGGACAGTGATAGATGTGTTTGATGATATTTTGAACAAGCCTAATCTTGACAGGATTGATTTACAGCTTATCATTGACAGGATCATTGTATATGAGGATCACATAGATGTGAAACTCAAAGCAGATGTAGATGCCTTGTTACACGCTGAAAGGCGGCAGACAGAGGAACTTTCGGTAAATTTTGATAAAGACAGTAAAGTTATATTAAACGATGGCGGACGGTTAGCCACGCTCTCTATGGCGGCAGCCCCAGACCAGAACACTACAAATGTTCGCCTGAAAACTCGCAATCAGGCTGAACGGCTCTTTACTGTCAATGTTATCAGTAGTGGCGATCCGCTGGAAATTTATACCGATAGAGAGGGCGAGATCATCCTGAAAAAATACTCCCCCATCGGTGAGATGGGAACTTTTGCCAGACAGTATGCCGAGAGCATGGCGCAGGTATCCGGGCATGTCGCCCTGATTTCGGACAGAGACCAGTTTATCGCGGTGTCGGGCGGCATGAAGAATCTTTTAGGCAAGTCCATCAGCAGGGAATTGGAGGAAAAGATCGACCGCAGGGAGAGTGTGGTAGCCGCCAGAGGCGACAGGAATTTTATCCAGATCAGCACCGATCTTGAGGATGTTCACCACGAGGCTATCAGCCCCATCATCTGCGAAGGGGATGTGATCGGTTCCGTCATTCTCCTGGAGACGGATCATAAGTCCAGAATGGGCGAGGTGGAGCAGAAGCTGATCCAGTCGGCGGCAGGGTTTTTGGGCAGGCAGATGGAGCAGTAATGTTCCGTCAATAATACAAACAATCATGCAGAAAAAGCCGCAGTTTGCTTTTTGCGCAGACTGCGGCAATTTGCGGAGGTGCAGTATGAACGAGAAAATGTTATGGAACGGCGGCTGGTCATTTTTAAAGACAGAGCCGGGCACAATGTACGAGCAGGCAACAGGCAGAGCGCAGGAATTTCAGGCGGTGGATATCCCGCACGACTGGCTGATCTATGACACGCTGAATCTGTACGAGGACAGTACGGGCTGGTACAGAAAACGCTTTACCTATGAGCAGGACAGCCGGAGAAAAGCGTTTCTCACGTTTGAAGGCATCTATATGGACAGCACGGTCTACATAAACGGCGTAAAAGCGGGAGAGTGGAAGTACGGGTATTCTTCTTTTACGCTGGACATCACGGCGTTTCTGCGCGCGGGCGAGAATGAGATCATGGTGGGCGTGTGTTTCTTAAGCCCCAACAGCCGTTGGTATTCGGGCGCGGGTATCTATCGGAATGTGTGGTTTCAGACGACGGAGGCGACTTATTTACCACAAAATGCAGTATATATAAGCTCGAGACAACAATCAGAAGACTGCTATCTGATCAGGATCGAGACAGAGATCGCGGGCGAACGGAAAGGAGCGGCACAGCTTGCGCATGCACTTTATGACACGGACGGAAAGGAAGTCGCGCTGGAGCCTGCGGATCGGGCGGCATACGGTGACGCGCCCGAAAAAAACGCAGCAGTCTCTGCAAAGGAAAATACTGTGGTTGTGCGGTATTACCGCGTAAACGGCATACGGCGTTGGGACATTGATGCGCCCGTGCTCTATACCCTGCAAACAACGCTTTCGGCGGAGAAAGAGACACTCCATACGGATGTGCAGAGGATCGGATTCCGCCATGTGGAATATACCACCGATAAGGGGCTTTTCCTAAACGGCAGACATATCAAGTTAAACGGTGTGTGCGAGCATCATGATCTGGGCGCGCTCGGCGCGGCGTTCAATCGGTCCGCGATGCGGCGCAAATTCCGCATTTTGAAAGAAATGGGCGTAAACGCCGTGCGGGGCGCGCACAATATGATGGCGCCGGAAGCGCTTGCCCTTGCCGACGAAATGGGGGTTTTGATCATCTCGGAAGCCTTCGATATGTGGGAGAGACCGAAGACAGAATACGATTATGCGCGGTTTTTTAAGGACTGGTCCGCAAAAGATGTGGCAAGCTGGATCAGAGGAGAGAGAAACCATCCGAGCATCCTTTTTTGGAGCATCGGCAATGAGATCTATGATACCCACGCGGATGCACACGGGATGGAACTTACGAAGTATCTTCGCGATGAAGCGGAAAAGCATGATCCGATGAAAAATGCGCGCGTGACGTTCGGCTCTAACTATATGCCGTGGGAAAATACGCAGAAGTGCGCGGAACTCATCAAGATGCCGGGCTATAATTACGCGGAAAAATATTATGAGGAACATCACCGGGCGCACCCCGACTGGGTGATCTACGGGAGCGAGACATCCTCTATCGTACAGAGCAGAGGCGTGTATCATTTTCCGCTGAAAGAGGGGATCCTTGCGGAGGAAGATGAACAGTGCTCGGCGCTCGGCAACAGTTCGACGAGCTGGAGCGCAAAGTCTATGGAAATCTGCGCGACGGTTGACAGGGATATGGAATTTTCGCTGGGACAGTTTATCTGGTCCGGATTTGACTATATCGGCGAGCCCACGCCCTATCACACGAAAAATTCCTACTTCGGGCAGATCGATACGGCGGGTTTCCCGAAGGATTCTTTCTATGTATATCAGTCCGTGTGGACCGATTATCGGAAAAAACCGATGGTACATATCTTCCCGTATTGGGATTTTAACGAGGGGCAGCTGATCGACGTGCGCGTATGCTCCAACGCGCCGGATGTGGAGCTTTTTGTAAACGGCAGAAGCCTTGGCAGGCAGCACCTTACGCATGAGGCGGGAAGCGGAAGCCATATCATAGCGGACTATCAGGTTCCGTATGAAAAGGGTGTGCTTATGGCTGTTGCCTATGATTATAGCGGAAACGAGATCGCAAGAGAGGAAAAGCATTCTTTCGGAAATTCCGAAAGGATCGTGATAGAGCCTGACGAAACCCGCGTCAGAGCGGACGGCAGGGATCTGCTCTTTCTTACGATCGGCACGGTGGACGGACAGGGGAATCCCGTAGAAAACGCCTGTGACAGGATATCCGTAAAAGTATCGGGAAAAGGAAGGCTGATCGGGCTTGACAACGGAGACAGCACGGACTTCGATTCCTACAAAGGCGTGAGCAGGCGGTTGTTTAACGGAAAACTCTTAGCGATCGTGCAGGCGGATACGACACCGGGCGAGATCACGGTGGAAGCGTCGGGAAAAAATCTGGAGAGCGCGTCCGTTGTCTGCGAGAGTTATGCGCAGGAATGTCGGGAAGTGCAGAGTGTCTGCGAGAACGAATGGCAGACGGGCGGGGAGATCGTCACGTCGGCAGCGAATCGGGAAGTGCCGATCGTGCTCGGCAGGGCGGAAGAGATTCCCGTGCGCAAGATCGTACTGAGATCCTTAAACGGACAGCTGTTTACGAAAGACAATGATACGATCACCGTGGAAGCGCATGTGGAACCGCCGCAGGCGGACGATAAAGAACTGACCTTCCGGGCGGTAAACAATACGGGTGTTCCGGTCAATCTGGTCAGCCTTGCATGCGAGGGGAACCGCGCCGTGATGAAGGCTGTGGGAGACGGGAATTTCCGCCTGTTTGCCATGTCGAAGAGCGGGACGGGAAAAACGCGGGTCATGTCGCAGTTGGAGTTTGCGATAGAAGGATTCGGGCCGGCTTACATGGATCCGTATGGATTTGTGGCGGGAAGCCAGTATACTTCGGTGGCAAAAGGCGACGTAGGATGCGGAAACGAGAGAGGCGTCGCGACGGGAAGAGACGGAGACACCATCGTATGCTTTGACAATCTTGACTTTGGAAATGTCGGAAGCGATGAGATCACCATTCCCATCTTTGCGCTCGATGACAACGAATATCCGATCCAGATCTGGGAGGGCGTCCCGGGAGAAGAGGGAAGCGAGATGATCGCGGATGTGGTTTACCAAAAACCTTCTATCTGGAATGTGTATCAGGAGGATACTTTCAAACTGAGCAGGCGTCTGAAAGGCATTACCTGTATCAGTTTCCATGTCCGGCAGAAGATCCATATCAAGGGATTTTCGTTCCGGAAATATGAAAAAGCGTGGATGGAGCTGTGTGCCGGAGAGGCGGACGGCATATACGGCGACAGCTTTGTGAGAAACGGCGGCAGAGTAGAGGGCATCGGCAACAATGTGACATTGGAATTTACGGAGATGGATTTTGGGACACGGGACATCAAAGGAATCGCCATAAAAGGAAAAGCGCATAACGGCAGCAATACCATCCACATCCGCTTTTACAACGGAATGGAAGAAAGTAAGCAGATCGTGGAATTTCCGGAGAGCGCGGAGGATGTGCTGCAGGAATTTGATCTGGAGCCTTTATGCGGGAGCTGGACGGTATCTTTCGTCTTCCTGCCGGGCAGTCATTTTGATTTTGACAGTTTCCGCTTTTTGTGATTTGGCGGACTAGGAAAGAGCGGCTGCCTTTCGGGCGGATTCTTAAGATTGTGAAATTGGTTTGCTTTATACGGTATTTTGTAGTACAATATTTAGTAACAGAATGTATGATTAGATAAACAAGCGGTTTTTGAGCCACCCGTACCCGGAATTCAGCGTGTGGATCCTTTTCCGTTCAACCAAATTTTAGGGGGGGGGGTATATGACGTATGCGTCGTAAAACAATCAGCTTTCTGGGCACGAGTTTCCTGATCGTAATCTTGCTGTGCAGTGCCACTTTCACTTTACAGGTGAGAGATATGAATGAAAAAACCGCAAAGATCATGAACGAAGTCGGCGAGATCTATATGGAAGGAATGAGCCGTCAGACGACGCAGCATTTTGCGACGATCATGGAACTGCGCCTGTCGCAGGTCGAGGCGCTTGTGCATGACATAGAACCGAATCAGGAAAACGGATATGAGAACGTGCGCGGGGCTTTGTCCAACAACGCGCGTGCGCGGGGATTTGACCGGCTTGCTTTCTGCACGGAGGATGGTACGTTTGAGATTTTGTACGGCGAGGAGATCTTAGCGGTCGATTCCGCTACATTCATGCATGCGATCGAAAGCGGCGAGGAGCGCATGATGATGGGAACGAATGCGGCGGGAGAAAATGTGATCCTTTTAAGCGTTCCAATGGAATACAAACTGCCGGACGGCAGGGAAAGCGTGTCCCTCGTAGCCGGATTTCCGATCGCTTACATAGAAGAGACGCTTTCCGCGGAATTGTCTGAATCCATGCGCTATTTTGTGATTCGGCCGGACGGTCTGATCGTCATACAGAGCGACAGGGAAAACGATACGAATTATTTTGAAAAAGTCGAAAGACATATGGGCGATACCGAAGAGAATGCCGAAGCGAGACGTCAGCTTGCGGAATACAAAAAGGATTTGACGGCTGCTATGGCGATAGATGCGGACTATACGAAAGAAATGAGTATTCGGGGCAGCAGACGCCAGATATACGCCAGGAGTCTGCCGCATTCGGCATGGTATCTGATTCTTTCCATGCCCTACAACGAGCTGGATGCGACGATCGAAGGGTTTGGCGAGGAATGGGCGGATACCGCGCTGAAAAACGGCGCTGTCATCATTTGTCTGTTTCTGATCGTGTTCAGCGGCTATATTTTAATGACGCGCAGGCAGATGCAGGAGATCAAGGAAACGCGGGACACTGCCGAGCGTGCAAATCAGGCAAAGAGCGAATTTCTTTCCAATATGAGCCACGATATCCGCACACCGATGAACGGGATCATCGGCATGACGGACATCGCTATGGCGAATATCGAAAATCCCGTGAAACTCAGATCCTGTCTGCAAAAGATTTCCGCTTCCGGAAAGCATCTGCTCGGGCTGATCAATAACGTGCTGGATATGTCCAAGATGGAGAGCAGCAAGCTGATCTTAAATATGGAAGAGATCCTGCTGCCGGAACTGATCCACGGCGTAGCGAATATCATACTTCCCGACGCGCGGGACAAAAAACAGCGTTTCGACCTTCACGTCCATGATATCATTGCGGAGAGCGTGTGGAGCGACAGCGTACGGTTGAATCAGGTCCTGCATAATCTGCTGGAAAATGCGGTCAAGTTCACGCCGACGGGCGGCAATATCCAGTTGGATATCTACCAGACGCCGTCGGAAAAAGGAAACGCTTATGTGCAGGTGCACCTGATCGTCAGCGATAACGGGATCGGTATGAGCGAGGAGTTCCAAAAGAGGATCTTCGAGGCGTTTGCGCGGGAGGATAATGCGCGTGTGCAGCAGATTCACGGCGCCGGACTCGGAATGAGCATCACCAAACTCATCGTGGAAGCGATGGGAGGTTCCATTCAGGTGGAGAGCGAGCAGGGGAGCGGGAGTAAATTCCATGTGACGCTGGATATGGAGATTGCGCTTCTGCCGGAAGAGCCGTCCGATATTCCCGCATGGAAGACGCTGGTGATCGATGACGATGAAGTATTCTGCGATTGTACGCTGGCGACGCTGGAATCGATCGGCATTCAGGCGGAGTGCGCACTGAGCGGACAGATTGCTTTGGAGATGCTGGAAGAGCAGCATCAAAAGGGCAATGATTACGAGGTCATCCTGACGGATTGGCGGCTTCCCGGGCTGAACGGTATTGAGCTGGTACGCGAGATCCGCAGAATATACGGTGCGACGCCGCACATTCTGATGATTTCCGCTGCCGATAACAGCGATTTGGAAGAGCAGGCGCGGCAGGTGGGCGTTGACGCCTTTATTGTGAAACCCCTGTTTAAGTCTACACTTTATTATAATCTGAGCAGATTTAAGGAAGAGAGCGAAGCGGCAGAGGAAGGTCCCGTTACGTTTGACGGCGAGCACATTCTGGTGGCGGAGGATAACGATCTGAACTGGGAGATCGCGGATGCCCTGCTTTCCGATATCGGGCTGGTGCCCGAACACGCGGAGAACGGTCAGATCTGTGTGGATATGCTGACGCAGTCATCGGAGGGTTTCTACAGGGCGATCCTCATGGATATCCGTATGCCTGTCATGAACGGATTGGAGGCGGCAAGTGCGATCCGCGCTTTGGACCGCGAAGATGCGAAGCAGATTCCGATCATCGCAATCAGCGCCGACGCTTTTTCGGATGATATCCAAAAGTGCCTCGACTGTGGTATGGATGATCACACATCCAAACCGATCGATGTGAGTAAAGTGGCGGAACTGCTGCGGAAATATATGCAGTAAGATTTTTTCTTGACAATTTCGCTGTCCGATGCCAAAATGATAGCAGTTATCATAGACATTGCAAAAGGCAGGCTCTCGTCCTTTTACGGGACGAGGGCTGTCTTTGTCTAGCATAAAGGGAGGAGCACGCTATGTATCAAAAAGTAGACGCAAACCTGAATTTTGTGGACAGGGAGAAAGAGGTCTGTAAGTTCTGGAAAGACAACGATATCTTTCAAAAGAGTATGGATTCCCGCAAAGACGGTCCGACCTATACCTTTTATGACGGTCCGCCGACGGCGAACGGCAAGCCGCATATCGGACATGTATTGACACGCGTTATCAAGGACATGATCCCCAGATACCGCACCATGAAAGGCTGCATGGTGCCGCGCAAGGCGGGCTGGGATACCCACGGGCTGCCGGTGGAACTGGAAGTCGAAAAGCTGCTGGGCTTAGACGGCAAGGAGCAGATCGAGGAGTACGGTCTTGACCCGTTTATCAGCAAATGTAAGGAGTCTGTGTGGAAATATAAGGGCATGTGGGAGGATTTCTCCGGCACGGTCGGTTTCTGGGCGG
>JAMPCE010000086.1 GCA_023666335.1 bacterium
AAAAACTGATTGCGAAACGGGACTGCGCCATAGATTCTTTTGAAGTGAAAGAGATCGTTGGAGAATATGGTTTTGTTATGAAACAGTTTTCCCAGATAAAAGAAGAAAAAGGATTCATGCTGGCACAGGCACAGTATTACCGCAATGAAAAAATCACGCCCTTGATCAATGAAAAATATGGTGAGGGAGCTTCGGATTTTTTTGCACAGGCGATAGAAGCCTTTTATCAGAAGTAGTCCGCAACAACAAAAAGCGGCGGATTTTCCGTTAGGATAACCGCCGCTAAAGGTTATGAACGATCATAAATTGTTCTGTAGTGACAATCCCCTCTTTGAATACTGCATCATAAATCTCCCTGCTGTGATAATGTTTTTTCCCTTTATCGAACCCATAAAGATTCCGCTTGATCAAATCCTGCTTTATTTTTACGACAGTTTCTTTTAATTCGGGGTTCTTACATATTTGATGAACGATATCATCGGCATATGCTATTGAATCGTCAATTTCCGCCTTGCCTTTCCACCAGATATCTACATTCCAGCGTTCGCCCGATTTTTCTGTTTCAAATCCCAAAAACGCCAATCCCGCTTCCGGTCTGATTTCTCCGTTAAAATGAATCGGCGCCATTTCCTTTAGAATATCTGATGCTAAACTGTAGTAATTTTGTGCGTTCAAGCCAGCTCTGTCCATATAAAAATCTATATCATTCCATGTCATCATTTCCATTCTATAACTGCCAACAATATATACTTCCCCATATTTTTGAAGAAGATCGAATAAGCCATGATGATACATCAAATCATCCGCTTTGTGCAAGTAATCATTATTTATATCTGCCATAGCCGCTCCTGTTATCCTCTTTTCGTTTCAGTCCTTATAATATATATTTTTTTCACCTGTTTCTCCTTCTTACCAAAAACATGACCAGCTGAAATATTCCCACGCATAACCACAGCACTCCCATCCCCGTATTCTTTACCCAGAACCATACCAACGATGCAAGAATCCATATGATGGATAGGATCAGATTTCCTGTGCTGTTCATCTGTTTTTTCTCCTTCTCTTCAAATATTACCACAACGCCACAGCCGTTACTATAAAAAATACCTTAAAAGTTTATCTGCGACGGATGCACCTCGCCAAAAAGTGTATGAATTTTCTCCGCATCCGCCAACCCCTCGGAAAAAGCGGTCGCGCTGCCCGCCGCCAGTCCCATCGCAAAGGCACGGTCGTAATCCCGGCTTTCCAGCCACTCCGCCATAAAACCCGCCGTCATGGAATCCCCCGCGCCCACGCCGTTTACAAGCGTTCCCGCAGGCGCAGGCGCCTCATATACCCTGCCATCTTCCGCCGCGAGCACAGCACCCTCTCCTGCCAGAGATACCAGCACATTCGCCGCGCCCATCCCGCGGAGTTTCTGCGCATAAGGGATTGCGGACGCCCTGTCAGGAAACATCACGCCGAACAGTTCTCCCAGCTCGTGGTGATTCGGTTTGACCAGAAAAGGACGTCGGGAGAGCGCCTTTTTCAGCTGCTCTCCCGCTGCGTCCACCACAACGTAAACGCCCTGCGGCGTCTGTTCCATCAGTCTGTCGTAGCTGTCTTCCGGCAGGGAGGGCGGAATGCTCCCCGACAAAAACAGCACATCGCCCGCCGCAAGTTCCTGCATCCTCCCACAGAGACGCGAAAATGCCGCCTGCGGAATCTCCGGTCCCTGTCCGTTGACCTCAGTTCCCTCCACGGAAGAGAGTTTAAAATTGATGCGGGTCAGACCCTTTTCCAGCGTGATCAGACCGTCCTCAATCCCGCGCTCCGCAAGCTGGCGCTTTACTTCCTCTCCGGTAAAGCCCGCCGCAAAACCAAGCGCCGTGCTCTCCAGTCCGAGATTTTTTAACACGGTGGAGACATTGATTCCCTTACCGCCCGCCGTCAGCTGTTCCGACGCCGTTCGGTTAGTGTATCCTAACTTAAAGTTTTCCACCGCCACGGTATAGTCCAGCGATGGATTTAAGGTCACGGTATAGATGCGGTTCGTCTGTCCGTTTTTCATACGCGGTAGACCCCTGCGGAACAGGGCGGCGCCGCAAAGCCTCCCGCCGCGCCCTCGATCTTACCGCCGATCGTGTAGAGCGCTTCCCCGGGCTTTATCCCGCCGCCAAGCGGCTGCACCCTGTCGGAAGGATTGATGACCACCAGCAGCTTTTCGTCCGCCGCCTTACGGGCAAAGACAAGCGGATAATTTTCTGTCTCCAAAAACTCGATCTCCCCGTCATTGCGAAGCGCCGCGTGTGCCTGACGGAACGCGATCAGCTTTTTCACTTCATGGTAAAGAGACGCTTCATCGGCTGCCTGCGCCGCCACGGTCGGCCGATCCGGTGCACTGTCCTGCGGAATATAGAGAAGTTTCGGATCCGCCGCCGAAAAGCCCGCATTCAAGGAAGCGTCCCACTGCATGGGCGAGCGCGAACCCGTTCTCTCATAGCCGCCCTCCACGGACGGGATCCCCTCCACATAACGCATCCCGATCTCGTCGCCGTAATAGATAAACGGCGCGCCCGGCATGGTCAGCAGAAAGGCGAATGCCAGCTTCATCTCCTCCGGCGTGAGGTGTCTTGCCAGCCTGTCCATATCGTGATTGCCGGAAGGGATGCAGATCAGCCCGCCGCAGGATTTTGCGTAAGTTTCCTGATACTTTTCCCAGAAAGCTTTCACGTCGCCCTTTCCTTTCGCGGCAAACCACGGATCGTCGCAGCGGAACAGATCGTTATAATGAGAGGGTCCGAAATGCAGCAGAAAATCCATGTGAAAGCCGCCCGCCAGAGACTTGTCCGGCTCGCCCCACTCGGACACCATCACCGCCTCGGGAAATTCTCTGTCCAGAAACGCCCTGACGTCCTGCCAAAGTTTGATCGTGCCCTTTGCATCCTCGTCGTTCTTGACCAGAGAGTGCGCCATATCCACGCGGAATCCATCGCAGCCGGCGCTCAGCCAGAAGCGCATCACGTCCTTCATGGCTTCCCGCGTCGCCAGGGGACCCGGCGCATCCATAGCCTGCTGCCACTTCTTTGCGGGGTCGGGCTTATAGTAGCCGTAATTCAACGCGGGCTGGTGGGAAAAGAAATTGACGCCGCAGGCGCCCACGCGCTCGGAAACGCCCTTTAACGCGTTCATGCCGTCCGGCTCTTCCCAGGTGGAATCCGTCCAGACATAGCGGTCGGTAAATTCATTTCTCGCCGCTTTCATGGACTCATGAAACCACTTGTGATTGACCGACGTGTGTCCGGGCACCAGATCTAAAAGCACATGCATGTCCCGTTTATGCGCTTCCTGAAAAAGGCGCACCAGATCTTCGTTTGTGCCGTAGCGGGGCGCGACGGTGAGATAATCTTCCACGTCATACCCGGCGTCATAGAAAGGCGACTTAAAACAGGGATTCAGCCAGAGCGCATTGCAGCCGAGTCCTTTGATGTGATCCAGCTTCTCGATAATGCCGTTCAAGTCGCCGATCCCGTCCGCATTCGTGTCCCGAAAGGACTGCGGATAGATCTCGTAAAAAATTGCTGTGTTGAGCCATTCAGGTCTCTTTGCCATAGTGGGGTCCTCCTGCCTTGTATTTTTATACTATTTTTATCACAATTTTCTTTCTCACACCAGCACTTCTTCCATTTTTGCAAGCGCTTCCTCCGTCAGGGCAAGCAGCGTCTCCTCATCCTTTTCGATCACGCCGCACTTTTTATAGTTTAAGAAGAAAGCCGGACCCGCCTTGGGATCAAAGCGGAGTTTTCCGCGAAAGGCGCCGATCAGAAGCGGTATGTTTTCCACCTTGACGGCCGCGTCGGGCAAAAGCGTAAAACGGACTTTCTCGTCCTTTCCCTTTACTTCCGGCATAAAGAGCGCGTGCGCGTGGGAGCGGATCAGGGCGATCCGCAGGAGATTTTCCGCGGGTTTCGGGATTTGACCGAATCGGTCAAGAAGTTCCTCCCGCATATCGTCGCATTCCCGCTCGTTTTCGATTCCCGCGATCCGCTTATAGATATCCAGCTTCTGCGTCTCGTTGATGATGTACTCCGCCGGGATATAAGCGTCCACATCCAGATCGACCAGCGTGTTAAAATCCTCCGACACGGCGATCCCTTTTTTCGTCCGAACCGCCTCGTTTAACATTTTACAGTAAAGGTCGTAGCCCACCGCCTGCATATGACCGTGCTGGCTCTTTCCCAAAAGGGTGCCCGCGCCCCGGATCTCCAGATCGCGCATGGCGATCTTAAAGCCGCTGCCAAGATCCGTAAATTCGCGGATGGCTTCGAGACGTTTCTCCGCCACTTCCTTTAAGATCTTATCCCGCTTATACATCAGGAAAGCGTAGGCGGTGCGGTTGGAACGCCCCACGCGGCCGCGTAGCTGATAGAGCTGGGACAGCCCCATCTGGTCGGAATCGTGGATGATCATGGTATTCACATTCGAGATATCCAGCCCCGTCTCGATGATGGTGGTCGCCACCAGCACGTCGATCTCCCCGTTTACGAAATCATACATGATGCGCTCCAGCTCCGACTCTTTCATCTGCCCGTGCGCAAAGGCGACGTTCGCCTCGGGAACGAGTTCACTGATCGAAGCCGCGATATCCGCGATGTTGTTGACGCGGTTATAGACATAGTAGATCTGCCCCTCCCTGGCAAGTTCCCTGACAATCGCCTCTCTGACCATCTCCTCATTGTATTCGCACACGAAAGTCTGAATCGGCAGTCTGTCCTCCGGCGCCTCCTCCAGCACGCTCATATCCCGAATGCCGACCAGACTCATGTGCAGCGTCCGCGGAATAGGCGTCGCCGTCAGCGTCAGCACATCCACATTTTCCTTTAATTTCTTGATCTTTTCTTTGTGCGCCACGCCGAAACGCTGTTCCTCATCAATGATGAGAAGCCCCAGATCCTTATACGCCACATCGGCAGACAGCACGCGGTGGGTGCCGATCACGATATCCACCATGCCCTTTTTTAAGTCCGCTATGGTCTTCTTCTGTTCCGCCGCCGTGCGGAAGCGGGAGAGCAGATCGATGCGCACGGGAAAATCTTTCATCCGCTGTATGAAAGTATGGTAGTGCTGCTGCGCTAAGATCGTCGTCGGCACCAGATAGACCACCTGCTTATTTTCCTGCACAGCCTTGAACGCCGCCCGAATAGCGATCTCGGTCTTTCCGTAACCCACGTCGCCGCAGATCAGGCGGTCCATGATCTTTTCGCTCTCCATATCTTCTTTGGTGGCGGCAATGGCAGCGATCTGATCCTCCGTCTCCTCAAAGGGAAACATCTCCTCAAACTCCCGCTGCCAGACCGTGTCCTGCCCGTAGCAGTACCCGACAGCCGACTGTCTTGCCGCATAGAGTTCCACCAGATCGGACGCCACTTCCTCCACCGCCGCGCGCACTTTCGTTTTGGTCTTCGTCCACTCCTGCGTACCCAGCTTATTGAGTTTCGGTTTCACGCCCGCGTCCGCGGAAGCGTATTTCTGGATCACGTCAAGCCCCGTCGCCAGCACATAGAGAATGCCGCCGTCGCGGTAGGATATCTTCATGTAATCCTTGGTGACGTGATCCACCTCCACTTTCTCGATCCCCTGATAAATGCCGAGTCCGTGGCTTTCGTGCACCACAAAATCGCCCACTTTAAGGTCGTTGAAATCCTGAATCTTCTGCCCCTGATAGACTTTTTTCTTTCGCTTTTTCTTTTTTTCCGCGCCGAAGATATCGCTCTCCGCGATCACCATGAATTTTATGAGCGGATACTCAAAGCCCTTGCGCACCCTGCCGTAACAGGTCATCACCTCGCCGGGCTGCACTTCGCGCATGGGATCTTCCGTATAAAAGGCGCTGATTTCCAATTCCCGCAGATCTTCCGCCAGACGCTTCGCGCGCGTCCTCGAGCCGGAAAGCAGCAGAATACGGTAGCCCTTTCTCTTATAGGCTTTCAGATCCTTTACCAGCGCATCGAAACTGTTATTATAAGAAGAAAGGCTTCTCGCCTGCACAGCGTACTTCTGCTCCGTCCTGATGAGCGGATTTTTGCTTTCCATCGCGGAAAGGCTCACCACGCGCAGCGCGCCAAGCTTTGCCGCCGCCTCCGCCGACGGGTAGAGCAGATCCATCTGTCCGGGCAGGATATACCCTTTCTCTGCGCGGTGCGCCATACTCTCCCGAAACTCAAATTCCACGGCGTCCACATGCTCTTTGATCCGCAGCGGCTCATCGAGAAAGACACAGCCCTCCTCCGACGAAAAAAATGCCAAAAAGGAAGTGAGCACAGGAAAAAAATAGCGCACATAGCTTTCCAGATTCACGGCATTACTGGAAAGTCCCAGCTCCAAAAGGCTCTCGGAAAGTTCCCGCACCTGTGTCTCGATGCGGTGCGCCTCCTCCGTCTTTTGCCGGTCCCGCAGGATCTTCGCCTGCTTCTTTCCCTCCTCGCGGATGGCGGCAAGCCCCTCGTTCAGTTCTTTCCTTGTCAGGACAAACTCCGTCGCCGGATAGATCGACACGGACTGCAGTTTTTCAATGGAACGCTGGCTTAAGACGTCGAAGCTGCGGATGGATTCGATCTCATCTCCCCACAACTCGATCCGGTAAGGGTTCTCCTCCGTCAGATCAAAGATATCCACGATGCCGCCCCGAATCGAGAACTGCCCCGGCGCCTCCACCTGATAGGCTTTCTCATAGCCCAGCTCCACCAGTTTTGCCGAAAGCGCGCCTTCCTCCACGACTGTCTGCATATCCAGATGCAGCACCCATTTTTTCCACGCTGTGAGCGGCGGCTGCGGCGTCATCAGCGCATTGAAAGTCGTGATCACCGTGAGCGGCGTCCCCTCCGTAAGCCGTCTGAAACAGCGGATCCGCTCTGTAGTCAAACGGTTTCCGTGAATATCCGCCTGAAAGAAGATCAGATCCTTTGCCGGATATAATATGACATTCCTGTCATAAAATTGATAATCTTCAAAAAGTTCTTTTGCCCGCAGATCGCTGTATGTAACGATGAGTTTCTGGCGAAACGCCGAGCCGAGCCCATAGATCATATGGAGTTTTTGCGAATCCACGCAGCCGGACAGCGCAGCGGACGCCCCTTTCTTTGTAAGGAGGCTTTTGATCTCGTCATATGCGCCCAGTTCCGTGAGCGGAGCCAGTAATGCTTTCATGTATCGCTACTCTCCGTTTCCCGCCGCCTGCGTCTTCTCTCCGGCGGCATTGTCCGATTCTTTTCCGCCTTTTTCCTGCGGTTTTTTCTTCGCATTGTATCGATTCATGGCAGCGTCCGCACCCTCTGCAATGATCGTCTCGATCGCGAGCGCCGCCTTCCTTGCGCTCTCGTTCATCAGTTCCCACTCCTCGGGCAGGAAATGTCCCAGCACATAGTCCGCCAGATCCATTTTCGGCGGCTTTTCCCCAACGCCCATGCGCACCCGGATAAATTCGTCGTGCCCCAGATGCAGGATGATATTTTTCAAACCATTGTGACCGCCGTCGCTGCCGCGTTTGCGGATCCGGATCTGCCCCGGATCGAGGCTCACGTCGTCCGAGATCACGATGAGTTCCCGCTTTTCGTCCGCCTTATAAAAATCTATGACGGAACGGATGCTCTCACCACTCAGATTCATGTAAGTGAGCGGTTTTACGAGCACCGCTTTTTCCCCCGCGATCATTCCTTTTCCGATCACGGCTTTATGCTTTTTTTCTCCTACTATAATATCGTTTTTCTCCGCGACCGCGTCGATCACGTCAAACCCGATGTTGTGTCTCGTGTTGCGGTATTTTCCGTCCGGATTTCCCAGACCTGCAATGATGTACATATGGTTTTCTTCCTCTTATTTTTAAACATCAAAAAAAGCAGCTACACCCGCAAAAGCGAATGGTTGCTTTTTCTGTTTCATTTCCTATTCATTGATCTTATCAATGGTTGTCAGATTAACGCCTAAACTGGTAAGTATCACCTTTAATGAGATATAATCTTCTTTTAAGTCGGCGTAGGTTTCCACCGCATTTTCTTTCTTTGCTAGCAACATCCGCTTTTGTACTTTTTGAAAATTGTTGATAGACCTTTCAATGATCTCACCGTTGCCGGGCATATCATTCACCTCCCAAATGCAGAAACCGGATGATTGGGTTAAGGCTAGTATACCATAACAAAATTGCAAAGTCCATTATAATTTCCTTTCGTTTCTGCTTTACGGTCAAGGAGCGATATTCATAAAATCCATTTCACCAATATTGCTTCACTGTATCACAGGATTCTTTTTCAGATAACTGAAATTTCTCCTCAATCCGTTTTATCGTATCTGCCAGCGAAACCCCTAAATCCTTACACATTAAAATCGCTCCTTTCACCTCACCTTTAAGTTCGCCTCGAAGTTCACTCTCTTCCCTCATCTGCTGAATTGCCAAACACATATTCACACTTCCTTTCCCATCGGGATATTTCAACTTAGATCCCGTCACAACATTGATCAACTCTGCCGCTTGTCTTTCCATACTCTGAAACTTGGAATCATTTTCGATGATTTCATCCAGTTTCGTCTTTTCTTTAGAATACTTGATATATAGCATTACTTCTCTCAGATTCGACTGAAATTCATCAATTTTCTCATCAGGCATCTCCCTCGGCGCAATCAGATTCACATGATAATCCGGTGCGTGTGCTAAGATTACGCCGTCAACTTCAGCATACATCTCTTTCAGGGAAAGCGGCGCATCCCAACTCTCCGAACCGAAATAGATCACAAGTGTAATGACCGGAAGAAGACGATCCGACTTCCAAAAACCGCTCAGAAACTCCCCATCCGTTGGCTTTGCCTGTTTCGCCCGTCTTTCCACTGATTTCTTTTCTTTCACAGCCTGCTTATGGGACTTGATTGCCTCACTTACTTGATGAGAAAGCTGTAAAAAATCATAAACACCATTTTTGACCGGAAGCGCATAATGAATTTTTGTCTGATTTTCGATTCCCATCACACAGTATGTCGTCTTCCCGTCTGTCATGGCAGACAAAAGTTTCAGCACATCCCTGTATTTTTGTTCCGGCACACCAACGCCATCATCCCCATACGGAATAACAATCTCTGTGGTGTCCAGTTCTGATAAACAGGCAGGATCAATCTTCTGTTCCCCGTGATACAAAAACTGGTTGAATGCATCGGCAAAAATCACCGGATTCTTCATGTACTCTTTTGTGACAATATCTATCTTTCCCACAGTATAAATATCTTCCTTCCATTAGTAATAGTATACTCTAAAACAGTATTTCTCTCAACCGATTTTTAAAATCATACAGCTTATATCCACAGTAAAACCATAATTTTAAGTGATGTGTCCATTTTGCGCCACTTTCCAGATGCGCAATTATTTTGTGAGTTTGCCGC
>JAMPCE010000087.1 GCA_023666335.1 bacterium
ATGGAAGCAATGGCACAGTTTGAACAGTTAAATACAGTGATGCAGAGTGTAAAGGAAGCAATTTACTTTCTCTCGCAGCAGACCAATCTGACAAATGAATCTGTTGCAAAAATCAGTTCTGCGGCGGCGTTGATTACCTCAACCGCATCACAGACTAATCTGCTTTCTCTAAATGCCAGTATTGAGGCAGCGCACGCAGGCGAGCATGGCAAAGGTTTTTCTGTTGTCGCTTCAGAAATCCAGCAGCTTGCCGAACAGTCAAACGGTACTGCTGGTCAGATTCAGGAAATGATAACAAATCTGAATATGAATTCGACGTATACGCTTGAACGTGTGGAGCAGGTTCAGGAGATTATAGGAAAACAGGAGAAAGATATGGAAACAACAACGACTATTTTCCAACAAGTCTGCAATGAAATTGACGAGTCGATAGCTGGTATCAATACAATTTTGGAAAATTCAAGAAGTCTTGAGGAAATCATGGCATCTATTGAAAATATTTACGATGAAGTTGGTGGTATTTCCAAGAAGGCTAAATATTTAGAGAGTTTGTCACAAGAAATGCTGGCAAGCGTTGATGTATTTCACATATAATACAATGGCGGTTAGGTAAACTATAGAATTAAAATCCAAGACCTTAACCCGCTCGGTTGTTCTATGCTGTATGAAGAGTGGAATAAAGGAAACATACAGGCTTCTGGGAATAAAAGTGTATCGTGAGAAGGGAAAACTTCAAAGCGATACATTTTTTCATTGGGTATAAAAAGTTTTACAAACACACTTGACAATACTTCTCTGAGGAAGAGGTGGGAAATGCCATGCAGAAAAGCGGTGTTCCCAGAGAGGATATTTTCCTGACTTCCAAAGTGTGGGTGGAACATTACGGTTATGAGGAGACCAGAAAATCCGTAGAGGAATCCCTGCGTAAGCTGCAGACAGATTATCTGGATCTTGGATGTATTTGATTTCACATTGACCGAGGAGGATATGGCAGCGATCGCGGCATTGGACACGAAGACCAGCGCATTTTTCTCCCACTATGACCCCAATATGGTAGAGTGGTTCGTGAAAATGGTGGAGGAGAGAAAGACGAAGCACGACAGCAGCAAAGAGAAGAAGAATTGGTAGGTTAATCGACGGTTTTTCCGGTGCGAGAATGGCGGCTGGCAGGGTTCCTATGTCCCAGCCAGCCGCATTCGTTATCTTTCCGTGCATTGCTCTGTGAAAGCCCTGTCGGCAGTCATGGCATCAATGTCCTGTTTTGTAATGTCACCCTTATAATTCTCTGAACTGCCGCTGTAAAACCGACCGGACTGCGCGATAAATTCAATCACACAATAGTCTTCATCCTCCACGCCGCCCGGATAATACTGAACATCCTGCGGATGCCAGAGCAATTCGCGGTATTCCCGATCAAAGTGTATCACCGCTTTGCCGGACAGACAAATCGCCTCAAATGTGGCGGGATCCGAAAAATACAGACAGGCATTCCCGTTTTTCAAAAGACTTTGTACATGAGAAGAACTGGTGTTTGTGGAGATCAGGTGCCCGCCGATCCCCCTGTGAAAAGTACAGAACACCATACGGATATTCTGCCGTCCGTCCTCGTCGCAATAGCCAAGTGCGGCTGTCTGCGAACGATCGATCAAAGAGTACATTTCCTGCTGTGTCATTTGTTTTCTTCCTTTCTGTTTCGATTTTCTTTTTCTGCCTGCTGTAGATTTTCCAGAATGATATCGAGGTATTTTTCCAGTTCCCGAATTTCTTTTTCCGATAAATTCTGAAAAAACAGCTCATTCATCTGCTGGGATACCCGATCGTAATCCTTTTCCAGCCGATACGCTTTCCCTGTCAAACAGATCAATGTCTTTCGTCTGTCATCCGCACTTTGTTTTCGGGAAACCAGCCCGTTTTTTTCCATCCTGTCAAGCATGACCGTCAATGTGTTTTTGGCAAGTCCCGTCTTTTCGGCAATCTCGACAATGGGTACAGAGTCTTTCTGCCAAAGCACATAAAGAATGTTTCCCTGCGGACCGTTAAATTCTTCCACGCCGCAGTTTTGCAGCAGTTTCTGAAATACCCTGCGCTGCGTCAGCTTGATCTGTGAGATCAAAAAACCTGTGCGTGTTTCCAAGGTGT
Organism: bacterium; assembly: GCA_023666335.1. Lineage (GTDB taxonomy): Bacteria > Bacillota > Clostridia > Lachnospirales > Lachnospiraceae > UBA3282. The sequence goes on from JAMPCE010000087.1 coordinate 2,140, forward strand.
TTCCTCCTTTCCGGCAAAACTGCCGTTTTCTAATAGTTTGTTCTATATAGTACTATATAGAATCTTTTTTTGTCAATGTTCTATATAGAACTTTTTATAAAATCCAATTGACTTCCCTGATAGCGATTGTTAGAATGTAGGTGCAAGTGGAATAGCAGTTTTTCGAATTGACGGAGTATGATATGGAGTATCTGACAGCAACCGCGGAAATGGCGGATCGCATATACAACATTTTGCAGACAACGATCAGAACGGTATATCCCAGATATTACCCGCAGGAAGTTGTTGAATTTTTTTGTAACCATGCGTCTATGTGCTGCCCGATCATCAGAAACAGGGATGCGGCTCAAAGATCATGGACTGTCTGGAACGGGAAATCGCAAAAGCGTCTGATACCGTGCTTCTGGATGCTTCGCTGGCGGCGGTTTTCTTGTATGAACACAGAGGCTATCGAACGATAGGGCATGGCATTTATGAACTGCCAAATGATGTGAAGCTGGTTTATGAAATCATGGAAAAGAAATTGAAATAACGAGGAACAGCGCAGCCTATGAAAAAACTGATGACCCCCAAGGGCAGCTACGGCTACCTGCAAAACCGAAAACTGTATACCGTCCTCAGGACCCTGCTTTATTTTGCGCTCTGTGCAGGGCTTTACACAATGGGCTATCTGACCACGGGCAGCAATAAGAACCTGCTGACGGTGGTTGCGATCCTCGGGTGTCTCCCTGCCTGCAAGAGTCTCGTGAATATGATTCTCTTTCTTCGGGCGAGCGGGTGCAGCGAGAGTCTGCATGACGCTCTGCGCGCCTATGACGATAAACTTACCGTCTTTTACGATCTGTACTTTACTTCCTATCAGAAAAATTACGCCATAAGCCACATGGCTCTGAAAGGCGGCATTCTCTGCGGCATCACGGAAGACTCTGCCTGCGACTGCATGGAAGCGCAGAAACATCTGGAACAGATGCTTCTACAGGAGGGCATCAAACATGTGACGGTTCAGATATCGTCTCAGGCGGATGCATATATTGACCGACTTAGTCGATTGGCGGAGATGGATGCGGAAGAAGCAGAGAACAGGGAGGGAATCGTGGGGCTTCTCAACTCGATCTCGCTTTAGGAGATTATCATGTATCAGACGATCATTACCGACAGGGAAGCCGGGCAGCGCCTTGACAAGTATCTTGTCAGGATCCTGCCAGACGCCGGGAAAGGCTTCCTCTACAAGATGTTACGAAAAAAGAATATCACCCTAAACGACCGAAAAGCGGACGGCAGCGAAAAGATTGCCGCCGGAGACAGCGTAAAACTGTACTTTGCGCAGGAGACGCTGTTGAAATTCATGGGAAAACGCGGAGATTCCTGCGATATGCCACAAAACGGCAGAGGTGCCGACGCGACAGCAGAATATGCCGCCGCCTTTCGCAAACTGTCCGGCATCGCAGTCCTCTATGAAAACGACCACATCCTCATCGCGAATAAACCGTCAGGCATCCTTTCCCAGAAAGCGGAGCGCATGGACCTTTCCCTCAACGAGTGGCTGATCGGTTATCTGTTGCAGAGCGGCTTTACGACAGCGGACGACCTACAGCTTTTCAAACCCTCCGTCTGCAACCGTCTCGACCGCAACACCGGAGGCATCGTGCTCTGCGCAAAGTCCTTACAGGGCGCACAGCTTCTTGGCAGGCTCTTAAAGGAGAGGACGCTTCACAAATACTATCAGACTTATGTGAAAGGACAGCTTGCAAAAGCACAGACTGTCGAGGGGACGTTGTGGAAAGATGAAAGAACAAACCGCGTGTCCGTGCGTCCCTTTTCCAAAATGCAGGGAAAGTCCGCCGGCGGAACGGTTCCGAAAAACACCGGAATACAGACTTCCCAAATCAAGACGGCTTATCACCCCCTGCGGATCGAACGGGACAAGACGCTTCTGGAAGTGGAACTGATCACCGGAAAGTCTCACCAGATCAGGGCGCACCTTGCTTCCATCGGGCATCCGCTCTTAGGAGACTACAAATACGGCGACAGGGCATGGAACGAGATGTACCGCAAAAAGGGTGTGCAGTCGCAGCTCTTACATGCTTATAAGGTGATATTCCCGCCGCTTGATAAGCCGTTCGCGGATCTGAGCGGGCGCACATTTTCCTGCGAGCCGCCGGAGATCTTCGCACGCGTTTCCGATTCGTTTTAAAGTTTTGTCACGGGCAAAAAGAACATTTGTTCTTGCTAATTTCCCAAAGCTGCATTATAATAAGAGAAGCCGCAGCTATGTGACAACGCGGCAGACACAAGATTTTACCGAAAAACGTTCGGGCAGAGGTGACAATGGCAACATGGAATTCCCGCGGACTGCGCGGCTCCACGCTGGAGGATCTGATCAACCGCACAAATGAAAAATATCTGGAAAACGGGCTCGCCCTGATCCAGAAGATACCGACGCCCATCACGCCGATCAATATCGATAAGGAGAGCCGCCACATCACGCTTGCCTACTTCGACCAGAAGAGCACGGTGGACTACATCGGCGCGGTGCAGGGGATTCCGGTCTGCTTCGACGCCAAAGAATGCGCGGCGGATACCTTTTCCTTACAGAATATCCACCCGCATCAGGTGGAATTTATGGCGCAGTTTGAGAAACAGCGGGGAATCGCCTTTTTTCTGATCTACTATTCCCACAAAGATCTCTTTTATTATCTGCCCTATGAGATGCTGCGCTTTTTCTGGGACAGGGCGCAGGCAGGCGGGCGCAAGAGTTTCCGCTATGAGGAGCTGAATCCGGAATATATCCTGCCAAAAAAACACGGGATCCTCGTGCCTTATCTGGATATGATCCAAAAGGATCTGGAGGACCGCGCGGAATAAGCGGTTGACAAACCGTCGGAAACAGAGTATAGTGTAATAAGTTTAGCTTATTAGCGAATTAGCACGTTATAACTTTAATTCGATAAAGCAGAAAGGTATGAAAATGAGCAGAAAATTAGTACATACCCCCGAGGGCGTGCGGGATATCTACGGCGAGGAAAAGGCAAAAAAGACGATCGTGGAGCGGCTCTTAAAGGAAAAGATCCACAGCTTCGGCTACCGCGACATCCAGACGCCCACCTTTGAGTTTTTTGACGTTTTTTCCAAAGAGGTCGGCACGACGCCGTCCAAGGAACTGTATAAATTCTTTGACAAAGAGGGAAATACGCTGGTGCTGCGGCCTGATTTTACGCCGTCCATCGCCCGCTGCGCCGCGAAGTATTTCATGGACGAGGAGGTGCCGATCCGCCTCTGCTATCAGGGCAATACCTTTACCAACACTTCCGATCTGCAGGGAAAGTTAAAAGAAGCGACGCAGATGGGTGCGGAACTGATCGGAGACGCTTCCGTGCAGGCGGATGCGGAGATGATCGCCCTGACGATCGAATCGCTCTTTCATGCGGGACTTTCCGATTTCCAGATCAGCGTCGGCAATCTGGAATATTTTAAGGGCATCTGCGCGCAGGCAGGGCTTGACGAGGAGACGGAACTGACGCTCCGCGAATATATTTCCGGAAAAAATTATTTCGGTGCGGAAGAACTTTTGGAGAGCGTCCGTGTCGCCGGAAAAGACAAAGAACTTCTGCTCAAGGTGAGCGACCTGTTCGGGCAGGTTTCCATTTTGGAGGAGGCAAAAAAGACCGTTTCCAACAAACGCTCCCGCAATGCTCTGGAACGGCTGGAAAAGGTCTATCAGGCGCTCTGCGATTACGGCGTGGAAAAATATGTTTCCTTTGACCTCGGCATGCTCAGCAAGTATAATTATTACACGGGCATCATTTTCAAAGGATACACCTACGGGGTCGGCGACGCCATCGTAAAGGGCGGCAGATACGATCGGCTGCTTCCGCAATTCGGCAAAGATGCGGCGGCGATCGGGTTTGTGATCGTGGTGGATGACCTCCTTTTGGCGATGGCGAGACAGGACGTGGCGGTCGCAGGCATCGAGGAACCCCTGAAACTGTATTATACGGAAGCGGATTTTAAGGAAACGCTGCGGGAGGCAAAAAAGCTGCGCGCGGCGGGAAAAAAAGTGGAGCTTTTGCCAAAAGCGTAAGCGCGGCGGCACAGACCATGCGGCAGCCAAAGCGGCATAACATAAAAAGGAAGCGGGTATACCTGAACATGAGCGAAGAAAGATATTTGACGTTTGCCCTGGGGAAAGGGCGGCTTGCCAATAAGACGATGGAACTTTTGGAAAAGATCGGCATTACCTGCGAGGAGATGAAAGATAAGGACTCCCGCAAACTGATCTTTGTCAATGAAGAACTGAAATTGCGGTTCTTTCTGGCAAAAGGTCCGGATGTGCCGACCTATGTTGAGTACGGCGCGGCGGATATCGGCGTTGTCGGCAAGGATACGATCATGGAGGAGAATCGGCGCGTCTACGAGGTATTGGATTTAAAGTATGGCAAATGCCGGATGTGCGTCTGCGGACCGAAAAGCGCGAAAGAACTGTTGCAGCACCACGAGATGATCCGAGTCGCCAGCAAGTACCCGCACATCGCCAAAGACTATTTTTACAATAAGAAGCACCAGACGGTGGACATCATCAAATTAAACGGCTCCGTGGAACTCGGACCGATCGTAGAGCTTGCGGACGTGATTGTGGATATCGTGGAGACGGGTTCTACCTTACGGGAGAACGGGCTGGAAGTGCTGGAGGAGATCTGCCCGCTGTCCGCGCGGATGATCGTCAATCAGGTCAGTATGCAGATGGAGCCGGAGCGAATCAGGAAACTCATTACGGATTTGAAAGCGCAGTTGTAAGAAAGGAAATTGTAAAATGGATGAAAAGCAGGAAATGATAGAAGATAGAGCAACAGCAGCAAGCAGGGAGGAGAAATCTGTTATGAAAGAATGGAAAGGTATCATCATTGCATTGATCGCGGGGGTGTGCGCCATTGTCTGCGTCACCATCTTTTCGCAGAATATCGTGGATTACAAGAAGACTTCCGGCAGCGAGGGGTTATCCGCGACGGGTTCCGCAAACTGTGACTTCGAGGCGGATCTGATCGTCTGGCGCGGCAGCTTTTCCGGACAGGGCGAAACGACGCAGGACGCTTACCGTTCGATCAAAAAGGACGCGGAGCTGGTCCGCAAATATCTGGTGGACAGCGGCGTAAAAGAGGACGAGATGGTATTCAGCTCCGTCACCATCAACACCCGCTGGGAATCCGAGTACAATGAATTCGGAGACCGCATCCGGGATTATATCGCGGGCTACAATCTCTATCAGAATGTGTCCATCACATCGACGGACCTTGACAAGATCGAAGGCATTTCGCGGGATATCTCCGGTCTGATCGAATCCGGCGTTCAGTTTGAATCGGACGAGCCTGAATATTACTATACCAAGCTGGACGAACTGAAACTGGATCTGATCGCGGAAGCGACCGAAAATGCGAAAAGCAGGATCGACCTGATGGCAGGAGGCGCCGGCGCGCACGCGGGACAGCTTAAAAACGCCAATCTGGGCGTCTTCCAGATCACGGCGCAGAACAGCAATACCGAGTACAGTTACGGCGGTTACTTTGATACGAGTTCGCGGAAAAAGACGGCGTCCATCACCGTGCGGCTGAATTACGAGGTGCTGCCGTGATAAATAAGGAACCTGTGATTGAAACAGAGAGGTTGATTTTGCGCCCGATCACATTGGATGATGCAGAAGCCTGTTTTGCTTGGAGCAGTGACGAGAGAGTTACGGAGTATATGTCCTATTCAACCTATACGGATATCAGGCAAACGGTAGATTGGATCAAATCCACTTTTGATGACGGACAGGAGTGGAATTGGGCATTTGTTCTGAAAGAAGAAAATAAAGTGATCGGAACCGGGGGAATCGGTCCCAGTGCGAACAAGAAAGATTATTGGGGAATCGGATACAATCTCCATTATGATTACTGGCACAAGGGATATTGTACCGAAGCGATGAAAGCAATCATTGATTTCGCATCTAAAAAACTCGGCGTAAAAAAGGTGTGTTCATGCCATGCCGTGGATAATCCCCGTTCGGGCAAGGTTATGGAAAAATGCGGACTAAAGTTTGACCATTACGGCGAATACACAAAACTGGACGGCAGTAAGACTTTCAAGGCAAAATTTTATCAAATGGAATTGGAATAATTCCGAATTTCCTAATGATAGGAAAACACATTGACACAAAGAGGAAAATAACATCATGCAGAAAATCAAATTAACAGCGCAGACGCAGCAGGACATTCTGAACAATCTCCTCAAACGCAATCCCGGCAGCTACGGGCAGTATGAAGCCGTGGTGGCGGAGATTATCGCGAAAGTGAGAGGATCGGGCGATCAGGCTGTTTTTGACTATACGAGTCAATTTGATAAATGGAACGTTACTGCGGAGAATGTGCGCGTGACCAAGGCGGAGATCGACGAGGCGGTGTCCGCTATCGACACCGATTTTCTTCGTGTGATGGAAAAAAGTGCGGAAAACATTACCGATTTTCATAGGAAACAGCTGCGCAACAGTTGGATCGACACCAAAGCGGACGGCAGTATCTTAGGGCAGCGGATTTTGCCGATTGCTTCCTCCGGCATCTATGTGCCCGGCGGCAAGGCGGCGTACCCCAGCAGTTTGCTGATGAACGCCCTGCCCGCGAAGGTGGCGGGTGTCAAAAAAATTGTAATGACGACGCCTGCAAATGCCGAAGGGAAAGTAAATCCCGGAACGCTTGCGGCGGCGAAGATTGCCGGAGTAGATGAAATCTATAAAGTGGGCGGCGCGCAGGCGATCGCGGCGATGGCGTTCGGCACCAAAAGCATTCCCAAGGTCGATAAGATCACAGGACCCGGCAATATCTTTGTGGCATTGGCGAAAAAGGCGTGCTTCGGCTATGTGAGCAT
>JAMPCE010000088.1 GCA_023666335.1 bacterium
GTGCCCCGGAGGGCTAACGCATTTCGAGTGCGCCCCGTTATGACCACTTCGATACGTCTCCGTTTGCTCGGATGATCTCGACCTGAGATATCCGAGCATTATTAGTATAAAGCAGAAACGCCGCTAAAGCAAGCCTAAAATGTTCTTCTTTTTTCGCTTATAAGAATATGCTATAATCGTCGTAGGTTCAGAAAAAACGGAGGCGCACATGACGCAGGACGAAAAATACATGAGAGAAGCCTTGAAACAGGCAAAAAAGGCCTATGATCTGGGCGAGGTGCCGATCGGTTGTGTGATCGTCTACCAGGACAGGATCATCGGCAGAGGCTATAACAGGCGCAATACCGACCGCAACACCCTCGCTCATGCGGAGATCACCGCGATTGATAAGGCGAGCAAAGCCTTGAAAGACTGGCGGCTGGAAGAATGCACGCTCTATGTGACTCTGGAGCCTTGCCAGATGTGCGCAGGAGCCATCGTGCAGGCGCGGGTAACGGAAGCCGTGATCGGCGCTATGAATCCCAAGGCGGGATGCGGCGGCTCGATCTTGAATATCCTGGAAATGCCGGAGTTTAATCATCAGGTGATCGTGCGGCGGGGCGTATTGCAGGAGGAGTGCACAAATCTCCTCAATTCCTTTTTTAAGGAACTCCGCGAGCGCAATAAAGCGGAAAAACAGCGCAGGCGGGAACTGGCGCAGGCGGATGCGCACGGAGAAACGGAGGACGGCGAGCCTGCGGATACGCCGAAATAGAAGTTGAGAGAAAATCAGGAATGTGCTATAATTGTCGCATAAGAATGGAGGGCAAGACTATGAAAAGAATCGGAATGTTGACCAGCGGCGGCGATTGTCAGGCTTTGAACGCGGCGATGCGGGGCGTGGTGAAATGCCTTTCCTGCAGCGGCGAGGACGTGGAGATCTACGGTTTTCTGGACGGTTATAAGGGCATGATCTACGGAGATTTCCGTATTTTGACAGGAAATGACTTTGCGGGCATCCTCACAAAGGGCGGCACCATACTGGGAAGTTCCAGAACGCCGTTTAAGCTGATGCGCGAGCCGGACGAGAACGGTCTCGACAAAGTGGAAGCGATGAAGCAGAATTATTATAAATTGAAATTGGACTGCATGGTGATCCTGGGCGGAAACGGCACGCACAAGACGGCGAACATGCTCCGCGAGGAAGGCTTAAACGTGATCACGCTGCCGAAGACGATCGACAATGACCTCTGGGGCACGGATATGACGTTCGGCTTCCAGAGCGCGGTCAACATTGCGACGGACTGCATCGACTGCATCCACACGACGGCTTCTTCCCACGGGCGAATCTTCATCGTGGAGGTCATGGGCCATAAGGTCGGATGGCTGACGCTGAACGCGGGCATTGCGGGTGGCGCGGATATCATCCTGATTCCCGAGATCCCCTACGATATTGACAGCGTGATCAAAGCGATCAACGGTCGCGCGGCGAGAGGTTCCCGCTTTACCATCATGGCGGTGGCGGAGGGCGCGATCTCCAAAGAGGACGCGAAACTCTCCAAAAAAGAATATAAGGAAAAAATGAAGAATTATCCTTACCCTTCCGTTTCTTATGAAATCGCGGATCAGATCATGAAAAAGACAGGCATGGATGTGCGCGTGACGGTGCCGGGACACACCCAGCGCGGCGGCAGTCCCTGCCCTTACGACAGAGTGTTTGCGACCAGACTCGGCGCGGAGGCAGGCAAACTGATCTTACAGGGTGAGTACGGCTTTATGGTGGGCTATAAAAACAGAGAGATCGTAAAGGTGCCGCTCGAAGAAGTAGCCGGCAAGCTGAAAATGGTAGCGCCCGACGCGACCATCGTACAGGAAGCAAAGATGGTGGGGATCAGCTTCGGAGATTAAAGAATGTCTTATACTGCGTTATACCGAAAATTCCGCCCGAGCCGTTTTGAGGAGGTAAAAGGGCAGGAGCACATTGTCACGACATTACAAAATCAGATCAAGGCGGATCGGATCGGTCACGCCTATCTGTTCTGTGGAACCAGAGGCACGGGAAAGACTTCGATTGCAAAGATCTTTGCCCGGGCGGTGAACTGTGAACATCCCGTGGAGGGGAGCCCCTGCGGGGAGTGCGCAAGCTGCAGGGCGATCGCGGCGGGGACGAGCATGAATGTGATCGAGATCGACGCCGCTTCCAACAACGGCGTGGACAATATCCGCGAGATCGTGGAGGAGGTGTCCTACTCTCCCGCGGAAGGCCGTTTTAAGGTCTACATCATCGACGAGGTGCACATGCTCTCCATCGGCGCATTCAACGCGCTCTTAAAAACGCTGGAAGAGCCGCCCTCCTATGTGATCTTTATTTTAGCGACCACGGAAGTGCATAAGATACCGATCACCATCCTTTCCCGCTGTCAAAGGTATGACTTCCGCAGGATCACCATTGACACGATCACGGAGAGACTGCGGGAACTGATGGAAAAAGAGGGCGTGCAGGCGGAGGAGAAGGCGCTCCGCTATGTGGCGAAGACGGCGGACGGTTCCATGCGTGACGCCTTGAGCCTGCTCGATCAGTGTATTGCCTTTCACTTCGGACAGGAACTGACCTACGACAAGGCGCTCGACGTGCTGGGCGCGGTCGATACGGAGGTGTTCGGCAGGCTGTTTGGACACATCCTGAAACGCGAGGTGACGGGCTGCATCGAACTTTTGCAGGAGATCGTCATGCAGGGGCGGGAACTTTCGCAGTTTGTCGCGGACTTTACCTGGTACTTGCGAAATCTCATGCTGTTAAAATCCGCTGATGACATCGAGGATATCATAGATGCGTCCTCGGATCATCTTGCCCTGATGCGGGAAGAGGCGGACATGGTGGAGATGGAGACGCTGATGCGTTTTATCCGAATCTTTTCGGAACTGTCAGGGCAGATCCGCTATGCGTCCCAAAAGAGAATTACAATCGAAATTGCGTTAATAAAATTATGCAGACCCGATATGGAGAAAGATTTCGGTTCCGTGGTGGAACGGGTCAGAGTGATAGAGGAACAGCTGGAAAACGGCGTTGTGCCCGCACTTTCCGGCGCGCAGGGTTTTGGCGGAGAGAGTGCGCAGGAACAGCCGAAAAAGGAGAGACCGCCCCTGCCGAAAGCGATTCCGGAAGATGTGCAGGCTGCCGTGGAACGCTGGCACGATATCGTGGCAAATACGACTATGCCCATGCGGCAGTATTTGCAGAAAGCACACCTTACGCTGGGCGGAGACAGCAGGCTCCTCATCATGGTGGAGGACGGGCTTGCCTCCGATTACTTTTTGAAGCAGGAAGGACACAAAGAGGTTCTGGAACAGATGCTTGCCGACGCGATGGGAAAAGAGATCGATGTGACGGTACAGACCGTGCAGAATCGGGAAGCTTTCGAGCAAAATTATGTGGATCTGTCGCAGCTCATCCATATGGAGATCGAAGAGGAATAAGCAGAGAGCGGCAAACGGAATTGAAATTGAGAAAATATGCACCGGGAAGCGGAGTGCAGGAAAGGGATAGAGAAAATGGCGAAAAGAGGCGGTTTTCCGGGCGGCGGTATGCCCGGCAACATGAATAATCTGATGAAGCAGGCGCAGCGGATGCAGCGTCAGATGGAGGAGAGCCAGAAAGAACTTGAGACGAAAGAGTTTACGGCAAAGGCTGGCGGCGGCGCGGTGGAAGTGACCGTGACGGGCAAGCGCGAGCTGACGAAAGTGAAGCTTTCGGAAGAGGTCGTGGATCCGGAGGATATCGAGATGCTCGAAGATCTGGTGATGGCGGCGGCGAATGAGGCGCTGCGTATGGCGGAGGAAGCAAACGCCGAGGTGATGAACAAGATGACAGGCGGGTTGAATCTGGGCGGAGGTCTGCCGTTTTAATGGAGCTTTACAGCGGACATATCAATAAGTTAATAGAAGAGTTGGCGGGACTGCCCGGCATCGGTCATAAATCGGCGGGACGGCTTGCCTTTCATCTGATCAGTATGCCGAAAGCAAGGGTGGAGCGGCTGGCGAAGACCATTCTGGATGCGAAAGAGAATGTGCGCTATTGCGGCGAGTGTTTTACCCTGACGGATAAGGAGATCTGTCCGGTCTGCGCGAACGCGAATCGGGATCACAGCCTGATCATGGTAGTGGAAAATGCAAGGGATCTGGCAGCATATGAAAAGACAGGCAAGTACACGGGCGTTTATCATGTGCTGCACGGCGCGATCTCTCCCATGCTCGGGATCGGACCGGGGGACATCCGCTTAAAAGAGCTGATGCAGCGGCTGGAGGGTGACGTCCGAGAGGTCATCATTGCCACGAATTCCAGTTTGGAGGGCGAGACCACGGCGATGTATATCAGCAAACTCATCAAGCCCACGGGAATCAGGGTGACGAGAATCGCAAGCGGCGTGCCGGTGGGGGGAGATCTGGAATACATCGACGAGGTGACGCTTTTGCGGGCGCTGGAGGGAAGAGTGGAATTATAAAATCATAAAAGAGGAGGCATATGACATGGGCATTGTGACAGAAAAATTCGGGACGGCAAAAACGGGCGAGGAAGTTTTTCTTTACACGTTGAAAAATAAGAACGGTGTGGAGGCGAAGATCACTAATTTCGGCGCTGCGCTGGTCAACCTGTATGTGCCGGACAAGGACGGAAAGCCGGAGGATGTGGTTCTCGGCTTTGATACGCTCGAAGGGTACTTTGGCAACGGCAGCTTTTTCGGCGTGACCGTCGGGCCTTCCGCAAACCGCATTGCAGGGGCGTCTTTTTCCCTGAACGGAAAGACCTATCAGCTTCCGGTGAACGACGGAGAAAACAATCTGCACAGCGATAAAGACAACGGCTATCACAAACGCGTCTGGGCGGCTGTGGCGGGTGAGAACGAACTGACTCTCACACTGGAGGGAAAAGATGGGGAGATGGGATTTCCCGGCAACAAAAAGATTACCATGACCTACAGCCTTTCCGAGGATAACGGTCTGAAATTAAAATATCATGCAGTCTCGGATGCGGACACGATCATCAACCTGACGAACCATACTTATTTTAATCTGGCGGGGCACAAGAGCGGCAACATCGAAGGACAGCTCCTGCGCCTGTATGCAAGCAGCTTCACTTACGTTCTGCCGGGTGCGATCCCTACAGGGGAGAATAAGCCCGTGGCGGGAACGCCTTTGGATTTCACACAGATGAAAGCGATCGGAAAGGACATCGGTGCGGATTGTGAACAGTTAAAGCTCGTACAGGGCTACGACCACAACTTTGTCGTTGACGGTTATGACGGTAAAATGCGGCTGATCGCGGAAGCGGCGGATGAAAAGAGCGGCCGCAGGATGAAAGTGTTTTCTGATCTGCCGGGCGTTCAGTTCTATGCGGGCAACTGTATTGCGCCTGAGGACGGGAAAGACGGCGCGCACTACGAGGCGCGTTCGGGTTTCTGCCTGGAGACACAGTATTATCCCGACAACATCCATCATCCGAATTTCCCGCAGTCAGTCTTTGGTCCGGGGAAAGATTTTGACGCGGAGACGATCTATCAGTTTGTGTAAAGGCGCCGCGTCTTTCGCCAGATTCTGCGCGGACGATATGCTATACTGTACGAAGCTTTTATGAGGTTTTCATAAAGGCTTCGTATTTTTATTGTATGGGGAAGTTGCGGCGATGGCTGGCAGAGGGTGGGTATGAGCGCAGAGTATGCTATTTACATAGAAGACTACGTTTTGTCGTATTTAAGGCGCGAAGTGGATTCGCTGGAGTTATCCGAAATCTTTTTTTATGGGAAGAGGGAGAACGGCGGCAGAAAATTCCTTGTCTATGGAGCGGGCCGCAGTAAGGAGATCGCTGCCTTTGCGGATTACGAACTGCTGGAAGAACTTGTGTGCCGCCTTACGCAGGCGGGACCGGTGTTTATGGTGCGCGAAAAAGGCGGTGAATATAAAGTAAGCGGGTTCCGTACTTTTTATGCGGATAATGCAGCCATGCAGGATTATCTGATCGAGTGGACAGGCGGCGCGGGCGATTACACGATCGCGGCAAAGCCGAAAGAAAAACGGACCGGACAGGCAGCATATGTACCTGTCAGCGCGGAGATACCCCTCGCGGAGGATAAGCGTGCTGCGGGCGGCGCAATATCTGCGCAGCTTTGCCTGATCCTTGTGGTGCTGGTGGCGATCGTGATATCATCCGCCAACAGTTACGATAAAATGCAGCGCCTGAATCAATCGGCGAAAGAGGTTTTCTTTGCCATTGAAAATCAGGAGGCAGGACAGGAGAGCGGCAAAAACAAGACTTCGGGAGTTGTCTCGGCTGATGGCACGGAGGAGCGGGATACAGGGGCGGAGATTTTGGTAGAGCGGGATACAAGCGCGGAAGATATTTCGGTGGAAGAGGCCGTTCGTGCGGAGAATGCCGGACAGATGCGAAAGGATGATCAGGCGGGGGATGACAGCAGCCGGACAGGAACAGCCGGGCAGGACGACGAGAACGGCAATTTGAAGAATGATGCTGCGGACAGTACAGAGGGAAAGAATAGGGAAGAGGAAGAACTTTCGGGTCAAGAGGATGCGCAGGCAGGAAATAACGATCGGGCAGAAGAGGAGGATGTCTCCGAGGAAGCGCTGTCCAGAAATATTACCAGATATTATGAGGTGGAGCGGGGCGACACACTCTACACCATCAGTCAGAAGATCTACGGCGATACTTCCCGGGTGGAGAAGATCTGCGAAGTGAATGAGATCTCGGATCCCGATAAGATCAGCGAAGGACAAAGGATTATACTTCCGTGACAAAGTATGTTATACTGCTATTATAGAAAAAATCGGGAGTTATGAATGGTGAGCGTCAGGGATTACTTTAAGAGAAAACAGCAAAGCGGTGACAGGCCGCCCAGGATCAGTTACAGAGAAAAGATAAAGAGTCATAAGTTTACCGTTTTTTATCGTATTTCACTTGTGCTGATACTTTTTGCGGCAGTTGGGGCGGCGCTTTTTCTGCAATGGAAGAATAAGGTCTATATAGAGAGCGTGGAGCTTTCCAGCGTGGAGATCAAGATCCCGTCGGACGCTTCGCTCATGCCTTTCGGCGCCAATCTTCTTATTTATAGTAAGGATGGCGCAAGCTGTATGGACACCAAAGGAAACGCGGTATGGAACCAGACATTCGGGATGCAGAATCCTATGGTGGACATCAACCAGAATGTTGCGGCGATCGGAGATTATAACGGGCGGGAAATCTATGTGATGGATACGGGAAATCTGCTGGGCAGGATCACGACGAACCGTCCGGTGCGCAATTTCTGTGTGTCCGCATCGGGAGTCGTGGCGGCGGTATTAGATGACACGGATGTCACTTGGATCTACCTGTACGATGCGCAGGGAAACGAACTGGTATACTTTCGGACGACCATGAAAGAGAGCGGCTATCCTATTCATCTTGCAATTTCGCCCAGCGGGGAACTTGTGTGCGTGTCCTATCTGTATGTGGATGGCGGGCATATGAAATCCAGCGTCGCCTTTTATAATTTTGGCGCGGTGGGGCAGAACAGCACGGACAATTATGTGAGCGGCTATGATTATATTGACAGCGTGGTGCCCTTTAGCAGATTTTTGGACAACAAGTCGCTTTTTGCGGTGTCCGATGATCGGATCATGTTTTTCGGCGGCGCACAGAAACCGGTCACCGCGGCGGAGAATCTGTTGAGCGATGAAGTGCGCGGTATCTATTATGGAAGTGAATATGTGGGGCTTGTCTTTAACAGCAAAGAAAGCGGCGGCAGATACCGCCTGGACGTCTATCATAAATCAGGGACTTTTCAACAGTCCATTGAATATGATATCGACTGTCGGGATATTTTGTTCCACGAGGATCAGATCATTATTTATAACGAAGCGGACTGCCGGATCTACAACAGCAGCGGAATGCAGAAATATGCCGGAACGTTTTCCAAGACGGCATTGATGCTGATTCCGCAGAAAGCGTCTTACAATTATATGATAGTGACACCGGATTCTATTGATACGATAGAACTGAAATAAGGATGACGGCTTCGGCTGTGGGGAACATGAGACACGAAATGATAAACTTCGCCTGCGCGGCGGTTATGCTATTGTTATTGATATGGAGAGTGCGGCGCGGGTTTGCCTGCGGGATGATGCGGGAGATCGCGAATATATTGTCGGGCGCAGTCGCGCTGGTCTGTGTGATGCTGATCATTTTTGCGATAGACAGCGTCAGAGGGAAGTCGATGCACGTTCTGGCGGCTTGTGTTGTGGCGCTGATCCTGCTCGGAATCTTTTTTAAGATAGGCAGCCTTGTTTTCCGTCCGCTTCTGGCAGTCGAAAAGATTTCTGTTGTCAGCGGTATCAATAAAATTCTGGGTGCGGTTTTAGGTGCTGCAGAAGCATTTCTGCTGGCTTTTTTGATCATCAAAGCGCTCTGTTATCTTGGGATTTCTGTACTTTGATCTTTACCCCAAAAATTTCAAAAAATTTCCCGGAAACCCGTTGACAGGCGGAAAAACTTCTGCTATTATATGAAAGTCGCCTGCAAGCGAGAATCTCGCGACAGGCGGAGGATGCAAGGTATCCTCAGCAGGAAAGCTGCACAAGCAGAGGATACAAAATATCCTCAGTGTACAGGCTTTACGAGCAGAGGATGCAAGGTATTCTCAACAGGAAAGCTACACAAGCAGAGGATGCGGAGCATCCTCGGGCGTTTTGCGAAGCAATACGCCACTGTA
>JAMPCE010000089.1 GCA_023666335.1 bacterium
ATCTGCAGCGCGGCGGAGATCCCCGTGATCGGCGCGGGTAACGTGAAGCGCATGGAAGATATCAAAAAACTTCTCTATGCAGGATGCAAAAAGGCGGCATTAAATTACTCGAAGTCAGGAAACATCGAGATTACCGAGGAAGTCTCCCAAAAATTCGACAAAGACAAGATCGTGGCATGCGTGGCAAAAGTCCCTGAGATCACGGCAAACGAAACATTGATCGAGATGTATGTGAGCGAGATCATTCTGGTGAAGGAGACTTGTCTGAAGGAAGCTATTTCCGTTTCCCGCTTTCCGATGATCGCATCCGTGCCGGAAGTCTCGCTGGATAAGATTCTGGAGATTTTGTCAAACGATAATATCTGCGGCATTTCAGGCTTTGCCATCAATGAGAACGCCAAAGAACTTCATCCCATTAAGATGCTGTGCCAAAATAACGGTATCGCGGTCAACACCTTTGAAGCGGCGCTCCCCTGGGAGGAGTTTAAGCTAAATTCCGACGGTCATGTGACCGTGGTGGTGCAGGATTATAAGACGGACGAAGTGCTGATGGTGGCATACATGAACGAGGAGGCTTATCGGACGACGCTGGAGACAGGCAAGATGACTTACTACAGCAGAAGCCGCCGGGAACTCTGGGTCAAGGGCGAAACCAGCGGGCATTACCAGTATGTGAAGTCTTTGACTGCGGACTGCGACAAAGATACCATTTTAGCGAAAGTCTCACAGGTGGGCGCAGCCTGCCATACCGGCGCGCATTCCTGCTTTTTCAATAAGATCATGGAGAAAGAGTATGAGGAGACCAATCCTTTAAAGGTCTTCGAGCAGGTCTTTGCCGTGATCCAGGATCGTAAGATCCACCCGAAGGAGGGTTCTTACACGAACTACCTCTTCGACAAGGGCATTGATAAGATCTTAAAGAAGCTGGGCGAGGAAGCGACGGAAATCGTCATTGCCGCAAAGAATCCCAATCCCAATGAGATAAAATACGAAATTTCGGACTTTTTATATCATATGATGGTATTGATGGCGGAGAAAGGCATTACCTGGGAAGAGATCACGACGGAGCTGGCGAACCGATAAGATATTTAATTTGTATAAATCATTATTGAACATTGCGCAACAAGTGTGTATAATGATGTTCGAGGAGCTATACTAATGAAGCAAAGGGATTTAATCAGCAAACTGGAAGCCTCTGGTTTTATTTTTGAGAGACACGGTGGAAATCATGATATATACCGTCGAGGCGCTGATATAGAAAAAGTTCCGAGGCATAAAGAGATTAATGAGAATCTGGCAAAGATGATACTTCGGAAATGGGGATTATGATAGGAGTGAGTTACTATGAAACAAGTATATCCGACTTTTATATTTGATACAAAGGACGGTTCGGAACATCCATTTTTGGTGTGCGTTCCTGACATGGATATCCTGACAGAGGGAAATTCTTTTGCCGATGCGATTGAAATGGCGAGGGATGCGATCGGGCTTACCGGAATTTCGATGGAAGATCATAAAGAGGAACTGCCGATTCCGTCAGATCAGACAGCGGCACTAGAAAAAGTGAAGCGGAATACAGAAAACCTGATTGATTTTTCACAAGGTATCCTTACTTATGTGGATGTTGATTTTACGGAATATCGAAAAATGGTTGATACCAAAACAGTCCGGAGAAACGTAGCATTGCCAAGCTGGTTAAACTATGAAGCGGAACATGCCGGAATCAATGTTTCCAGAGTATTGCAGGAAGCGTTGATGAATGTTTTGAATGTAAAGAGGCGCATATAGCGGTACAGGATGAAAACGATCAGGGGGAGTAGTCATGAAAAAAATTATAATCTCTATCATCACTTTTATTTTTTGTGCAAATGTTTTTGCATCGTTGTCTGTGCCTGTTTATGCAAATGATTCCGGGACAAGTACCGCTGTGGTGCGTGTCGGATACTATGACAATGGGGAACCGGAATTTCAGGACGGCTTTTCAGATGATGTGAGAAAATCGGGATACGCATACGAATATTATCAGATGCTGGCACGGTATGCGGGCTGGAAATATGAATACATATACGGAAGCGAAGAAGAAATACGCCAAATGCTAATTGACGGAAATATAGATATTATGGCGGGCGTCTATCAAACAGACGATGCCCTTGCCGAAAACGTTTCTTTCTCATCACTGGATATGGGCATGGAAGACGGCAGATATTTCGCCGTCAGGAAATCCGATCCCGATCTGCTTGCTGCATTGAATGATGCGATGGCGCAGATCGATACGGTTTCTCCGACGTTCACGATTGAACTGCTTCAAAAATATTTTAACAAAGCATCCGATCTTTCTTTGACAGAGAAAGAGAAGCAGTGGCTGCGCGAGAAGAAAACCCTGACGTTTGGCTATACGCGCTATCATCTTCCGTTTTCGGGTCAGGACGATGACGGCAATCCTGTCGGACTTGCAGGCGAGCTGATGCGTGAGCTGGAAGAGTTTGCGGATATCGAAGTCGTTCCTATGTGTTTCGATTATGTCTGGGATATGGAGAATGCCTTAAAAGATCATACGATCGATATCGGATTTCCGATGTATTCAGATCCCTGGGTCGCCGAGAGCAAAGGTCTGCTCCAGACAAAAGCTGTCGTTACCGACAGAATGATGATCGTTTATCACGGTGACTACACAAGCGATACGACGGCAAGACTGGCTATGCCCAAAATGTCGCTCGGATTAAGGGACTATCTTCCAGCCAATTATCCGAATGCGACGGTAACGGAATATGATAATTTTCAGGATACGTTCGACGCTGTGTATTATGGCGAGGCAGGCGCTTTTATTGCCTATGCAAGTATTGTCCAGCGTCAGTTGAGCGGTTATGATAAGGCGAATGAGCTGAAAGTAAGCTATCTTGACAAAACCGAAGAGCTCTGCCTGCTGGTAGATCAGGACTCCACTGTTTTATCTGTCATACTCGATAAGCTGATCGATCAGATCAACACCGAGGAGATCACAGGCACATTGCTCCAATATGTCAGCATTGACAAATCGTTTACCCTGAAAGACTTTTTTAGGCAGTACGCTTATTTTGTGATCATAGCGCTTACCGTTTTTGTCGCTTTGATCGTACTGACATTTGTTGTCTACATTCAAAAAACGCGCGCGTATAACAGACGGCAGGAACAGATGCAGATCTCGCTCCAGAACGCCCTTGATGCTGCGGATTCGGCAAACAAGGCGAAAACGAATTTCCTTTCCAGCATGAGCCACGATATACGCACCCCCATGAACGCGATCATCGGTATGACGGATATTGCGAAACGGCATATGGATGACGAAGAAAAGTTGAACGACTGTCTGGAAAAGATAACCCTCTCCAGCCAGCATCTTCTGACGCTCATCAATGATGTGCTTGATATTTCCAAGATCGAGAGCGGCAAGCTGACGCTTGCTCCGATCAATTTTTCGCTGCGTAAAACAATGGAAAACCTCGTCAATATCGTGCGCCCGATGATTAAGTCCAGAGCGCAGGAATTTGATGTGCGGATACACGGTATCAATTGCGAGACGCTGTACGGCGATGAACTGCGCATCAGTCAGGTGTTTATCAATATTCTGAGCAATGCGGTCAAATACACGCCGGACGGCGGCAAGATCATACTGGATTTGTCCGAAGAACAGATAGACGGGCAGAAAGTACGTCTCACCTATATTGTCCGGGATAACGGCATCGGCATGGATCACGAGTATATGGAACATATGTTCGAGGCATTTACCCGCGCCGATGACAGCCGCACGAACAAGATCCAGGGCACAGGACTGGGGCTTGCCATTGTGAAACAGATGGTCATGTTGATGAACGGTACGATAGACTGCAAGAGCGAACCGAATCAGGGGACGGAGTTCACGGTAAAGCTCGAACTGCCCATAGGGGAAGATGACAACCGGATTTATACGCTGCCGCCTGTCGATATTCTGCTGGTGGACGACGATAAAGTGTTCCTCGCAATCACGAAAGAAGTGATCGAGGAAATGGGCGCCAATGCGGAGACGGCTGTCGGCGGGAAAGAAGCGCTTTCGCTTGTGAAAGCGCGGCATGAAGCGGGCAATGATTATGCGGCTGCCATCGTTGACTGGAAAATGCCGGAAATGAGCGGACCGGAAACGGTACGCGCGATCCGTGATATTGTGGGCGGGAATATGTCGATCATCTTTGTGACGGCTTATGATTGGGCGGATATCGAGGAAGACGCGAAAAGCAGCGGGGCAGACGGATTTATCTGCAAGCCTCTGTTCCGTTCGTATCTGTGGGAAAAGATAGAACATGCGCTAAAGCTGGAAGAGGGAAAAAGCATTATCAAAGAGACGAAAAACGAGGATCTGCAAGGCTTACATATCCTTGTGGCTGAGGATAATGACTTAAACTGGGAAGTAGTGAGCGAACTGCTTGCGATGTACGGCATGGATGCGGAGCATGCCGAAAACGGCAGAGAAGCCGTGGAAATGATGGAAAATGCGGTGGACGGGCAATATGACGTCATATTGATGGATGTGCAGATGCCGATCTTAAACGGCAGGGAAGCCACAATGGAGATCCGTAAAGCATCGCGGGATTATGTGAAAAATATCCCCATCATAGCTATGACGGCGGATGCTTTCGCTGAGGATATCGCTGCCTGCCTGGCTGCAGGGATGGACGGTCATGTCGCGAAACCGGTGGATATGGATAAACTGTGTCAGGAGATCAGGAACGTAATAAACAAAAAACGCTGATCTGGAAAAGGTGACCAGTTATGAAGCAAGTTTTTGGGGAAGTCCCACGGAAAGTAGAATTGGTAAGAGCCGCTACCAGTGATGCAAAAGAATTACATGCCATGCAGATAAAAGCCTTCCAGGAACTGCTGGAAAAATATCAGGATTTCGACACAAATCCCGCCAATGAAAGTCTGGAAAGGGTAGAAGCGCGTTTGGAACAGGATTTCACGTTTTACTATTTTATCTGTATCGGACAGCAAAAAGTCGGAGCTATTCGTATTGTTGACAAAAAGGAAACTGGAAAAAACAAGAGAATTTCTCCTATTTTTATCTTGCCGGAATTTCAGGGCAGGGGCATTGCTCAAGAGGCAATCCGGCTGTGTGAAGAAGTGCATGGAAACGGAAATTGGGAACTGGACACAATTTTGCAGGAATCAAAAAACTGTCATTTGTATGAGAAGATGGGATATAGACAGACAGGAAAAACAGAAGTCATAAATGAAAGACTTACGCTTGTATTTTATGAAAAATAGGTGCACTCTTTTTCGTTGAGTAATTCGCGCCAGTTGTCCGGAAATCCCATTTGCTTTAAGGATATATCTGAATTATATTCCTCGATAAGCGCCTCAAGTTCTGCGACAAAAAAGCCTTTCCACTCAGTCATATCCGGATATAGGTATTTTAGCATTATCATCTGAGAGAACAGTTTTCTATCCATTTGATAAATACTGTGTTTAGGCGTTAATGGGATAGCTGGGAAAGTCCAATAGTAGAGTCTTGAATAATGGGCGCATCTGTTCCGAAGGTCAGTAACGCATCTTAACCAACTCCTTATACAGCTTGCTGATGACGAAAAGATATCTTTAGCAATAAATTTCTGATCCGCAGATTTGAGATCAGAGTAGCAGTAGGATAGCATCCCCATAGAGAAATATTCAATAATCACCCAGATAGGGAATTTCCCATCATATTTTGCGTTGTGATGATTGACAACGAGAGAGTTGCTGTTTTCGTGGATACATTGGCGTATTTTTTCGTTAAACTTTTGCGCATCATGACGTTTGGAAAATATATCAGGGTTCAAATAACCCAGTGTACCATATTTATGTGCAAGATAATAGGAAAGCGTGGAACGTATGTAAAGTTCAATCTGCTCAATGGTTTGAAACAGCAGAGAACGTATTCGGCTGTCAAATTGATAAATTCTTTGTATACGCTCAAATGGAATGTTGCGCTGATATGTTCCGTCTTTCATGCGAAAGGGAATGAAAAAAGCGGAAAGACGGTAATAGTTCGTGTGTTTTAAGAAATTAATACAAGCAGCAGAATCATCGATGATAAATCCCTTGTTTTGAATCAGGGCGAGCTGCTCATCATATGTCTTTGGTTCTTTTACAGTCATAACATGATTCTCCCAAATAATAAAACGTCTCCCCATTGGGCACATCACAAAAGTGAGAGGTGTGGGGAGTCCTGTTACATTTAGTATATGCTGATAGCCAGAAAATAGCAAGCGATTTTATAAAAAATTTACAAACGCACCGAACAATCGTTTTCTGCAGGGCATTGCACACGTTCTTTTTTTGTCCCATTCCGCATAAGATACACTGACCGGATGAGTCAAAACATCATCGGCACAGCGAAAGGAACGACGAAAACATGGAAAAGAAAGTGACGCCGGAAAAAAGAATGGAACTTGCCCGTTATATTCGGGAAGAAAATATGGGAAACCGTTTCAAACTCCGTCAGCGGGAGCATATTTTATACGGCAGGGAAGATATGCCGCTCTATGACAAAGCCTCCTTTTCGGAGTCGCAGGACGCATATGGAACTTTTTCCGGAGCCGGAGATGCGCCGCGCGACGCCGCAGGCGGCTTTAAGGTCCGCATGACCCTTGCCGTGCTTTTGTTTGTTGGGTTTCTGCTCTGCGACACCAATCAGGGGAAAATCTTATCTTATGACACCGATCAGATCTATGAGATGATCCTTTCGGACAGCCTGCATCTGTCTGAGGGCGGAAATGCGGTGCTGGAAGAGGTCGCGGCGTTATTAGATTAAATCCGTTTTTTACAAAAAATTTTTCGTGAGGATTGACATATTTTTAAGACTTGCGTATAATAATAGCGATGGATAGGTAACTATCTAAAAAGTAGTCCGCTTCCGACCATGCGGAAAAGAAATAGGTCGTGTCAACGTGGTTCGCTTCCGGTCATGCGAATAACAAATAGACCGTGAAAAAGTTTTTAAGCCTCTTGCCGAAAAGGGCAAGGGGCTTAACTTGTACAAGGAGAAATACTGTTCACATGAAAGAATTGGGAAAATGAGAAAACCAGCCCTAAACGACAACATTTTAATGCGGGTGGAAAAACCCGCCCGCTATATCGGCAACGAGATCGGCGCCGTCATGAAAGACAAAGAAAAGACCGCCCTGCGGTTCGCCATGTGTTTCCCTGACGTCTACGAGATCGGCATGTCCCATCTCGGCATCCAAATCCTTTATGGTATGTTGAACGAGTGGGAGGACGTGTGGTGCGAGCGCGTCTATTCGCCGTGGGTAGATTTGGACCGGATCATGCGGGAAGAAAACATCCCGCTTTTTTGTCTGGAATCTCAGGAGCCTGTCAGGGAAATGGATTTCTTAGGCATCACCCTGCAATATGAGATGTGTTACACCAACATCTTACAAGTGCTGGAACTTTCCGGGATCCCGCTTTTATCGAAAGACCGCGGGGAGGACATGCCGGTCGTGATCGGCGGCGGTCCCTGCGCCTACAATCCGGAACCGATCGCGGATTTCTTTGACCTGTTCTATATCGGCGAGGGGGAGACGCAGTATCGGCCGCTCTTTGACTGGTATCTGGAAAACAAGCGCCTTGGCGGCACGCGGGAGGACTTTCTGCGCGGCGCGGCAAAGATTCCCGGCATTTATGCGCCTCAGTTTTACGAGGAATTGTATCGGGAAGACGGCGCCATCCTTGGCCGCCGCAAAAAATACGAGGATCTTCCCGACCGGATCCGCAAGGAGATCGTGACGGATGTGAGTGAGGCTTATTACCCCGTAAAGCCTGTCGTTCCCTTTATCAAGGTCACGCAGGACCGGGTCGTGCTGGAGATCCAGCGCGGCTGCATCCGGGGCTGCCGTTTCTGTCAGGCAGGTCAGATCTACCGTCCCGTGCGGGAACGGGATGCGGACACGCTGAAAGCCTGTGCCGCAGAACTCTTGAAACATACGGGACATGAGGAGATTTCCTTAAGTTCCTTAAGTTCCAGCGATTATTCCAAACTGGACGAGCTTCTTTCTTTCCTGATCGAGGAATGCAGCCGCAGGCATGTCAATATCTCCCTGCCGTCCCTGCGCATCGACGCCTTTTCCCTGGATGTGATGAGCAAGGTGCAGGACGTGAAAAAGAGCAGCCTGACCTTTGCCCCGGAAGCGGGCAGCCAGCGGCTTCGCGACGTGATCAACAAGGGATTGACCGAAGAAGTCATTTTAAAAGGCGCATCATTGGCGTTCGAGGGCGGCTGGACAAAGGTAAAGCTTTACTTTATGCTGGGTCTTCCCACGGAGACGGAGGAGGACATTCTCGGGATCGGCGACCTTTCCAACAAG
>JAMPCE010000008.1 GCA_023666335.1 bacterium
ACCAGATCAAGGGACGCTTCTGTCTGTCTTATTCCTACAATAAACTTACGCTATCAAGTAGCTATGAAGTCTTGAAGTCTTTGAAGAAAATGATATAATAAAATTAGGAACGGTATATTTTACATATTGATTTAGAAAAAGGGGGATTTATTATGGAGCAGCTTATTTATGGAAAAAACGGACAAGTACATTTTGATAATGCGACTGAAAAAAGAGAAGCAATAGAGTATATATTAACATCTTCGAATGTCGATTTTAATATACACGAGGATAACCAATATCAAAATGCTTGGGGACCTGAAGAAAGAATTCATTTTAAAAGAGAAGAGGGGGTTCCAGAGTCTTTGAAAAAGTTGATGACCGCAGGCAGACCTGGGTTATACGGAAGAATTAATTGTGCAGAATTTTGTGCAGAAGTACGAGAAGAAGCGCGAAAAAGAGGATTATAAGCATCAATGATACCATATGAGTCAAAACAACGGGGTTAAAATGCCGGATTAGGGAGTTCGAGTGATGAAATTTTGATATGAGTTGTTTGAGATGGCAGATAGCCTATATAGTTATCTGCCATTATCTATAGTATTTGTGTTTTGTGAAAATAGATAGAAATTCTGTACACAATAGTTTTGTTAGAATTTTTTGCAGTATAATGTTTGCAATGCTGGAAATAAAGAAAGCGAAGCAGGAATATGAAAGACAGTATAATTGCATATATCAAAAAGAAATATAGAGTGCAGCCGGAGACTCCCTGGCGGAAGAATCCTGAAAATATCGTTTTCAGGCACGCGGATAACAATAAGTGGTTCGCACTTTTTATGGATGTACATAGGGACAAGCTTGGAATGTCCGGCACGGATTATGTAACGGTAATAAACCTAAAGGTTAATGACATGTTCTTCCGTGATATTCTGATACAGGAAGAAGGAATTATGCCGGCATATCACATGAATAAACAGCATTGGATCACGGTGCTCTTAGATGGCACAGTGCAGCCGGAACGCGTTTATGACCTGCTTGATATGAGCTATATGGCTACGGCATCCGCAAAGAGAAAAGAAAAGATCCAACCGTCAAAGGAATGATCGTCCCTGCAAATAAAGAATCGCATCGGAACTGCCGATCCGTGGAGCGATGTGAATGCGATCAAGAAAGGAATATACTATGTTATTTCAGTCTTTTGAATTTATCCTTTTCCTTTTGATTATATGGATCTGTTATTGGAAAATACCATCGCGCTGCAGATGGTGTTTGATGGTGGCTGCGGGATGCTTTTACTATTCCTTATGGAATATAAAATATATTTTGTTAGTCTTGACCGTAGCTACGCTATCTTTTACAGCGGGACGTTGTATAGAAAAAACGGGGCGGGTCGGAAGAAAAATAGTATTCGCAGTGGATATTATTTTTGAACTGTCTGCTCTATTTATCTTTAAATATCTTGGCTTTTTCGGAGAAATATGCAACAATATTTTATCTTTGGCTGGAAGCTTTTCCCAGATTTCTGTTTTTCAATTGATTCTGCCGGTTGGAATTTCTTTCTATATTTTTCAGACGCTTGCTTATGTGATAGACGTATATATGGGGAAGATTTCAGCGGAAAGGCATTTTGGATATTTTCTGGAGAGCGTCGTTTTTTTTCCTGTCTTGTTGGCAGGTCCTATTGAGAGAGTTCAGTATTTGACTGCACAGTTTAAACAGGAAAAAGAGTTTTCCTATGAAGACGAATGCGCGGCTTTGCAACAGATGATGATAGGGTTTATAAAAAAGATGGTCATTGCGGATAGTCTTTCCACTGTGACCCGATGGGTTTATTCTGATCTGGAAACACACAAAGGGCTCCCTTTGCTTTTAGCAATATTTTTGTATTCTCTCCAGATTTATTGTGACTTTTCGGGCTATTCGGATATTGCGATCGGTACAGCCGGATTGTTTGGGATTCATATACATTCCAATTTTAAGCAGCCGTACTTTGCAGATTCAGTTAGAGACTTTTGGAAAAGATGGCATATTTCTTTGACTTCATGGTTTCGCGACTATGTATATATTCCACTCGGCGGCAACAGGGTATCAACTTGGAAAATCTACAGAAATATTTTGTGTGTGTATTTGTTGAGTGGTTTATGGCATGGCGCATCTTGGACTTTTTTGGTGTGGGGAGGAATCAATGGCATTGTACAGATTGTAGAAAATATGTGTAGAGAGTGTAAACACGTTCCGGCGCTTCCTAAGATTTTCCGGCAGATTGTTACATTTGTGGTGGTGAGTATGATGTGGGTCTTTTTCAGAATGGATTCTGTGCCGGATGCTATTTTTGTCATAAGCCATTGTTTGGATGGTATTGGGGCGTTTCGCACTTATGTAACGGAAGGTATTCGATTGCTGCCGCTTTCGGGAATGCAGATTTGTTTTTTGGCGGCATTTCTGCTGTTGTTATTCTTTTATGACTGGATGCAGGAAAAGGGGAAAGAAAGAATATTTCGTGGATATCAGATCAGTATTGTGCTTTTTGCTGCTATGATTTATTATTTTAAATACGGAATTGAGAGCAGTGCGTTTATTTATTTTCAGTTTTAAGGCTGGCTGTGAGAGGGAGCTGAGTAATGAAAAAGTTTTTGCTTAGAACAGTATGCATTCTATCCGGAGCATTTTTTATGTTTTTGTCGGTAAACGTAGTGTATTATCAATTCGCGAAAGATCAAAGACAGTCGGCTTCTGAAGTATATGATGCAATTGACAGAACAGGGATGAATGAAGGGTATACGGGATTGGTCTTGGGCGATAGTGTGGCAAGACAAATTTTTTCACCGAAATATCAGGATGAGAGCAGCGACATCTGTTATCTGGCAACGAATCAAGCTGTTACAACAGTCGGCAACTTTATCCTGCTGGAAAGATTTATAGAGAATAATCCGCAGTTGGAAGATGTGTATTATGTGGCAAGACCGGACAGTATCATGGGAAATCCTAATTTTGTATACACATACAGTTATTTTGTTACACCTTTGTATAAGGAGCCTTTTTTACAATATTTGGGATTGGAGACAAGAGAGGAAATAGAGACTACATTCGGCAGCTTTTGCGCACGAAAGGAATTTCCAAAATGGATGCTTGCAAAATACCCGAAACTGCTGGATATTTATCAAAATACTTGTAGCAATTTGCGGGAGTTCCGCAGATGGAGTGTGGGCGGCGAGGAACTGGATATGGCGGCGTTGTATCTCGGACAAATGAAAGAGGTTTGTGATAAAAAGAATATCAATTTTTATCTGGTGGCATCACCGCTTCCGGAGAGTTATCAGTATCCTTTTGAAGAGATGAGAAACAGACTGGATTTTGAGGGCGACGAAGAGCTGCTGGATCAATATATAGACAGTGTAATATATATAAAAAAAGAAGAATTTGTAGATGGTGTTCATATGAACGATTCTTTTCTGGAGGAAAACAGAGAGAGGATTCGGGAGTGTATCATGCAGACGCGGATATCATGTGTGAGAAATCAGACGGATTGAAGAACGGGGGATTGTAAAAGGGTTTTCCATATTGTTGATTCTTGCAACGCTTTTGTTTATAATGGTAAAGAAAATATTGTGGTGGTGCAATTTAGGCATTTGGGAGTACAGAAGATATGAAAACAATCAAAGTTGTCGCTGCCATCATCACTCACGACAACAAAATCTTCGCCACCCAGCGCGGCTATGGAGAATTCAAGGACGGCTGGGAATTCCCCGGCGGCAAGATCGAACCGGACGAGACTCCGCAGCAGGCTCTTATTCGGGAGATCCGGGAAGAACTGGATACGGAGATCGAAGTGGGCGAACTGTTTGATACGGTGGAATATGATTATCCGGCATTTCATCTGTCGATGGACTGTTTTCTCTGTACGGTTCGGTCGGGAAATCTGGTATTAAAGGAACATGAAGCCGCAAGGTGGCTGACGAGGGAAACTCTCGAGGGCGTGGCATGGCTGCCGGCGGATCGGGGGCTGATAGAGAAGCTGAAGAAGAAGTTATACGAAACTAACTAAAGGAGATGGCATCATGGAATTACAAAGGCTCAGTTCAAATGTCAACAAAAAGGCAGGCTTATTGATCAGGCGGATCATTTTCCTCTTATGTCTGTTGGCGGGGATTGCCGTGCTTGCGATCGTCCTTTCCGATACGATCAAGGACAATAAGAAACAGGTGCAGTTGTACAGTGCACAGATCGATAATACCATGTCGGAAAAACTCGCCTTTATCAATACGGTGGCAAGCGGCGCTTCCTCGGGTGCGGTAAACGGCGATTATTATGCCTATGTCGATACAATGGCGGAGCAGTATGACGATGTGTCGGCGGTCTATGTCTGCGTGGAGCAGGAGGATGTGATCTACTCGGACGGAATTATGACATATATGTCAGGCGGATGGTTGCCGGGAGAAGATTTTGTGGTGTCGGACCGGGCATGGTATGCGGGCGCGATCGGGACGCAGGATGTGTATGTGACTGAGCCGTATGTAGACGAGCAGTCCGGAAATATCTGTATCACGGTTTCCCGGGCGGTCTATCGGGACGGGAAAGCGATCGGCGTGGCAGGAATGGATATGTATATGGACGATCTGGTGACGTTGATCGAAAATTCTTACGACGGCGGGAATTATGTGTTCCTGGTGTCAAAGGAAGGGACGATCCTGACGCACCCGAATGAGGAGATCGCATTGAGCAATGCGAAGAGCACAGCGGTGTCGGAGGCTTTGAACGGAAAATATGAGGGCGTATGTGAAAAAAATCTGGCGACAAAATTGATTCTGGATTACAATGGCGGCTTAAAGTTTGCGATCAGTAATGCTGCGGAAACAACGGGCTGGAATGTGGTGGCGGTGATCTCCCTGACATGGGTGCTTGCGGTCATTGCGGTCATTATCATCCTGACGGTCGTGCTGGGCGTTGTTCTGGGCAGAGTGGCGAGGGGGCAGTTGACAAACGGAATCAATTCGATGTTTTCTCCGCTGGAGGAATTGGCGGCAAATGTGAGTAAAATATCGGACGGCGAACTTGGGTATGTTTTCAACGTAGATGAGCAGTCGCAGGAGGTCAATGCGCTGTCTGTCGCGTTGAACGATACGATGAAGGGGCTGCAGCACTATATTTCGGAGATCACAAATGTGGTCACTTCGATCTCGGAGAAAAATCTGGATTTTAGCGTAGACGGCGTGTATACCGGAGATTATGAAAAGATAGAAATGGCGCTGGTCAATATTATGGAAGTGCTGAATCAAAGTTTTCGGGAGATCAATGAGCAGGCGGCGATCGTGCTGCAACACTCGGAAGAATTATCAAAGACGAGCGAAAATGTCGCTGATGCGGCGAATTTGCAGAGTGAGTCGGTTCTGAACGCTTCCGACGCCATGAAAAATCTGACTGACAATATGGAAAAGATCGCTGAGTTTGCCGTGACGATCAAATCCAATACGGATAACGTCAACGAGGGGCTTGCCGTCGGAAGGACAGAGATGAATGAGCTGGTCGCGGCGATCGATGAGATCGCGGGCTGTTATGAAGAGATTGCCGGATTCGTGACGGAGATCAATGCGATCGCGAGTCAGACGAATCTGTTGGCGCTCAATGCGTCGATCGAAGCGGCGAGGGCAGGAGAAGCGGGCAAAGGTTTTGCGGTAGTGGCGGATGAGATCGGCACGCTTTCTGCAAGCAGTTCGCAGTCGAGCGCAAAGATTCATGAAGTGATCGCACATTCTCAGGCGTCTGTGGAAAAGGGCAAGGAACTTGTTGCAAAAACAGACAGGACCATTTCGGCGAGTGCGGATTATTCGGCAAACAATACGCATATGGTTGACGAGATCGTGCATTTTGTAGAGACGCAGAAGGATTCCGCGGATAAGATTTCCGCGAATATCAACAAGATCAGCGAGATGGTGGAAAGCAATGCGGCCAATGCGGAAGAAAACTCCGCGATCTCCACGCAGTTGGGCGAGTGCGCGCAGGCATTGATGGATACCATATCGCAGTTCCATTTGAAAAAATAGGGAATGGTGACGGATATGAAACGAAAGATCAAAATGGCTGCCATAGGAATGGTTATACTCCTGACAGGGATGGCGGTGACGGGATGCGGCACGGCGGAAAACGATCTACAGGCAGCGAATAACGAAACGGCGGAAGCGGTCGATACGGACGCTCCCGTGGAGGAAGCAGATTTGCAAGAGGGCGATGCGGCAGCAGCGGAACCCGCAGACCCTGGTGAAGAGGAAGCGGTGGCGAAAGAAGCCGCGGATGCCGGGGAGGATATGCCGGAGACAGAGAGCGCAGATGGGGAAGAAGTCGAAGCGGCGGAAGCGGAACCGGCTGCAGACGCCGTGCGGAATATGCGGATAGGATGGAATCTGGGAAATACGCTGGACGCCACGGGCGACTGGATCCCTAAGAGCGCGCACGGAAATATCGCAAAGTTTGAGACCGCCTGGGGCAATCCGGTGACGCCGCCCACATTGATGCCGAAATTAAAAACGCTGGGATTTGGCGCGGTAAGAATCCCTATCACCTGGAACTATCATTTTGATGAAGAGGGTAATATTGATGCCGTGTGGATGGCGCGGGTAAAGGAACTTGTCGATCAGGCGATTGCGGCGGATCTGTATTGCATCATCAATATCCATCACGATACCGGATCGGACGGATGGCTTCGCGCTTCTAAGGCAAATTACGAGAAGAATCAGGCGGTCTTTGCGAGACTGTGGGAACAGATCGCCACAGAATTTAAGGATTATCCGGATACGCTCGTCTTTGAGGGCTTTAACGAGATGCTGGACGAAAATTCGGAGTGGAACGATCCGGGACCCGAGGCGGTAGAAGTGATCAATCTGTATAATCAATTGTTTGTGGATACCGTCCGCAGCACTGGGAAAAATAATGAGACACGGAATCTGATCTGCTGTACCTACGCGGCGGCTACGGGACATTCTGTCATTGACGGCTTTCAACTGCCAAAAGACAGTGCACAGGGGCATCTGATCGCGGAAACGCATTTCTATGCACCTTACGAATTTATTACGGACGAGGGTGTTACCTGGACAACGCCGCTCAAAGAATATACGGATTATGTGGAACAGCAGATCGACGAGGTTTTTTTGCGGTTGGAGCAGCGGTTTACGGATCAGAATGTGCCGCTTATCATCGGAGAATTTGCGACGATTGACAAAGATAATACGGAAGAGCGTGTCAAGTGGTATACGCATGTGATCGAGAAAGCGAAAGAACTGAATGCGCCCTGCTTTATCTGGGATAATGGAAATGGATTCAATATGGGGCATATCGACAGAGAGGGCGATGCGGATGCTTTTCCGCAGATCATAGAAGCCTGTATCAAGGCTGCTGACGAAAATTGAGGAGAAACAGATGTTATCAAAGATTAGTAATCGAAAAAAAATCTGGTGCGGCATTCTGGCGGCGGAACTTTTGCTGCTGCTGTTGTACGGCCTGAAACTGGAAAGGCGGCAGACGGCGGAGATTGATCTGACCCAGGACGAGCTGCTTTATGATACTGACGAGAGCGGCTTTTATCTGGACACTTCCTTTGAAGGCAGATCTATCAAAACGCCGGATCTTACCCTGCAGAAAGGGTTGTATAGGCTGGAGGCGGAAATTGAATGTGCGGGCGATCATATCCTGGAGATCCGCTATAAGGATGAACAGCTCCGATACGATATGAGCGGGGAGATCCTTTTTTCTGATTCCGGCGTGATATCTTATGACTTTGAAGTCAAATATGACGATCGGCCGTTTCAGGTATGGGGAAAGCTTGGTACGAATGCAGAAGAGGGGCAGTATATTCTGATCAGGAATCTCAAGATCGCACCCTCTCCTTTTGCAGTCAGATTTTATCTGTTTCGGCTGCTGCTGATTCTGGCGGTGGCGGACTTTTTCGTTCTTCTCTATACGCTGCGGGATAGATTTCAGATCAGCAGGGAAACGGGCGATCATCTGAAAATTCTTGTTCTGCTGATCGTTGTCAGCAGTATCCCGCTGATGGTGAATTATGTTTTTTCGTCGGATCTGCTGTTTCACCTGACGCGGATCGAGGGCATTAAAACGGGTCTGCAAAAGGGAATGTTTCCGGTGAAGATCCAGCCAAACTGGCTGAACGGACACGGTTATGCGGCGTCGGTATTTTACGGGGATCTCTTTTTATATGTTCCCGCCGTTTTGCGGCTGTTGGGGCTGTCTTTGCAGGCATCCTATCAGATTTATGTACTGTTGGTAAATACGGCGACGGTGTTTGTGGCGTATTATTGTTTTACCAAAATGAGCAGCGGCAGGATCGGACTGGTCTGTACGATTGTTTATTCCCTCAATATATACCGCCTTGTCTGCATCTATAGCAGAGGCGCGTTGGGAGAATATACGGCGATGATCTTTCTGCCGATCGTTCTGTACGGTATGTGGCGTATCTATATGCTGCCGGAAGAGGAAAAGGAACACGGGACAAGCTGGCTTACGCTTACAATCGGATGCAGCGGCATTTTCCTGTGTCATATGATATCGACGGAGATCGTCGGCTTTTTCCTGATCGTAACGGCGCTTATCCTGTGGAAAAGGACATTTCGTAAGAAAACGCTCTTAACGCTTGCCAAAGCTGCGGCGGCGACAGTTCTTCTGAATCTCTGGTTTCTCGTGCCGTTTTTGGATTATATGTGTAACGGCAGTTATCTGATCAACGGTTCGGATCTGTACCAGCCCTATCAAATGGAGGAGAAGGGCGCCGCGCTGGCGCAGCTCTTTATGCTTCCTTATTCCGCATATGGAGTTTACGGAGCGGGAAGGGGTGTTAAGGGAGAAATGCCGCATACGGTCGGTCTTGCCGCCATTTTGGCATTAGCCGGATGGCTGTTTCTCTGTGTTGGCAGAAAGGAAAGAGAGAAGGAGGAAAGGCGTCAGGAGTATTTGGCGGTCTTTTTGTCCGTGTTGAGCCTGTTTATGGCAACGCATCTGTTTCCTTATACATGGCTGGCACAGAAGCTGCCTTTTTTGAAAATGCCGGTAGGGAGCATTCAGTTTCCGTGGAGATTTTTTACGTTTGCGGGGATCGCGCTCGTATATTTGCTTTGTCTGCTCTTAAAAAAGGAATGGATCGCAAAAAGGACGCGGACATTGTTTGCGATAGCGGTCGTCTGCCTGTCTCTTTGGCAGAGCGTCACATATCTGAGCGAGTGCCTGAATTTCTACGGTCCGTCCCGCGTGTATCAGGCGGAGAATCTGACGACTTTTAATGTGGGGAACGGAGAATATCTGCCGCATGACGAGGGGGAGGCATTTCAGTATGAGACATGGCTTGCCGCTTTTCAAAACACGCTTACTTATGATGAAAGCGCCGTAAGCGTAGAGGATTGGCGGCGGAGTAAGGACGGCGTGGAAGTAAGGCTTACCAACCGTTCGGAAGATATGGTTTCGGTGGAAGTGCCGCTGCTGCTCTACAAAGGCTATCATGGTGTGGCGGAGAATGGAGAAGAACTGGCGCTTGCGCCGGGGAAATCGCATCGTATCGCTGTTGCGGTCCCAGGAGGATTTGATGGAACTATCAGGGTATTTTTTGCAGAACCGTGGTATTGGAGAGTGTGCGAGGTAATGTCTGTGCTGACAGCGGTCTGCATAGTGCTGCTTTTGGTGAGGAAAAAACATGTTACGCGACAGGGAGAAACAGGGATTGCAGAAAATAAGAATTGACAGAAAAGTATGGATTGGTATTATCATAGCGCAGCTGTTGTTTCTGGGGATCGCGGGCGTCCTTTTTGACAGGCGGGAAACCGTGAGCCTGCAATATGCGCAGGAGGAAATTTCCTATTCATCCGGAGAAAGCGGCGCTTATGTGGATGCGACGACAGACTCGCGCTATGTCGCTACGCCGAAATTCATACTGCCGAAAGGCATGTATACGTTGGATGTGAAGTATGATCATCAGGGCGATGCGAAATTAAATATCGTGTATGTGGACGAACAATATGACAGTAATGTCAGTGGCGATATTGCCGCAGAAAATTACAGCGGATCGACTTTTACGTTTCGTGTGAAATATGCAGATCGTCCGATGCAGATCAGGGGGAGTCTGGGAGACGAGGCGGTAGAAGGGGATTATCTCCTGATCAGGAGCGTTGCGGTCACGACGTCCGATTTCGCATTAAAAAATGTTCTCTTTTGGATCGCACTCTGCTTTTTGGTTCTGGACGGGCTGCTTCTTTTGTATAGCGGGAAAGGGCGATGGAGTGTTCGGGAGGAAACGAAGAATCATGCTAAATTTCTGCTTTTGCTGCTCTTTGTCCAGAGCATACCGCTGATGGTAAATTATCTTACTTACGGGCACGATCTGAGATTTCATCTGATGCGGATCGAGGGACTCAGCGCCGGTCTGATGGAAGGTATCTTTCCGGTCAGGATCCAGCCGGAATGGCTGGACGGCCACGGCTATGCCGCTTCTGTTTTTTATGGAGATCTTTTCCTGTATCTTCCGGCAGTTCTCCATATATTCGGTGTTACCGTGCAGGCGGCTTACAAGTGTTATGTAGTGCTGGTCAATGTTGCTACCGTGTGCATATCCTATCATTGCTTTTCCAAAATGAGCGATCGCAACACCGGGCTGCTGTGCACCACGGTGTATTCGCTGAATATCTACCGTCTTGTCTGCATTTATACGAGGACGGCGGTGGGCGAATATACGGCGATGGTCTTTCTGCCGCTCGTGGCATACGGGCTGTGGAAGATCTACACGCTGCCGGAAGAGTCAAAGGAACACGGGCGGAGCTTCATTACGCTTGCGGCGGGATGCAGCGGTATTTTTATGTCCCATATGATATCGACGGAGATGACTGCCTTTTTCATTGTGTTGATATGTGTCTTGTTGTGGAGAAAGACGTTCCGCAAAAAAACGTTTTTGGTTCTTATAAAATCAGCGGTAATGGCGGCACTGTTATGCCTGTGGTTTTTGGTTCCTTTTTTGGACTATATGTTGAATGGAGAATACAAAGTCAATGCGGCAAATTCTTTTCCGGTTTATTTGGTGGAAAACAGAGGAACCTTTGTGGCTCAGTTTTTTATGAATGTTTATGACAGTGTAAGTTCTTCAGGAATGATCGTTGACGGCGCGACAAGGAAAATGCCGAAAACGATAGGCTGTGCGTCTATGGCGGTACTGGCCGGTTGGATTTTCTTCTGCCTGTTTAGAAAAGAACGAGATAAAAAGGAAAAGAAAGAAGAGTATTTTGCAGTTTTTTTGCTGTGTTTCGCTCTTTATATGGCAACATATCTGGTGCCGTACACATTGATTGCCAAGCGTATTCCGGTTTTACAGACAGCAATCAAAAGCATACAGTTTCCCTGGCGATTCCTTTCTATAGCCGGAATTGCGGCGGTGTATCTGCTTTGCCTGCTAATGCGGAAAAACTGGATTGAAAAGAAGAAAAAAACGATTTTTGCCGTGCTGTTGTTATGCCTGTCTTTCTGCCAGAGTTACTCCTATGTGAGCAGTTTTCTGAATGAATCGACGCAGGAGGGCAATGTATCGGGTTTTAGCATCATCGGCGGCGAGTACATGCCAAAATCTTATAATATCGGGCATTATAAAAATAAACTTACTTATCATGAGGACACGATCGCGGTGGCGGATTGGCACAGAATCAAGGGCGGGGTAGAACTTTCCCTGACCAGCCATGCAGACGAAACGGAGCAGGTAGAAGTGCCGCTGCTTTTGTACCGCGGCTATCAGGCAGTCACCGAAACGGGTGAAACGCTGGCGATTCAGGCTGGCAAATCGAGCCGGATATCCGTTTCCGTTCCTTCGGGCTTTGCGGGAACGATTCGGGTGGCATTTCGGGAACCCTGGTATTGGAGGGTATGTGAGGTGATCTCATTCCTTGCGGCGGTGGGACTTCTTTATCTTTTGGCAATTCCTCGCTCAATGATCACAACCCCCAGAGGATAAGGTCCGGTGTGCACGGCGATGGTAGCCCCGATCTGGTAAAGGGGTATCTCGTCTATGGCATATCCTTCTTCGCGCAGGGCGGAAAGCGCCTGATCGCGGAAAGCGATCCCTTCCTCCCGGTCATAGCCGT
This sequence comes from bacterium, assembly GCA_023666335.1. GTDB lineage: Bacteria > Bacillota > Clostridia > Lachnospirales > Lachnospiraceae > UBA3282. Next base: position 12,093 of record JAMPCE010000008.1, read on the forward strand.
ATCCGACGGAAAGGCTGCAGTGTCTGATGTCTAAATGGTTCTCCTGTAAGTATTTCAAAAGGAGAGCCATTACTTTTTTCAGGGTGCGTTTCCGTCCCCGGTCGAGACCGGAAGGAAAGATCTCCCCCTCTTTCAGCGTGATGATGGGGCGGATGTCCAGCGCGCCGCCCGCAAGAGCCGCCACTTTTCCGATGCGTCCTCCGTGTCTTAAGTATTCCATATTCCCCACAGTAAAAAAGATCCGTCCGGTGCGCTTGATGGTCTCCAGCCGCGCGACGGTATCTTCGTAGCTTGCGCCGTGATCCCGCAGTTCGGCAGCTTCAAGGACATATTGTCCCTGCAAGACCGTATCGACGGTTGAGTCGATGACAGTGATCCTGGCATGCGGATATTTTTCCAGGATGAGCGCTCTCGCGTTGAGGGCGGACTGCATGGAACCGCTGAATTTTGTGGTGATGCAGATGCATATGACAGGCGTGTCATTTTTGATAAAGGGCAAAAAAGCCTCCTCGTAATCCTGAATGGAAGGCATGGAGGATTTCGGATAGACGCCCTTTCGATCTACCATCATCTGATAGAAGTCCCGGACGGAGATGTCCACGTTTTCCTTGAGGTAACGCTTCTCGTCGAAGGACACATAAAAGGGTACGATCGTGATGTTTTTTTCCTGTGCCAGCGTGGGATCCAGATCGCAGGCGCCGTCGCTGATAATGTGAAATGTCTCATGCATAGTAAATCACTTCCTTTATTAACCGATCCTGCGACGATTATATCATATTTGAATTTGATTGAAAATAGCGAATAAAACTGGTATAATATACATGTTTGCAGTTTGATACCAGTGGCGGCGCGCGACAGAAACGGCTGCGATATGGAAAGAAAAGGAGTAAAATGCCATGAAATATAAGATTTTGCTTACCGGAAACAACAAAATGATCATCAACGAATTTTTCACCTATATGGATTTCAGTTTTGAGTGCCTGAGCACCTCGGACCGTTACGACGATATCGTGAACCATGTAAAGTACATACAGCCGGACGCGCTGGTCTATTGTCTGTACGGAGAGAATCCGGACGATCTGAAACGTTTTGTCAACGTGGAGCGGAAGATCGCGGAAAATCGGATCCCCATCATCGTCGTGGGGGATGGCGACGAGTGCGATCAGTTTGAGCGGATTGCGCCCAGCATGGAAGTGACGATGTTCCGCAAGCCCATTTCTTCCCAGAAGCTGGAGGAGGGGATCGTTGAACTGTTAAAGAAGAAACGACCTCATGCAGGCGAGGCGAGCCGTTCCGTGACGGTGAAGAAGGATGATATCAAGGCGAAAGACGTCATGCGCGTGGCGGAGCAGCTTCTGGCGGAGATCGCGAAAGAAGAGGAAAAAGAAAAGGCGGAGCAGGCGGAAGCAGAACGCAAAAAGCATATTCTCGTTGTGGACGACGACAGCAGCGTCTTAAAGCTCTTAAAGGGATATCTGGCGGAGCGTTACGATGTGGCTACGGCGATCAGCGGAAAGATCGCCATGAAATTTCTGGAGACCAAAAAGACGGATATGGTGCTCTTAGATTACGAGATGCCGGTAGAGAACGGTGCGGCGGTCCTTACGAAGATTCGGGAAAATCAGGCGACGGAAAAACTGCCGGTCGTGTTCCTTACGGGCGTTACCGACAGGCAGAAGATTCTCGAAGTGCTGGCGTTAAAGCCGCAGGGCTATCTTACCAAACCGATCGACATGGAAAAACTTTCATCCACCATCAAGGGTGTGCTGGGCTGACAGGATGAACATTGACAGGAGGAGGAAGCTATGGCGGTCATTGAGGATACATACAATTTACTGGACTTGATCGATCTGGAGACTTTACAGAAAGTGCAGGACGCTTTTTCGGATATGTCGGGAATCGCGGCTGTGATCACAAATGTAAACGGCACGATCCTGACGAAGCCCTCCGGATTTTCCGATTTTTGTTCCAATCATATCATGTGTACGGAAAGCGGGAAAAAGCGCTGCGATCAGTGCAACAAAATGGGAGCCGAAAAGGCGGCGAAAGCGAAAGCATCCTGCGCTTATTTCTGCCATGCCGGACTGGTGGAGTTTGCGGCGCCCATCATGGTACACGGCAGTATGGTGGGCTGCATCATCGGCGGGCAGATCCTGACGATCCCGCCGGAGGAGGATAAGCTGAAAACGGTGGCGGAGGAGATCGGGACGGATGCCGACAGCCTCTTAAAGGCGGCGGAAAGTATTCGAATCGTGGATAAGAGAACCATTGAAAAGGTCTCGAACGCACTCTTCACGATCGCGAATGTTCTCGCCAATGTTGCGTTCAATAAACATCAGGTGAACCTGAAAAATATGGAACTGAGCAAGAGTTCCAACATGAAATCGGACTTTCTGGCGAACATGAGCCACGAGATCCGCACGCCCATGAATGCGGTGATCGGCATGGCGGAGATGGCGCTTCGGGAGGAATTGACTCCGGCGGCAAGGGAGTACATCGGGCAGATCAAATCGTCCGGGCAGACGCTCCTGACCATTATCAATGATATTCTGGACTTCTCCAAGATCGAGTCCGGTAAGATGGACATCAGTGATGTGGAATATGAGCCGATGTCTGTGATCAACGATGTGTCAAATATCATCATGACGCGCATCGGCAGCAAGGATCTGGAATTGACGGTTGACGTAAACCCCGACCTTCCGACCGGTCTTTACGGCGATAACATCCGCATCAAGCAGGTCATGGTAAACCTTGCCAACAATGCGGTCAAATTTACCAAAGCGGGAAATGTTCATGTCAAGGTGGATTTCTGGCAGACGGATGCGGAGACGATAGAACTGTCGGTTGCGATCGCGGATACGGGAAGCGGCATCAAAGAGAGCGATATGAGCAAACTCTTCAAGTCTTTCCAGCAGCTTGACAGCAAAAGAAACCGCAACATTGAGGGGACGGGGCTGGGTCTTGCGATCTGTAAACAGCTGGTGTCCCTGATGAAAGGAAAGATCCATGTAGACAGCGAATACGGAAAAGGATCCACTTTTTCTTTTGTCATTCCCCAGAAGGTGACAAATAACGCCCACAGCATTGAGAAGATGGAAGATCATCTGGCGGCAGCGGGGCTGATCAAAAACGAATACATCGCGGGAGAACTTGCGGGCGACATGGAGAAACTCGGCGTTTCCTATGAGAGATTGGAATCGGAGGAATCTTTAAATCTGATAAAAGAAAAACAGATCAGATACTTTTTCATCGAGCAGCCGCTGTTCACGGAGGGCGTGCAGTATTTTCTGAAACTGAATCCGGACGTAAACGGCGTGCTCCTGACAAATTACCGCTCGGTGCGTTCCTACGATCTGCCGAATCTGCGTGTGGTGAAAAAGCCGCTCTACATTCTGGGTCTTGCCAACATTTTCAGCGGCAGGGAGGATAACGCCGCCTTTACGCTGACGGAGGCGGAGGATTTTGACTTTATCGCGCCCACGGCGGAGATTTTGGTGGTGGATGACAACGCGATCAACCTGACGGTAGCGAAAGGGCTTTTGGCGCCATTACAGATGAAACTGGATACGGCATTGAGCGGCAAGGAAGCGGTGCTCAAGGTGACCGACAAGCGGTACGACATCATTCTGATGGATCACATGATGCCGGAGATGGATGGCGTGGAGACCACCCGCGTGATCCGCAGACTTCTCGGAAACAACGGTCAGGTGCCGATCATCGCCCTCACGGCAAACGCGGTGGAGGGCACGGCGGAAATGTTCATCAGCGAGGGCATGAACGATATGGTGGCGAAGCCCATCGAGATGCGGGTCATTCTTTCCAAGCTGCGCAAATGGCTGCCGCCGGAAAAGATCGAGAAACTCAGCAAGAAAGGGAAAAAGTCGCCGCATCCTGCACAGAAGGAAGCATCACAGATGGCGACGAATATTTCCATCGAGGGGCTGGATGTGCAGAAGGCGATGAGCCTTCTCGGAAACGAGGAACTGTTCTGGTCCGTCCTGAAAGAATATTATCGGGTAATTGATAAAAAATGTTCGCTTATTCAAGAATACGAGCAGAAGGAAATGTGGCGGGAGTACACGGTCGAGGTGCACGCCCTAAAGAGCGCTTCCAGGCAGATCGGCGCCACGGATCTGGCGCATACGGCGGAGCAGATGGAGGCGGCGGGCAATGCGGAGAACGCCGCGCTGATTCACAAGATCACGCCGGGGATGTTAGAGGAGTATATGTTCTATAAGGGAATCCTTGCGCCTTACTTTACCAAGACCACGGAGGCGCAGAGCGTAGAAGCGGTAGACCGCGGCGAGCTCGAAAAATTCTTTGCGGCGATGGAAGAGGCTATGGAGAATCTGGATATGGATGCAATGGAAGACGTGATCCGCGACATGAGCCGGTATTCCTACGATGACGCGCAGCAGAAAGCGTTCGAGAAATTGCAGAATGCGGTGGATGATATTGATACGGAGAAGTGTGAAGAGGTATTGACGGAGTGGAAAGCTCTGCTCGGAAAGGAATGAGAGGATGACGGAACTGACCGATCTCTTTTATAAATGTTTTATCAGGGAAGACCGATATAAACTATTGTTGAGCGGTATCGGCGTGACCATCAAGGTCTCGCTCTTGGCGATCGTCATCGGGATCCTGATCGGAATGCTGATCGCGATGTGCAATCTGTCAAAGAAAAAAGCGCTCCGCCTGATCGGCGGCATCTACACGGATGTGATCCGCGGGACGCCTTCGGTGACGCAGTTGATGATCATCTATTTTGTCATCTTCGCTTCGGTGCAGCTTGACAAATGGATCATCGCGGCGATCGCTTTCGGCGTCAATTCCGGCGCCTATGTGTCGGAGATCATTCGGGCGGGCATCCTTTCGATCGACAAGGGACAGACGGAGGCGGGCAGGTCGCTTGGCTTAAACGCTTTTCAGACCATGAGCCGGATCGTGATCCCGCAGGCGGTCAAGAATATCTTTCCCGCGCTGTGCAATGAGTTCATCGTGCTGATCAAGGAGACGGCAATTGTCGGTTACGTCGGGCTGATGGATATCCAGAAAGCGGGCGACTTTATCAAGAGTGCGACTTTTGAAGCCTTTATGCCGCTTATCGGCGTCGCCGTTATCTATTATGTGTTGATCAAGATCCTGACGCTGGCGTTAAAACAGGTAGAGAACAGACTGCGCAGAGCCGACGCGCATTAAAGGACGGATGGAAACGCTTCGGAATGAGGAATGATATGATTAAAGTAAAAAACCTACATAAAAAATTCGATGATCTGGAAGTCTTAAACGGGATTGACGAGCACATCACGCAGGGCGAAGTGGTGGTGGTGATCGGGCCGTCCGGCTCGGGCAAGAGCACTTTTCTGCGATGCCTGAATCTGTTGGAGGTGGCGACCGCGGGCGAGATCTATGTGGACGATGAGCTGATCACGGCTCCGAAAGTCAATGTCAACCGCGTGCGGCAGAAGATGGGCATGGTGTTTCAGCAGTTTAACCTGTTTCCGCATCTGAGCATTATGGATAACATCACGCTTGCGCCGGTACTTTTGAAAAAAATGACAAAGGACGAGGCGGTAAAGCGGGGACAGGAACTTTTGGAGCGGGTCAATCTCGGAGAAAAGGCGAATGCGTATCCGGCGCAGCTCTCCGGCGGGCAAAAGCAGCGGGTGGCGATCGCAAGAGCCCTGGCGATGGATCCCGAGATCATGCTCTTTGACGAGCCGACGTCGGCGCTCGACCCGGAGATGGTGGGCGAGGTGCTGGATGTCATGAAAGATCTGGCAAAGTCCGGCATGACTATGGTGATCGTCACGCACGAGATGGGGTTTGCCAGAGAGGTGGCGTCCAGAGTGCTTTTCATCGATCAGGGCGTGGTCATGGAGAGCGGTACGCCGGAGGAAGTGTTTGGGAATCCGCAGAATGAGAGGACGCGGAATTTTCTCTCAAAAGTTTTGTGATATATTGCAGATAATTGTGAGTTTCACAATTATTGAATAGAGAGTAGGAAACAAGGAGGAGAAAAATTATGAAAAAAGCAACGAAGAAACTGACAATGGCGTTTGCCGCGATTTTGGCGGCGGGTGCGCTGACGGCATGCGGCGGCGACGCGGCAGAGACTGCGGGCGGAAACGGCGCGGCTGCGGAGACTTCCGGCGGCACGATTACGTTCGGTACGAACCCGGAGTTCCCGCCGTTTGAGTTCGTTACCGCAAGCGGTGTGATCGGCGAGTTTGACGGCATCGACATGGCGATCGCCAAGCAGATCGGGGAAGACAACGGCATGGAAGCCAAGATGGAGAGCATGGAGTTTGACTCCCTGCTGATCGCGCTGCAAAACGGCCAGATCGACGCGGTCATCGCGGGTATGACGGCGACCGACGAGAGAAGGGAGACTGTGGATTTCTCCACCCCTTACTACACGGCAACACAGGTCATGATCGTGAAAGAGGATTCCGATATCGCGACTGCTGCGGATATGGCGGATAAAAAGATCTGCGTGATCCAGGGTTACACCGGCGAGGTCTGCGTGCAGGATATGGGCTATCCTTACGAGGCGTTCAAAAAGGGAACCGAGGCGGTCATGGAGCTGGTGAACGGCAAGTGCGACGTGGTAGTGCTTGACTCTGCGACGGCGCAGAAGTATGTCGGCGACAATGAGGGCTTAAAGATCGTGGAGGATGCTTCGGCGTTCGAGGCGGAAGAGTATGCGATCGCGGTGCAGAAAGGCAACACGGAGCTGCTTGAGAAGATCAACAAGTCTGTCGAGAAGATGCTGGCGGACGGCACGATCAACGAGCTGGCGGTGAAGTATACCGAGGAAGCAGCGGCGGAGTAAATACAGTATCATAGAATCATCGGAAGTGCTTCAGGATCTGTGTAAACACAGCGCCTGAGGCACTTTCAGATTATGACTGCGGAAATTTTCCGGCACAGGAGAAACGGATAAAAAGATGAAGAGAATATGTAAACAATGCGGTGCAGAATTTACTTTGACAGAGCAGGAGATTGCTTTTTATCAAAGTAAAAATCTGCATTTGCCGAAGCGCTGCGAAGCGTGCCGCAGAGAGAATAAGGAGAGCGCGAACAAAGCGCAGCAGGTGGTAAGACCTTACCAAAGCAGCAGAAACGCTGGCAGCAGAGGAAAAATAGGGGCGGCAGCAGCGGCTGTTGTTGTTTTGGCGGCCTGCATTGGCGTATTTTGGTATGGCAGGTCGTTTGAACAGGAGCAGAGCGGGATCGTAAATGAGGTGATCGCGGAAAGCGCGGCTGACTTTTCGCAGACGGCGGAGACACAGGAGGCGGCGAATGCGCCGGCAGATGTTCCGGCAGAGGAAGAGGCGGCGAAAGCGTCGGCAGATGTTCCGATAGAGGAAGAAGCAGAAGCGGAACCGCCAGAGGAGATACAGCCGGCAGAGACGCCCGCCCCTGCTTCGACATCTCTCTATTTCTTTCGCAAAGAGCAATATTTGCAGGAACATTTTGAAAAACATGGCGCAGAATTTGGCTATGCGTCGGCGGACGAATATCTGGCGGGCGCAAACAGGGTGATCGCATCGCCGGAGGCGCTGCATAAACTGGAAGCGGAAGACGGGGATGACGTATACTATCTGGAAGCATCGAATGAGTTTGTGATCGTTTCTACGGATGGATATATTCGGACGTATCTAAAGCCTGACGACGGGAAGGCATACTTTGACAGACAATAACTTCTGTTTGCGATTTTGCACATTTACTTTAGCGTACTACTATGATAAAATACAAAAGTATCAGAAAACCATTTTGGAGGAGGAGAACATTATGAAAAGGAAAACGGCGCTTTTACTGGCGCTCTCGATGACGGTGTGCGCGGCGCTCACGGGCTGCGGCGGTAAAAAAGAGAGCAAGGATATGGTGTATGCCGTGGAGGCAGGAAGCGCGGGGGAAGCGGCAGCGCAGGAGAAAGGCTGGCAGATGAACAGTGTAGCTTCGCAGGCGGACGCGCTCATGGAAGTGGCTTCCGGAACGTCGGATGCGGCGATCATCGATCTTCTGATGGCGGGCGCCATGATCGGGGAGGGAACAAGTTACCCGAATCTGGTACATACGGATGAACTGACAACGGAGGAGTACGGCGCGGGCTGCCGCAAAGGTTCCGATCTGGCTTCCTTTATCAATTCCGTGCTCGCGGAGAGCTATGCGGACGGTTCCATGCAGGAGACGGCTGCAACGTACGGCGTGCAGGAGGCGCTGGTGGAGCAGAAAGCAAGCGAATATGCGGACAACGGTTCCGGCGATGTGGCATACATTCAGGGCAAGGGCACGCTGATCGTGGGTATCACGGAGTTTGAGCCTATGGATTACAAGGATGCTTCCGGCGAGTGGATCGGTTTTGACGCGGACATGGCGCGTCTCGTGGCACAGAAGCTGGATGTGGAAGCGCAGTTTGTGGTGATCGACTGGGATAACAAGATCATGGAACTGGATTCCAAGAACATCGATGTTGTCTGGAACGGCATGACATTGACCAATGAAGTCACTGAGGCTATGGAGTGCACGAACGCCTACTGTAATAACGCGCAGGTGGTCGTGGTATCAGGAGAATGAGTGATGTTTTTGAGTGTAACGCAGTCGCTGCTTGGAGGTCTCTGGACGACTTTTCAAATCTTTATTTTTACGCTGCTCTTTGCGCTGCCGCTGGGACTGATCCTGGCGTTTGGCGCGATGAGCAGGTGGAGACTGCTGCGCGGTCTGGTGGAAACGCTGGTCTGGATCATACGGGGAACGCCGCTGATGCTGCAGCTCATCATCATTTTTTACGGACCGGGGCTTTGGCTCTCCCACAATATCTGGAGCGGCAGTGAGGCGGGACGGATCACGGCTACCGTGGTGGCGTTTTCCATCAATTACGCCTGTTATTTCTCGGTGATCTTTCGCGGCGGCATCGAGGGCGTTCCGATCGGACAGCGGGAGGCGGGCGAGGTGCTTGGCATGACGAAGAGCCAGATTTTTTTCAAGGTCACGCTCTTACAGATGGTAAAGCGCGTGGTGCCGCCGATGTCCAACGAGATCATTACGCTGGTGAAAGACACGTCGCTGGCGCGGATCATTGCGGCTTATGAACTGACTTTTGCGGGCTATTCCTTTATGAAGAGTAACGGCATTACCTGGCCGCTCTTCTATACGGGGGTGTTTTATCTTCTGTTCGTGGGGATCCTGACGCTGCTGTTCCGTCATGTGGAGCGCAGGCTGGACTATTTCAGGTAGGTGGAGGAAGTATGGCTGTATTAGAAGTAAAGAATATCGGAAAACGGTTCGGCTCCACAAAGGTACTGAATGATGTGAGTTTTACGCTGGAAGAGGGAAAGGCGCTTGCGATCATCGGTTCCTCCGGCTCCGGAAAGACGACGCTTCTGCGGTGCCTGAACTTCCTCGAGACGCCGGACCGCGGTTCCATTACGGTAAAGGGTGAGACGCTGTTCGACGCGGACGATCCCGCAAGCGGTCAGGGGAGCGATCTGCGCACCAAAAGGCTGCATTTTGGCATGGTATTTCAGGCGTTTCATCTCTTTCCGCAGTATACGGCGTTAGAGAACGTGACTTTGGCGGAAAAACTGTTGGCGAAAGAGCGATCGGATTTTAAACAGAAGAAAAAGGAACTCTATGAGGAGATCGACGCGCACGGGAAAGAACTGTTAAACCGGATGGGACTGGCGGAGCGCATGGAGCACTATCCGCACCAGCTTTCCGGCGGGCAGCAGCAGCGTGTGGCGATCGCGAGGGCGCTTGCCCTACAGCCGGATATCCTCTGTTTCGACGAGCCGACTTCGGCGCTCGATCCGGAACTGACAGGCGAGGTCTTAAAAGTGATCAGAGGGCTTGCCGACCAGCACACGACGATGATCATCGTCACGCATGAGATGGCTTTCGCCAGAGATGTGGCGGATCAGATCATCTTTATGGATGAGGGCGTCATCGTGGAGCAGGGCGATCCGAAACAGGTCATCGACCATCCGAGGGAGGAGCGGACGAGACAATTTTTGACCAGATATTGAAATGAGAGGAGTCTGCTTTCGGGCAGGCTCTTTTTGTAAATACTACTTTTTATGGAAAAGGTAGTATAGCGTTTTGCATGCGGTCTGTGCTATGCTTTTGCTGTAGATGGCGGGTGGTCCGTCATAAATTCTGAGTGCGACTACTGGATGTAGTAAAAGGAGGGGTATGATATGGTAATGGAGATCGTCAGCATTCTATTGGGGGTTTTGATCCTGCTTTTTGGCGGTTTGCAGGCGGGCGGTTTCAGGAGTTTGGTGTTCAGACTGCTGGATCTGCCGTCGCTGATTATTGTTCTGGTATTTACGGTGCCGGTGCTGATCCGAAACGGCGTCTGGAAAGATTTTAAGCGGGCATTTCTTCTTTTGAGAAAGAACTACACCTGTCATTTGGGCGAACTGAGACGGACGCAGGATGTGCTGGAAATGGTGCAGCGTCAGGTGATCTGCGCGGGGATCCTGTCGATGCTCGTCACGTTTGTCATTATTTTGGGCAGTCTCTATGACCTGGCAGCGCTCGGACCGAATGTGGCGGTGGCGATCATGACCGTGCTCTATGCAACGGTGATCGTGATGCTGCTCCTGCCATTGCAGTTGGAAGTGAAGCGGCGGATTCTCGATTATATGGAACTGGGCGATGAGCCGGATAGCGCAATGACTGCGGAGAAAATGGCGAATGCGGCAGATTTTCAGGAAAAACGCGGAATGGAAGCGGATGATGTGATGCGGACAGGCGGAGAACAGGACGGAGACGGAAAAGCATGAGAAGACGCGCGCTTCGATTTTTGCTGGCGTCCGGCTATTGTATGCTCCTGACGATTCTGCTGTTATATCAGGCGGGCGCATTCGGCGGCAGGCGGGATTGGGCGGTTGCAAGTCTCGGTACGCTGTTTCTGGGCGCGGCGCTTGCAGTCGTCCTTGTGCTCTATATGCGGGTCAATGATCAGATTCGGAGAGAGGGCGGAACGATCGGAAAGGACAGCCGGGAGGGCGTCGAAGCGGGAGGCAGAGAGAACGCAGGGAAGGCGGACGGGACGGGAGGCGCAGAAAATGTGGCAGAAGCCAGGAGTTATGAGGAAATCTGGCAAAATTTTCTGCGTGCCTGTGAAGGACGCGGGCTCTCCGAGCGCGAGCTGGAAGTGGCGTGGCTTCTCTACAAGGGGCGCACGAATCGGCAGATCGGGGAGGAACTTTTTATCGCGGAGACGACGGTGAAAAAGCATGTGTCCCATATTTACGAAAAGACAGGAGTATACAGCCGGAAAGATTTCCGCGCTATGGTGCAAACAGATCTTCTCTGGTGATATTTTTCAGCCACTTGCCGCTGCGGTAATGTTTGATGACCCAGGGCCATTTGACAAATTCGTCGGTACACAGCAGAAAGTACACCCAGAGAACGGGGAGTTTGAACAGAAAAGCCGCGAGAAAACCGATCGGAACTGCATAGCACCACATGTCGATCGTGTCGCAGATCAGACCGAAACGGCTGTCGCCGCCTGCGCGGAACACACCCGCGATCAACGTGGTGTTGACGGCGGCGCCCATGACATAGTAGGTGTTGATGAGCAGCATATATTTCAGATAGTGCATGGCTGTTTCCTCCAGTTTTGCAAAATGCAGCACAAACGGGGTAGCAGCCAGAATGAGCGCACCGCCGATCGCGCCCGTGATGATCGTGAGTTTCATTAACTGAGAAGCGTATGTCTTTGCGCGCTCCATATCATTTTCGCCCATCACATTGCCGAGCAGGATGCCGCCCGCGCTGGCGGTGCCGAAGCAGAGCACCGTGCCGAAATTTCTGACGACAACGACCAGAGAATTGGCGGCTACCGCGTCGGAACCCATGTGCCCCAGGATCACGGAGTACATGGAGAAAGCCACGCTCCACGAAAGGTCGTTGGCGAGAGCGGGCAGTGAGAGGCGGATAAAATCTTTATACAACAATTTGTTGTGTAAAAACAGGTAGCTGAATTTCAACTTGATGTCCCTGCTCAAGCAGGACACGACAAAGCACCCTGCCAGTTCGATGGCGCGGGACAGGGCGGTGGCGATGGCTACGCCGACCGCGCCCAGCTTCGGCGCGCCGAACAGGCCGAAGATAAAGACGGCGTTTAGGAGAATATTCAGGGTGAAAGCCATGACATTTAACGCCATGCTGACAGTCACGCGGCCGATGCTCCGAAGGATCGCCAGGTAGACTTCCGTTACGCCCCAGCACAGATAGGTGACAGCCATCACGCGCAGATAGCCGGCGCCGATTTCGATCAGTTCCGCGTCGTTTGTAAAGAGCATCATCATCGGCTTTGGCGCAAAGAAAGCGAAAGCGGAGAAACACACGGAAATAATGAGGGAAAAGCGCATGGCGATCCCCAAAACGGCGCGGATCGGCTGGAGATCGCCCTTTCCCCAATACTGGGCGCTCAACATGGCGGCGCCCGTTCCCAGACCGTAGTAGATCATAAAGAGGATGCTTGCGTAGTTGGCGGCCAGCGATACGGCGGAGATAGAGGACTGTCCTACATAATTCAGCATCACCACGTCTGCGGAATTGACCGCCGCGCTTAGGAGATTCTGGATGACGATCGGGATCACCAGTTTTACGATCTGCGTATAAAATCTGTTTTTGTCGGGTGTGGCGTTCATGGGCTGCCTCCGTCGTTCGGGTATTTTTTCGTAAAGTGATAACATTCTAGTACATTCTGATTTTGTTGTCAATCGCATTTCCCGGGTTTTCCCTGTTTTTAAAATTTCTCTTTTTTCCCGCGCGGGTACTTGTGTTTTTGGCACAGTGTGATACAATCGTCGTTACAGGATTAAAATTATGTATATGACACGGGTGTCAGGTTTGCGATCGCTGCGGAGGATTCGTGTTCGAAATGGAGAGTATTTTATGGAAAAAGATATGACAAAAGGCAGCCCCATGAAGCTGATTCTGGGGTTTGCCGTGCCTTTGTTGTTCGGGCTTGTTTTTCAGCAGTTTTACAGTATGATGGACGCGGTCATTGTCGGGCATTACTTAGGCGTGGACGCGTTGGCGGCGGTGGGCGCGACAGGTTCCGTCAATTTTCTGATCATCGGTTTCTGCATGGGCGTCTGCAACGGGTTTGCCATTCCCATTGCGCAGGAGTTCGGCGCAAAACATGAGGAGAATCTGCGTAGATTTGTGGCGAACAGCGTATGGCTGTCCGTGATCTTTTCTGTGGTCATCACGGTCATCGTGTCGCTTTTGTGCCGCCCTATTTTGCAGCTCATGCGGACGCCGGAAAATATCATAGACGGTTCGTACCGTTATATCATTCTAATCTTTCTGGGGATACCGGTGGTGTTTCTCTATAATATGACGGCGGCAATCCTGCGCTCTCTGGGGGACAGCAGGACGCCGGTGGTATTTCTGGTGACGGCGTCGCTCTTAAATATCGTTCTCGACGTATTCTGCATCGTCGTGCTGCACATGGATGTGGAGGGCGCGGCGATCGCCACGGTCGTCTCGCAGGCCGTTGCGGGATTTGCCTGTCTGATCTATATGCGTAAAAAGTTTTCTATCCTGAAACTGTCGGAAGACGAGCGCAGGTGGAACCGGAATTATGCGGCGAAGCTCTGCAATATGGGCATTCCTATGGGATTGCAGTATTCGATCACAGCCATCGGCAGCGTGATCTTGCAGAGCGCGGTGAACAGCATTGATTCCAACGCGGTGGCGGCGGTGACTGCGGGCGGCAAGGTGAGTATGCTTCTGATCTGTCCTTTCGATGCGATGGGGTCCACGATGGCGACCTACGGCGGACAGAATGTGGGTGCGGGAAATCTGGAGCGCGTGGATAAGGGCTTGAAAAGCTGTTCTCTGCTGGGGCTCATCTACTCCCTGATCGCGCTGGCAGCGGTCTGGCTGTTTGGAAAACAGCTCCTGCTATTGTTTTTGGATGCGGGGGAGGCGCAGATCATTGCAAACGCTTACTCTTTCCTGCGGATCAATGCGCTGTTCTATTTCCCGCTGGCGCTGGTCAATATCATCCGCTTCCTGATCCAAGGCATGGGGTTCAGCAGGCTGGCGGTCTTTGCGGGGGCTTTTGAGATGCTGGCGAGAGGGCTGGCGGGCTTTCTGCTGGTGCCGCAGTTCGGATTCAGTGCAGTGCGGTTTGCGAATCCGCTGGCATGGATCTTTGCGGATATCTTTTTGATTCCGGCATTTTTCCATGTGCGGAAGAAGCTGGCGGGGATCCTTAGCAAAAAGAGAGAAGATGCGCGGAATGCGGGCGATGAAGCGCAGGCAGTCTGAGCGATGGAGATACTATGAGCGTAACGATCTTTACCATGACACACAAAAAATTTCCCACGCCCGGCGATCCCGTCTATGTACCGTTACAGGTGGGCAGGGCAGGCGCGGCGGATCTGGGATATATCGGAGATGACACGGGTGTCAGTATTTCGGAGAAAAACTGTTATTACGGGGAACTGACAGGCATTTACTGGGTGTGGAAAAACATAAGGACTTCGGACTATGTGGGCATCTGCCACTACCGTCGGTATTTCTGCACGGAGGAGGGGCGGATCCTCACCGCGCGGGATTATGAAGAGATCCTTTCCTCGCACGATATCATCACGTCCAAGCTGTTGAAGCTGAATTTCAGCTATTATGAGGGCTATGCGGGGGATTACAATATCCGCGATCTGGAAGCGGTGGGAGAAGTGATCCGCAAGGATCATCCCGCGTATTATGAGACGTTTGAGCGGCTGGTGCAGGGCAAGGGCACCTATTTTGGCAATATGATGGTCTGCAAAAAGGAACTTTATGACGCCTATTGCGCGTGGCTGTTCGATATTTTTGAGAAAGCGGAAGAGAAGATCGACGCCTCCGGATATGATGACTACCACAAGCGCGTCTACGGTTTTATCTCGGAATTTCTCCTCTATGTCTGGACGCAGGTGCAGGGGCTTAAAGTCTATGAATGCAAAGTAGGCATGACGGACGAGAAGCGGGAGACGGCGGAGAGTAAAGAGAAGCTGGCGGCGTACTTTGCGAAAAAGGACATTGCCGGGGCAAAAGCTTATCTGCTGCAATGTCTTACGAAGCGCCCCGATGTGCTGATGGAAGCCTCTGACATTACGGGAGAGTTAAAACTCTCCATGCAGGTCATTGCGGTATGTGAACTGGAACAAGAGGCTTACGGCAGCAGTACGATCGATCGGATTCAGGCGTTTGATGCGCTGATGGCGCATTTTCGAAAGTTGAATGATATCATTCAGGGCATAAAAGCGGGAGAGACGAAATTGTCTCCCCCGGCAGTAGAGTTTTTGCGAAAGGAAGCGGTCACGGAGATCGCATTGGAAGCCTCAGCCAGACTGTTCGGGACACCGGAGGAGGCGAAGCGGATCAGTGATATAGCCCTCCAGACGCTCTTTGAAGAGTAGTTCCTTTTCCGGCGTGTATTGGAAAAGATAGGTGTAGTGATTGCGGCTTTGCAGCGTAGAGCCGTCCGCGCCGTCCTCGTAGACAAATTCCGTGAACAGCACGGCGATCTCGGTCAGACCGTCGTTTGGATCCTGATCGTAGAGAACATAGGCGGTTTCATTATAGCCGTGACTTAGATCAAGCTGTGAAATCAGTACGTCATTCCAGTCGTTGCCGTCAATGTAGAGGGAGTATTTACATTTGCCTTCTCCCTCGCCGCTGTAGACGAAATTATAGAAAGCAATTCCTTCCTCTGTGCCGTCTCCGTTTAAGTCAAAGCTGTATTCCGGCTTCCCATCGACCTTGAACTCCATGTCAGCATCATATTGGGAGGTGTAGTAGCGCTCCATCATAAAAGGGCCGGTGTAGCGGTAGTCTCCTTTCAGACCGATCTCGTATGCCTGTTCGTAAGGAAGCGTAAAGTCGATCTCGCCGGAAGCATAGGGTCCTAACACATAGGGATCACTGAAAAAGCAGATGCCGCTGCCTGTAAAGTACCAGCTTCCTGTCTGGAAGAGGGCGCTGTCAATGTCTGCTTTCGTAGGCTCGAAAAGTCTTTCCTGATAGGAGGGCGTTTCGGACAGACTCACGAAATAATCGAGCGCGGCGGAATGAAAGTCGGAAACATTTTCGGACAGCGTATCAAAGGTGATCAGCTCCCCTGTTTTCATATCATAATTTTTCCCGACTGAACCGTAATTGCCATGTGCGCCGCCGGCGTATTCTCCGAAGGTCAGTTTGTAGGAGAGCACGGAATCGTCCATGCGGGTCACGTCTGCGGTGAGTTCCTGCGAGTAGCCGGTAAAATATACGTCGGTCTCATCTTCTTTGCGGGCGGCATAGTCAGACTTTGCCCATTCGAGGAGTTCTCCGCCGCTTTCGTCTGCCGATGCGGCGCTTTGATAGACGGCATCGATATCAGCATTTATTTTTGCGGCGATGTCGTCTGCGCCCTCGATGCTTACGACAGGCATGGAGGTGTAGTTTGTCAGAAGCACCGTGCCGTCGTCGTCCTGAAATTCGTTGCAGGTTTCTACGAAAGTGACTTTGATGTTATCGGCGGTTTCCTGTGATGCTTCGGCTGCGGGTGTGTCTGCACCTTCGTTTGTGACAGTTGTGTCAGAAATATCGCTGTTGTCTGTGCTGTCCGTTGCCGTCGGATCCGACACATTTTCCGAGGATGCCTCCGCTTTGTCAGGTTTCTCGGAATCGGCGGTATTTTGCGTTTCCTGCTCGGATGGGGCGGATGTGCCGCAGGCGCTGAGTGCCAGGGAAAGCAGAGTGACGGAGAGTAGGGTAGAAATGAGTCTTTTCTTCATAATATTAAAACACTCCTTGTTTTTTTAGTAGGTGTTTATGAAATGCTTGCTGATAGTACAAATGGCACAACCAACGCAGACACGCTTGCGCTCCATTTCGGACGTAACAGTACTAAACTCGTGAAAAACCTCGTTAAGTACTGACGTCCTACAAGGATCTGCTTATGGTTATGTCATTTGCACTATCATTATAGCACTATTTTCAGCAATGGTAAAATTTCGTTGAGAGGAAAGCGGCTCTCGTGTTATAATCGTTGCAAGAGAGAAATACTGATATGATATCGGAGGGGGCACTATGACTTACAGGGAAGCATACGACAAACTGGAACGATACGGGCAGCAGCATGTGCTGCGGTATTATGACGAATTAAACGAACAGGAAAAAGAGGAACTGCTCACGCAGGTCGCGGAGACGGATTTCGAGGTGCTGTCGCTGTGCGGGCAGAAAGAGACTTTGAATCCCCGCGGAAAGATCGAGCCGATCGCGGTCATGGAACTTCCCGAGATCGAGGCGAAAAAGGAAGAATATACAAAGATCGGTTTGGAGGCGATCCGCGCGGGAAAAGTGGGCGCGGTGCTCCTTGCGGGCGGCATGGGAACAAGGCTTGGGTCCGACGCGCCGAAAGGCGTTTACAACATCGGTCTGACAAAGGACGTCTTTATCTTCCAGCGGTTAGTCGAGAATCTGTTGGATGTGGTGGAGCAGGCGGGCGCTTGGATTCCTCTCTATGTAATGACCAGCGACAAAAATCATGACACGACTGTCAGTTTTTTTGAAGAGAAACATTATTTCGGCTACGATGCGGATCATGTGACCTTTTTTAAGCAGGACATGGCGCCCGCGGCGGACCGCGCGGGAAAAGTCTATCTGGAAGAAAAGCATAAGATGGCGACTTCCCCCAACGGGAACGGCGGGTGGTTTTTGTCCATGATGAAATGGGGCGTGACGGATAAGATCAAACAGGCGGGCGTGGAATGGCTCAACGTGTTTGCGGTGGACAATGTATTGCAGCGCATCGTGGATCCCTGCTTCGTGGGGGCGACGATCGCAACAAACAGCGCGGTGGGCGCAAAAGTGGTGGCGAAGACGGCGCCGGACGAGAAAGTGGGCGCGATGTGCCTTGAGGATGGAAGACCGTCTATCGTGGAATACTATGATATGACGCCGGAACTGATGGAGGCGAAGACACAGGACGGAAAGCCTGCTTATAACTTCGGCGTAATCTTAAATTATCTGTTCCGGGTGAAAGACCTTGTGGAGATCGTGGAGAAAAAACTCCCCCTGCACATCGTGGAGAAAAAGATTCCTTATATCAATGAGGCGGGCGAAGCGGTGAAACCGGAGGAGCCGAACGGCTATAAATTTGAGCAGCTGGTGCTGGACATGATCCATGAGCTGGATTCCTGCCTGCCTTATGAGGTGGTCAGAAACAAAGAGTTTGCGCCGATCAAAAATAAGACCGGGGTGGATTCGGTGGAGAGCGCACGGGCGTTGTGCAAAGAGAACGGGATTGAACTGTAGCATACAACAAAACGACAGCTTTTCATAACATTCGCGCCTTGTGAAGCGCGGGAAACAGGGTGTACACTGAAAGCACGAAAAGAACATTGCGTCCGGTTTGAAAAAGAAAGGGAGGGCATGGAAAATGGCGATCTTAGTGACAGGCGGCGCGGGATATATCGGTTCCCACACGGTGGTAGAGCTGCAGAATGCGGGCTATGAAGTGGTGGTAGTGGACAATCTGGTCAATTCCAGTGAGAAATCCCTCGACAGGGTGGAGAAGATCACGGGAAAATCGGTAAAGTTTTACAAGGCGGATATTCTGGACAGGAACGCGCTGGAAGAAGTGTTCACAAAAGAGCAGATCGATTCCTGCATCCACTTTGCAGGATTGAAAGCGGTGGGCGAGTCGGTACAGAAGCCCTGGGAGTATTATGAGAATAATATTGCGGGAACATTGACGCTTGTGGATGTGATGAGAAAGCACAACGTAAAGAACATCATCTTTTCCTCCTCGGCGACGGTGTACGGCGATCCCGCGGTGATTCCGATCACGGAGGAGTGCCCGAAAGGACAGTGCACGAACCCTTACGGCTGGACGAAATCCATGCTGGAACAGATCCTGACGGATATCCAGAAAGCGGATCCTGCGTGGAATGTGATCCTGCTGCGGTACTTTAATCCGATCGGCGCACACAAGAGTGGTACGATCGGCGAGAACCCGAACGGTATCCCCAATAACCTGATGCCTTACATCACGCAGGTGGCGGTTGGGAAGCTCAAAGAGCTGGGCGTTTTCGGCAACGACTATGATACGCCGGACGGCACGGGCGTGCGCGACTACATTCATGTAGTCGATCTGGCGGCGGGTCATGTGAAAGCCCTGAAAAAGATCGAGGAGAAAGCGGGGCTTTGCATTTACAATCTCGGGACCGGCGCAGGCTACAGTGTGCTTGATATCGTCAAGAATTTCGAGGAGGCGACGGGCGTAAAGATCCCTTATGTGATCAAGGAGAGACGCGCGGGCGATATCGCCACCTGCTATTCCAATGCGGATAAGGCAAAGAGAGAGCTTGGCTGGGAAGCGCAGTACGGCATCAGGGAGATGTGCGCGGATTCCTGGAGATGGCAGAGCAATAATCCGAACGGATATGACGACTGATTGATTGGATGAGCCTATATTGATGTTGCAGACGGGCAGAGTCGGTTTTCGGTTCTGCCCGCTTACGCGACATATAAATACATGAAGATAAAATGGCACACGCTCCCGCCCATCACAAAGAGATGAAAGATCTCGTGGGAACCGAAGTTTTTATGCTTCGCGTTAAACAGGGGGAGTTTGAGCGCGTAAATCACGCCGCCCACCGTATAGAAGATACCGCCTGCGAGCAGCCACAGGAAAGCGCCGCGCGACAGGGTGTTCATCAGGGTGCCGAAAACGGCAAGGCACGCCCAGCCCATAGCGATGTAGAGGATCGAGGAAAACCATTTCGGGCAGGTGATCCAGAACATTTTAATGAGCATTCCGGCGACGGCGATGCCCCACACGGCTGCAAGCAGCATATAACCGCGGCGGTCACCTAAGATCACCAGACAGACCGGAGTGTAAGAACCCGCGATCAGCACGAAGATCATCATGTGATCCAGCTTGCGGAAGATTTTCAGGATATTCTCTTTGACGGTGACACTGTGATAGAGGGCGCTTGCGGCGTAGAGAGCGACCATGCTGCCGATGAAGACCGTCAGGGCAAAAAACGAGATGCGGTCTGTATCTGCATCGCCTGCCGCCTTTGCCAGCAGCGGTGTAGCCGCCATGATAGCCATCATCATGCCGATAAAATGGGTGATGGCGCTTCCGGGTTCCCGAATGGTGATCTGCATAATTGGTAGTCCTTCTTTCTTGAAATAAATGTCATTATTACATCATGTAGTTTTCAAAACTACATCAACCATAGTGTAATACTACTACTTAAAATATACAAAGTCAACAGTTTTATACAATTTTTTAGAAAAGAAAGGGAGCAAACATGAACAGCGCACTTTTGACGATCGATGATTTTTCTTCCAAAAACACGCCTGCGATCGTGGATTATCTGAACGAAAAAGGCATCAAAGTGATCTTTTTTGCCACAGGGCAGAATGTGGAACGCTATTATAAGGAGGCGGTCTACGCCCTGAAAAAGGGAATGATCGTAGGGAACCACAGTTATTCGCATCCGGCGTTTTCCAAGCTTACGCTGGAAGAGGGCATACGGGAGATCGAAGCCTGTGAGGAGGTCCTTGACCGCCTGTACCGGGACAGCGGCGTAGAGCGGAAATACCGCCCGTTCCGCTTTCCCTACGGAGACAAGGGCGGCGAAAACAAGGCGGCTTTACAGGCGTATCTGAAAGAAGCGGGATTCCATAAAGTGGACGACACGAAATTCGATTATCCGTGGTGGAAAGAAGAGGGGCTGGACACGGATATCGACACGTTCTGGACGTTTGATTTCGGGGAGTATAACATCCGCCCCGGTTCCGATTTCACGAAAGAGTCCGTGTGGGAAAGGATGCACGACAAGGCGCCGGAATACGGTGCGGTCCTGTTTGCGGAGAACAACAGTCATCTGCTTCTTTTGCACGCGCACGACGAGACGGAGGAACTGCTTCCGGAATATTATAAGCTGTTCATCGATCATCTGCTGGAAAACGGCATGACCTTTGACGAGCCGCGGTTTCTGTAAAAGGCGGGCGCCCCGTTCGCATCGGGGAGGCTAGTCCTCCTCGATCACATGGATCTCCAGATAGTCGAAAGGAATCTCTTCTATAAAATTATCCTGTGAAAAGCGTGCCTTGCTGTGGCGTTTGAACTCGGAAACGGTGGCGTTAAGCCAGATCGGTTTTCCGAGATCGAATCGCAGGCAGACCTCTTCCAGCGCGTCAAACACCTTGTGGGTGCGCGTCTCCTGCCGCGCATCCTCGATCACGGTGTCTTTTACCATGCGGTTATCCTTAAATTCTTTTGCCCACAGACGAAACATATCGCCGCCTCCGTTCTTCGGTGTCAGTTACCGTTCTTTTACCAATATACAAATCCCAGCGGCAAAAGTAAAGCAAAATTGTCTTGCGGCGGATATTGTGTTATATTAGACGCAGATTCGGCAAAGATAACAGCTTTTGAGAATGTGATGTACACCTATGGAAAAGAAAAAGAAACGGGCATATTTGCAAAAAAACTGCATAACCATATATTTGGCGGAAAACAGGAGGCTTCTTGGGTTTTCCGGCATGTGGGGCATTCCGTTTTCTCTGTCCTGCGTGCTGGGATGGCGGCTGGTCCATAGGGGAACGGTGTTCTGTCAGGGTGGTTCGGCAGCGGTTCATGCGGCGAGCTTCCTCCTTTTTTGGCTGACGGCAGCGGTTTTGTCGCTGCTGACGGGCGGACTTGCGGCGTTTGCCCTGTATGGCATGAAAAAACTGCGCGCAAAAAGATGCGGCACGGGGAATGGCGCAGAAAGACAGGACAGCCCGCACGAGAAGCGGCAGGATCAGCGGAAAGTGTGGCTTTTTTACACGGCGGTCATTTTTTTGTGCTGGCTGCCCGTCTTTCTCGCCTACTATCCGTCCGTTTTTGCCTACGATGCGGAGGGGCAGCTTTATCAGGTGCTCGCCGGGGATTACAGCACGCATCACCCGCTTCTGCATACGTTATTTCTGGGAGCCTTTTTTAAACTGGGCGGCGCGCTCGGTTCTTACCAGGCGGGGATGGCGGTGCATTCGGCCGTGCAGATGCTTTTGATGGCGCTTGCCTTTGGCAGGGCGCTTGCCTGGCTGTACGAGAAGAAGACGCCGCGTAGTATCCGATTTGTGCTTCTCGCATTTTACGGTCTGTTTCCAGCAAATTCCATCCTTGCCCTGAGTACGACGAAAGATGTGCTCTTCTCGGCGCTCGTGCTCTTGTGTACGCTGCGCATGTACCGCCTGACGGCGGATCAGGACAGCGGATCGGAGGCAGGGGCAGGAGAGCGGGCGGTCTATGTGTGCCTTGCGGCGCTGATGCTTTTATTCCGCAATAATGCCGTGTATGCCTTTCTGCTCAGTGTGCCGATCCTGTATGCGGCGCTGCGGGGAAAAGGAGAACAGGGCGATTCTGCAATCTTGCGGGAGAAAAGGAGTCACCTGTATGGCGGCGCGGGTAGAAAGTGGCTATTTACGGCGGCAGCAGCCCTGCTTCTCTACGGCGTCTGCGCCTCTTCCTTAAAGGCGGTTACTCATGCGGAGAGCGGCAGTCCCCGGGAGATGCTGAGTGTGCCTTTGCAGCAGATGGCGCGTGTCAGGGTAGAGGCGGAAGAGCAGATCGATCCGGCGATGCGGCAGGAACTTGAAAAGTACATACCGTCAGCATGGGTCTTTGCGGCATATGATCCCCATCTGGCGGATCCGGTCAAAAACCGCGCGGTGATCCACGATGATCCGGCAGGGCTGATCAAAACCTGGGTGCGGCTGGGGCTGCGGTTTCCGGGGATTTATGTGGATGCGTTTCTCGACAATTCACGGGGAGCTTGGTACCTGTGGGATACTTCTCATGCCGAGGTATACGGTATCGGAACGGAGAGCGGTTTCGGCTACCTTTCCACGGATAACCGCACCATGCCCGCGGGCTGTGAGATCGTGGAGAGAAGTTTCCTGCCGGGTCTGCGCGCTTTTCTGGAGCGGATCGTGTCGGACAATCGTTATCAAAGGGCGCCGATCGTCCGTCTGCTCTTTGCGCCCGCGCTGTACTGGTGGCTTCTCTGGTTTTATCTGACAGCGGCGCTGTATCAAAGAGAGAGCAGGGAGGCGCTGCCGGCGGTGTTTTTGGCGGCTTACAGCCTGACGCTCCTGCTGTCGCCGACGGTGATCGTGCGGTATTTCTATCCGCTGATCGTGACGATTCCCGTCATTTTGTCCTATCTTTTGACGGCGGGTCCTGATGGGGGACAGGAAAATAGACAATAAAATATTAAAAATTTGAAAAATTTTGTCTAAAATATACATTTTCGAAAACGAGTATGGTATACTATAAATAGATTTGGCGACAACATTTGTTTTACTGGGGGATTATTGCTATGGAAGTGATCGTTGAGAGAGAAAAAGACGGCGATATCGACAGCTGGAAAGAGGTACAGCTGATCTATAATTCCGCCTTGAAGCAGATATCCACGAAACTGGAAATCCTGAACGACGAGTTTCAGCACGTTCACCGCTACAATCCGATCGAGCATATCAAATGGCGGATCAAGACGCCGGAGAGCATCGTCAAAAAGTTAAAAAAGCACGGGCTGGAGTCCACGCTGGAAAATATGGTGAAACACGTCAATGACATTGCGGGCATCCGCGTGATTTGTTCGTTTGCATCGGATATTTATCAGATCGCGGAGATGATCAGCAGCCAACGTGACATTCGTGTCATTTCTGTCAAGGACTATATCGTGAATCCGAAAGCCAGCGGCTATAAGAGTTATCATATGCTGGTGTCGGTTCCTGTGTATCTCTCGGACCGGATCGCGGACACGAAGGTGGAGATCCAGATCCGTACGGTGGCGATGGATTTCTGGGCGAGCCTCGAGCATAAGATCCACTATAAATTCGAGGGGAACGCGCCGGAGCATATCAGGGAGCAGCTGGTGGAATGTGCGCAGATGGTGGCGGCGCTGGATGCGAGGATGATGTCGTTAAATGAGGAGATCTTACATATCGGGCAGGAGGAAGAGGACTAGGCGGTCCTCTTTCTTGTTTGTTTTATGCGCGGACATGAGGAGTGCCCGGACACCTTGCGGCGCCCGGGCTATTATGAAAAAATTTATCTATGTGTGTAATAATTACACGACATCTCGTTTGGATTTCTATAAATTGAGTATACATTCCTAATATGAATAAATTATGAACAAAATGTAAAGTTATAGTTAATATTCCTAACAATGTAAAAAGCGGAGAGAAAAATATGTGCAATATGCACAAAAAATCGGCTCTAATCGACGAAGCACCGCGTGAAAGACTTTTCCCTGTTGTCAAAGAAAGCGGAAATATGGTAAGATGTACGCGATAGCAATGAGCAATGCGCAGACGTAAGATGGAAAAATGACTGCTTGCAGTCAATTTTGACAGATTACGGCTGCATAGGGCGAAGCCCGCGAACGAGAAAATCCGAAGGATTTTCGAGTGACGCATTGCGAAATAAAAGCGATGAAAACGAGGCGAAGACATGGACACTTTCATTGATAAACTGGCACAGAAAAAGAACGCGCAGGAAATGATCCGCGCAAACTCCGCGGCGGAGGCGGCCAAGATGGCGCAGATGCAGAATCAGTTAAATGCCTACGATGAGGTCATGCAGGAGATCCGCCGGGTCAACTTAAAGACTTCCGAGAACGTGGAGAGTGTGCGCAGGGTCCTTGCGGAGTGCATGGAAAAGCTGGAGACGCTGGAAGCGGAAAACAAAGACGCGGAGAACGTGGAAAAGGAACTTGCCGCGGTCAAGGCGCTTCTGGAGGAGCGGTTTTCGCAGTCCGAGGACTTGATGCACAAAGAAAATGTGAAAGTCTACCGCAATGTGCAGGCGGCTTTCACGGAAGAACTGGCAAAGCAGACAGAGCAGGAGAGGAGGACCAGAGGGAAGGGGACGCCCCTGTGGCTTTCGATCGTGATTTTGGCGGGTGTGGCGGTGGATATCGCGGTCACGCTGATTCCGCTTCTTCTGCGCCTTGCGAATAGTAAACTGTTTTGAGGGCAGGCTAAGAGCGGACGGCACAAATCGGCTGAATCCTGAATCATTATGAAATTATTGAGCAGACATTATAAAAAAATGAGAATTGCATATATTAAGGTTGCAGCGTTCGCCTGCATTGTCGCCGCCTTTTTTCTGCCCCAGCGGCAGAGCCTCGAGAGCACCGGAGATAATTATTTTACGGTGTATTTGAATGGTGTGCAGGTCGGCGTGATGGGCGATGCCGAGGCGGCGGACGACTGCCTGATCGCGGCAAGAAAACAGCTTGCCGCCGAGAGCGACGAGATGGTGCTTGCGGAGAGCGATCTTACCTGGGAGGGCGAGGAAGTGCTCTGGGGGCAAATAGATGACAGGAGTGTCATAATTTCCAATATGCTTTCCGCGCTGCGGGGCAGCGTCAAGGAAACCTTGAACCGCTCCTACACGGTGAAGATCAACGAGTACACTGTCAATCTGGCGAGCACGGAAGAAGTGCTGGCGCTCTTGCAGGCGTCCCTTAAAAAGTATGACAGCGGGCGGCATTATTATGCGGATCTCGTGCTTGATTCCAGCAGGGAGTTGAGCGTGCTGACGACGCAGATCTATTCCACGGATGAGCTAAGAGAGACGGAGGCGGAGGAGACCATGACCAGCGCCGGGATCAATGCTGCGCTGGATGAGATCTTTTCGGATATCGAGCCGACGTCCGAGAAAGATTTCGAAGACTACGAGCTGGGACTTTTGGATCTGAAATTCGGCGATACGGTGGAGGTGGTGGAGTCCTATTTGCAGGACTATGAGTTGACGCCGCTTGCCACAGCGATCGAGGAAGTGACAAAGGATCAGGAAAAGGAACAGATCTACGAGGTGGTCGCGGGGGATACGCTGTCCCAGATCGCGGAGAAAAACGAGATTCCGCTGGACAGGCTGATCGCCATGAATGAGACCATTGAGGATGAAAATTCCCTGATCCGAGTGGGGGATGAATTGATCGTGACGGTGCCCGAGCCGGAACTTTCCGTCGAGCGCACGGAGCAGATGTATTATGAAGAAGACTACGAGGCGGAGATCATCTATGTCGATAACGACGACTGGTACACGAACCAGACGCAGACTTTGCAGGAGCCTTCCGCAGGTCACCGCAAGGTCGTGGCGGATGTGTCTTACCGCAACAGCGAGGAAGTCTCCCGCGAGATCTTGAAAGAGGAGATCACTTACGCGGCTGTGCCGAAGATCGTGGAGCGGGGCACGAAGATACCGCCCACTTATCTGAAACCGATCTCGGGCGGAAGACTGTCCTCGGGATTCGGCAGACGAAAAGCGCCCACCAGAGGCGCGAGCACTTATCATAAGGGCGTAGATTGGGCAACGCCCGTCGGCACGGCGGTCATGGCGTCCTGCACGGGAACGGTCGCGAAAGCCGGCTGGGGAAGCGGTTACGGCTATGTGGTCTACATCAACCACTCGGACGGCAGGCAGACCCGCTACGGGCATTTGAGCAAGGTGCTGGTGAAGCAGGGACAGACCGTGACGCAGGGGCAGAAGATCGCCTTGAGCGGCAATACCGGCGTCAGCACGGGACCGCATGTCCACTTTGAGATCCTGATCAACGGCACACAGGTGAATCCGTTCGACTACTTGAACTGACGTTCGAGACTTTACAAACGGGTAAAATCTGGTATACTGTTTGTATCTGACAACTTATGAATGAGCATGACAGATGGCGCATGACAGAACAGTATAACATTTGGATATTAGAGATTTTTCGTTTCTTAATGATAGAAAGGTAAACAAACCTATATGGAACAATACGCGATCAAAGGCGGAAATCCGTTGGTCGGCGAGGTGGAGATCGGCGGCGCAAAGAATGCGGCGCTCGCGATCCTTGCGGCGGCTATTATGACGGACGAGACCGTGGTGATAGAGAATCTGCCTGACGTCAGGGACACGAATGTCATGATGCAGGCGATGGAGAGCATCGGCGTGGTGATCAATCGGGTGGACAGACACACGGTAAAGATCAATGCCGCACAGGTTCACGATCTGGTGATCGAGGACGACTATATCAAAAAAATCAGGGCTTCCTACTACCTTTTGGGAGCGCTTTTGGGTAAATACAACAAAGCGGAAGTGGCGCTTCCGGGCGGCTGCAATATCGGACTCCGGCCCATTGACCAGCATATCAAGGGCTTTCGTGCGCTGGGCGCGAGCGTCAGGATCGAGCATGGTCTGATCATCACTGAGGCGGATAAGCTCAAAGGCAATCATATCTACATGGATGTGGTGACGGTGGGCGCGACCATGAATGTGATGATGGCGGCGGTCATGGCGGAGGGCCAGACGGTGATCGAGAATGCGGCGAAAGAGCCGCATGTGGTGGATCTGGCCAGCTTCTTGAACAGTATGGGCGCCAATATCAAGGGCGCGGGCACCGATGTGATCCGCATCAAGGGCGTGCCGAAACTGCACGGGACCGAGTACGGCATCATCCCTGATCAGATCGAGGCGGGGACGTTTATGTTTGCGGCGGCGGTGACAAAAGGCGATGTGACGGTCAAGAATGTGATCCCCAAACACCTGGAGTCCATCAGCGCGAAACTCCTGGAGATCGGCTGTGAGATCGAGGAGTCGGACGACGCCGTGCGCGTGGTGGCGTCGAAGCCTCTCGGACATACCCATGTAAAGACCCTGCCTTATCCCGGCTTTCCTACGGATATGCAGCCGCAGATCACGGTGGCGCTGGGACTTTCCGCAGGGACCAGCATCGTGACGGAGAGTATTTTCGAGAACCGATTCAAATATGTGGACGAGCTTACCTGCATGGGAGCGAATATCAAGGTGGAGAGCAATACAGCGATCATCGACGGCGTTCCCAAATATACCGGAGCCAACATCACCGCACCGGATTTGCGGGCGGGCGCGGCGCTCGTCATTGCAGCGCTGGCGGCAGACGGGATCAGCACGGTGGATGAGATCAAATATATCGAGCGCGGCTATGAGGATTTCCACCTTAAGCTGCAGGGACTCGGCGCACAGATCGACATGGTGACGACCGAGCGGGAATTGCAGAAATTCAAATTAAAAGTTGGTTGATAATGTCTTTCTCTTATTCAGAGTGGTGGAGATACAGAGGATCGATGAAGCCACGGCAACCCCTGACAAGGAAGGTGCCAGCCTGAGCGTAGCTGCCGATGCAGCGATGACCGAACAATAAGAGGATTTGATGCTTGGATATCGGGTCCCCTTATTTCGAGAGAAGTAGGAGGACTTATTTATATTTAAAACAAAAGTAAAGGAGAGAGGAAACATGGAGAAGAGATTATTTACATCCGAGTCTGTAACGGAAGGCCATCCCGACAAAGTCTGTGATGCCATTTCCGACGCGATCCTGGACGCCTGCATGGCAAAGGATCCTATGAGCCGCGTGGCGTGTGAGACGGCGGTCTGCACCGGCTTCGTGCTGGTGACTGGCGAAATTACCACCAATGCGTATGTGGATATGCAGAAAATCGTGCGCGATACCGTCAAAGAGATCGGCTATACCAAGTCCGAGTACGGTTTTGACGGCAATACCTGCGCCGTGCTCGTCGCGATCGACGAGCAGTCGGCGGATATCGCGATGGGCGTGGACAAAGCGCTGGAAGCAAAGAAAGGCGAGCAGACGGATGACCTCGACACCGGGGCGGGCGATCAGGGCATGATGTTCGGCTATGCGACCAACGAGACCGAGGAGTATATGCCTTATCCCATCGATCTGGCGCACAAGCTTGCCTTGCAGCTTACAAAAGTGAGAAAGGACGGCACTTTGAAATACTTAAGACCCGACGGCAAGAGCCAGGTTTCCGTAGAGTATGACGAGGCAGGCAAGCCGGTACGTCTGGAGGCGGTGGTCTTATCCACCCAGCACGACGATGACGTGACGCAGGAGCAGATCCACGAGGATATCAAAAAATATGTCTTCGATCCCGTTCTGCCGAAAGAGCTCGTTGATGATAAGACAAAATTCTTCATCAACCCGACAGGCCGTTTCGTGATCGGCGGACCGCACGGCGATGCGGGACTGACAGGCCGCAAGATCATCGTGGATACATACGGCGGCTATGCGCGTCATGGCGGCGGCGCTTTCTCCGGCAAGGACTGCACGAAGGTGGACCGTTCCGCGGCTTACGCGGCGCGTTATGTGGCAAAGAACATCGTGGCGGCGGGTCTTGCCGACAAGTGTGAGATCCAGCTTTCCTACGCGATCGGCGTGGCGCAGCCCACTTCCATCATGGTGGATACTTTCGGCACCGGCAGGGTGTCCGACGAGAAGCTGGTGGAGATCGTGCGCGAGAATTTTGATCTGCGTCCGGCAGGCATCATCAAGATGCTCGATCTGCGCCGTCCCATCTATAAGCAGACGGCGGCTTACGGGCACTTCGGCCGCAACGACTTGGATCTCCCCTGGGAGAAGCTGAACAAGGTGGATGCGCTGAAAAAATATCTTTGATATCGGGAAAGGCAGCATCATGGCATTTGCGCATTTGCACGTCCACACGGAGTACAGTCTCCTGGACGGTTCCAATAAGATCAAAGAATATGTGAAATATGTGAAAGAGCTGGGCATGAACAGCGCGGCAATCACAGATCACGGCGTGATGTACGGCGCCATCGACTTTTACAAAGCAGCCAAAGAGGTGGGCATCAATCCCGTCATTGGCTGCGAGGTCTATGTGGCGCCGCATTCCCGCTTTGACAGGGAACTGACGGGCGGTGAGGACCGCTATTATCATCTGGTGCTCCTTGCGGAGAACAATATCGGCTACGCGAATCTCACGAAGATCGTCAGCAAAGGCTTCACGGAGGGGTATTACTATCGACCCCGCGTGGACATGGAGTTACTGGAGCAGTACCACGAGGGTCTGATCGCGCTTTCCGCCTGTCTGGCGGGAGAGGTGCCCCGTTACATCCAAAAGGGGCTTGTGGACGAGGCGAAGAAGGCGGCGCTAAAGTATCAGGCTGTCTTTGGAAAAGACAATTATTTTCTGGAATTACAGGATCACGGGATTCCGGCGCAGCAGTCGGTCAATTCCGTGCTTCTTCGCATGAGCAAAGAACTGGATATCCCGCTTGTGGCGACGAACGACGTGCACTACACTTACGCGGAGGACGCCCAGCCCCACGATATCCTGCTCTGTCTGCAAACAGGCAAAAAGCTGGCGGACGAGGACCGGATGCGCTACGAGGGCGGTCAGTATTATGTGAAGAGCGAGGAGGAGATGAAAGGGCTTTTCCCCTATGCCTGGGAAGCGGTGGAGAACACCCAGCGCATTGCCGACCGCTGCCATGTGGAGATCGAGTTTGGCAGGTATAAAGTGCCGCATTACGATGCGCCGGAGGGGTATGACTCCTGGACCTATCTGAACAAACTGTGTCAGGACGGCATGAAAGAGCGCTATCCGGAGGACGACGGCGGGTTGCAGGAACGGCTTATGTATGAGCTTGACACCATCCGCAATATGGGCTTTGTGGACTATTTCCTCATCGTGTGGGATTATATCAATTTCTGCCGCGAGAACGGCATTGCCGTGGGGCCGGGCAGGGGTTCCGCGGCGGGCAGCATCGTGTCTTATTGTCTAAAGATCACAAACATTGACCCGATCAAGTACAGTCTCCTCTTTGAGCGGTTTTTAAATCCGGAGCGCGTCTCCATGCCGGATATCGACGTGGACTTCTGCTTTGAGAGGCGGCAGGAAGTGATTGACTATGTCGGTCAAAAATATGGCAGCGACAAGGTAGTGCAGATCGTCACTTTCGGTACGATGGCGGCAAAGGGCGTGATCCGCGACGTGGGCAGAGTGATGGATCTGCCTTACGCTTTTGTGGACCGCATCGCAAAGATGATCCCCGTCGAGCAGAATCAGGGGGTTCCTATCGTCCGCGCGCTGGAGATGAATCCGGAGCTTAAGAACCTCTACGAGGAAGATGAGCAGGTACACAATCTCATCGAGATGAGTAAGCGCCTGGAAGGTCTGCCGCGCCATACGTCCATGCACGCGGCGGGCGTGGTGATCTGCCCGGCGGCGGCGGATGATTTCGTGCCGCTCTCCCGGGGCGCGGACGGTTCCATCACCACACAGTTTCCCATGACCACCATCGAGGAACTGGGGCTTCTCAAGATGGATTTTCTGGGGCTTCGGACGCTGACGGTGATCCAGAATGCGGTGCGGCTGGTGAAAGAGAGCAAAGGGATCGACATTGACATCGATGCGATCGACTACGACGACAAAGAAGTGCTCGCCTCGCTGGGAACAGGGCGGACGGACGGCGTGTTCCAGCTGGAGAGCGGCGGCATGAAAAGTTTCATGAAAGAATTGAAGCCCCAGAGTCTGGAGGATGTGATCGCGGGCATCTCCCTCTACCGTCCGGGACCGATGGACTTTATCCCGAAATACATCAAGGGCAAGAACCATCCCGAGACCGTGACCTACGACTGCCCGCAGCTCGCGCCGATTCTTGCGCCCACCTACGGCTGTATCGTGTATCAGGAGCAGGTCATGCAGATCGTGCGGGAACTTGGCGGCTATACGATGGGCAGAAGCGATCTGGTGCGCCGCGCCATGAGCAAAAAGAAGCAGTATGTCATGGAGCAGGAGCGGAAAAATTTCACCTACGGGAATCCCGAGGAGGGCGTACCCGGCTGTGTGGCAAACGGCATCGACGCAAAGGTGGCGGATCACATCTACGACACGATGATGGACTTTGCGAAGTATGCCTTTAACAAATCCCACGCCGCCTGCTATGCGGTGGTGGCATACCAGACGGCTTACCTGAAATATTATCATCCCGTGGAATTTATGGCGGCGCTGATGACCTCCGTGATCGACAATCCGGGCAAAGTGGCGGAGTATATCATGACGAGCCGCGCGATGGGCATCCAGATCCTGCCGCCCGACATCAATGTGGGCGCGAACGGCTTTTCTGTCGTGGACGGTCAGATCCGCTACGCCCTCTCCGCGATCAAGAGCGTGGGACGGCCCGTGATCGACGCGGTGGTGGCGGAGCGTGAGGCGAGGGGACCTTATAAAAATCTGGGGGATTTTGTGACCCGCGTGACGGACCGCGATATGAATAAGCGCGTCGTCGAACACTTTATCAAGGCGGGCGCTATGGACAGTCTGGGCGGCACGAGAAAGCAGTTTATGACCGTCTATCTGCAAGTGATCGACGGCATCCAGCAGGATCGGAAAAATAATATGGCAGGGCAGATCACGCTCTTTGACATTGCGGCTGAGGAGGAAAAAGTGGACTACCGCGTGAGTCTTCCCGACGTGGGCGAATACTCTAAGGAAATGAAGCTTGCTTTTGAGAAAGAAGTGCTCGGCATCTATATCAGTGGGCATCCGCTGGAAGAGTATCAGGAACTTTGGAAGAAGCATATCACCAACACCACGGCGGATTTTGCGTGGAACGAGGAGACGAACGAGATCTGCGTGGAGGACGGCGCGAAAGCCGTGATCGGCGGCATGATCGCGGAAAAGAAGATCAAATATACGAAAAACGAAAAAGTGATGGCGTTTTTGCAGGTGGAAGATCTGGTCGGCACCGTGGAAGTGATCGTTTTCCCGAAAGATTATGAACGCTACAGCAACAGCATTGAGGAGGACGGCAAGATCTTTGTCAAAGGCCGCGTCTCTCTGGAGGAGGACAAGGACGCAAAGCTGATCTGCGAGCAGATCACGCCGTTCGATCGGGTGCCGCGGAAACTGTGGATTAAATTTCCCACGAAGGACGCCTACGAGGCGAAGAAAGAGGAGGTCTTCTCCATTCTGCGGGAAGCGGAGGGAAGAGACGGCGTGGTAATCTATGTGGAGAATCCGCGGGCGAAGAACGAACTGCCTGCGAACTGGAACGTGGCGGCGGACGGGATGCTGGTGGAGCGGCTGGAGGCGGCTTTCGGGGAAGGGAATGTGAAAGTGGTGTAAAGTGATTGAAAAACGTAATGCAATAGAGTAAAATAGAAAGTAGGAAAATTTTGTCGGCGGCGGACGGAGCGGCGGCGCGGCAGAAAGGTGTGGATACGGTATGGCGAAACAGATCAAGACAATCGGCGTTCTGACGAGCGGCGGCGATGCGCCGGGCATGAATGCGGCGATCCGTGCGGTGGTCAGAAGGGGAATCGACAACGGCGTTAAGGTAAAGGGCATCAAAAAAGGCTATCAGGGTCTTTTGAATGAAGAAATAATTGACATGGAAAAGTGGACGGTGTCGGATACGATCCAGCGGGGCGGTACGATCTTAGGAACGGCGCGCTGTCATGAGTTCCGCACCGAGGAAGGTCAGCAGAAAGGCGCGGATATCTGCCACAAGCACGGGATCGACGGTCTGGTGGTCATCGGCGGCGACGGCTCCTACCGCGGCGCGCAGGCATTGTCCCGGCACGGGATCAATACCATCGGTCTGCCGGGCACCATCGATCTGGATATCGCGTGCACCGAGTATACCATCGGCTTTGACACGGCGATCAATACCGCTCTGCAGGCGATTGATAAGGTGCGGGATACTTCCTCTTCCCATGAGCGGTGCAGCATCATCGAGGTCATGGGCAGAAACGCGGGCTACATTGCCCTCTGGTGCGGTATTTCCTGCGGCGCGGAGGATATTCTCCTGCCGGAGAAATATGACTATAACGAACAGCAGATCATCAACAATATCATTGCCAACAGAAAGAAAGGGAAAACGCACCATCTGATCATCAACGCGGAGGGCATCGGGCATTCCACTTCTATGGCGAGAAGGATCGAGGCGGCGACAGGGATCGAGACCAGAGCGACGATTCTGGGATACATGCAGCGCGGCGGCTCACCCACCTGTAAGGACCGCTACTATGCGTCCATCATGGGCTGCTATGCGGCGGATATCCTCTGCGAGGGCAAGACAAACCGTGTCGTCGGCTATCAGCACGGCGAGTTTCTGGACTTCGATATCGAGGAGGCCCTGAACATGGAAAAGGGCATTCCGGACTATCCTTACGAGATGTCAAAGATCTTATGATCACGAGTGTACACAACAAATCGATCAAAGAGACCGCAGCCCTTCTCGCAAAGAAAAAAGAGCGGGATCGGCGCGGTCTCTTTGTGGTGGAGGGCGTAAAACTCTTCGGCGAAGCGCCCGCAGAGCGGATCGAGCAGGTCTATGTCGCCGAGAGTGCAAAGAGACAGCTTACAGAACAGTACGGGGAGAAGTTAAAAGCGCTTCCCTGCGAGACCGTATCGGATGAAGTGTTTGCGAAACTGTCTGACACCGTCACACCGCAGGGCATTTTGTGTCTGGTGCGCCAGTATTCTTATAATATAGAAGAAATGCTGGCGGCAGAGAAAGAAAAACATCTGTTATTTATTATACTGGAAGATCTTCAGGATCCGGGCAATCTGGGGACGATCTTCCGCACGGCGGAGGCGGCGGGCGCGGACGGCGTGATCATGAGCGGCGGGACGGCGGATCTCTATAGCCCGAAGACCATCCGTGCTACGATGGGTTCCGTTTACCGTGTGCCTTTCCTCTATGCAGAGTCGCTTCTTCCCGTCATGGAGACGCTGAGAAGACACGGTGTTCGGGTGTTTGCGGCGCATCTTTCCGGAAAAGCGGATTACGACGCCTTTGACTACAGGGCGGGAACGGCTTTTCTGGTCGGGAACGAGGGGAGAGGGCTGAAAGAGAAGACAGCGGCGGCGGCAGATGAGCGGATCAGGCTTCCTATGGAGGGAAAAGTGGAATCATTGAATGCGGCGGTGGCTTCTTCTGTTTTGCTATATGAGGCGTATCGGCAGCGGAGAAACGGGTTGTGATGAGTTAAATCATGATTTAATTACGAGACGATGCAAAATTCCGCCTCACGGCGCATTTTTGCTCCAAGGTAGTTTTTTGGCGTAAAATCAACAAATATAACGCTTGTTATTGAAAAAATGGCATAAAATTTGCACGGGGAGGGATGAGGGAAAGATGAAAATAGGATTTATCGGATTGGGAAACATGGCGCGCGCCATCATCGGCGGTATGCTGCGGGAGGGGATCGCGGCGAAAGAGGATATCCTTGGCTCTGCGAAGACGCAGAAGACGCTTGACGCTGTGCGGGAGGAGTACGGCATCGGCGTGGAGGCGTCGAACCGACAAGTGGCAGCGGCGGCGGACGTGCTCATTCTGGCGGTGAAGCCCCAGTTTCTGGAAGACGTGATCGGGGAGATACGGGATGCGGTGAAAGACGGGGCGCTTGTGATCAGCATTGCCGCAGGCAAGACGCTGTCATGGCTGGCGCAGACTTTTGACAGACCGCTCGGGCTGGTGCGGTGTATGCCGAATACACCGGCTCTCGTCGGAGAGGGCTGTACCGGGCTCTGCGCAGACGATATCGTGACGAAAGAGGAACTGGCGTACAGCCTGCGCCTGATGGGAAGCTTTGGCAAGGCGATCCTTGTGGAAGAGCGGCTGATGGATGCGGTAGGCGCGGTGAGCGGCTCTTCGCCCGCCTATGTCTTTCTGTTCATCGAGGCGATGGCGGATGCGGCGGTGGCGGCGGGAATGCCGCGCGGACAGGCTTACGAGTTTGCGGCGCAGGCGGTCTATGGCAGCGCGAAGCTTGTATTGGAGACGGGAAAACATCCCGGAGAATTGAAAGATATGGTCTGTTCTCCCGGCGGCACGACCATTGAGGGCGTGAAAGTGCTGGAGGAAGCGGGATTCCGCGGCGCGGTGATGGACGCGCTGCTCGCGGCGGTGGAGAAGTCGCGGCGGTTGTGAGCCGTGGCGGAATATGTTGTGCCCTGTAGAAAAATAGTAACAAAATATTGAGATATTTCAGAGCCAAATTGTATAAACTTGACAAAGAATAGCTGTTTTGCTAAAATAATCCATACTTAATCAAACCGTAACAATTTTGTAACAAAATTTTGATGTGTTTGGGAGTTATGGAGGAAGACGGAGGGGTGTATATGCTGAAAAGCTATCAACTTCTGTGCGCCGGGCTTATTCTTGGGATTTGTTTATGCGGTTTGTCTCTGGAAGTGCAGGCGAGCGGCGCGGAGCCGTTGGAACCCTTAAATGTGGGGATATCCCAGATCGTGGACCCTACGGGGAAATCCGCGAATGCGGACGCGCTCCGAGAACTGACAGAGCTGTCAGAAGCGAATGGCGGACAGGCAAAGAAAGAGACGGATCTGGTCATGGCAAATGTCCAGATCGCCCTGAACGTGCGCGAAGAAGCCGATGAAGAATCCGCCAAGGTAGGGCTGCTCTACAAGGACTGCGGCGGCAGGATATTGGAGAGGAAAGACGGCTGGACAAGACTGCGGAGCGGCGAGCTGGTGGGCTGGGCAAGCGACGATTACCTCCTGTTCGGGGAGGATGCGGAGGCTTTGGCGAACGATGTGGGCAACCTCATCGTGCAGATCGAGACGGAAACGCTCTGTGTGCGGGAGGAGCCGGAAGGCGAAGCGGCGGCAGTCGGTTTTATTCCGCAGGACGGAGAACTTGAGATCATCGAAGTGCTCGATGAAGACTGGATCAGCGTGGATTATGAGGGAACGACGGGCTATGTCTCGGCGGAGTATGTGGATGTCGATTTCCACATCGACGAGGGCGAGACCATGATCGCGATCAAAAAGAGAGAAGAAGAGGAGCGGCAGGCGAAGCTGACGGCAAACCGCGGCGCTGTCGTGGTGGGCGGCGACGATACCAGACTTTTGGCGGCGCTGATCTACTGTGAGGCGGGCATCGAGACCTACAACGGTAAGCTGGCGGTGGGCGCGGTGGTCATGAACCGTGTCAGGAGCGCGGCTTATCCGAATACAGTATCAGGTGTTATTTTTGCATCAGGGCAGTTTACGCCCGCGATGAACGGCAAGGTGGCAAGAGTTTACGGCGGCGACATTCCGGAGAGCTGCTGGGAGGCGGCGCGGGCTGCCATCAACGGGGAGACCAATGTCGGCGGCGCGACCCATTTCAGGCGGGCAGGGAACCATGACGGACTGCTGATCGACAGACAAGTGTTTTGGTAGTGTCGCAGGGAGGAGTAATATGTATTTGAATATGACGATGGTATGGCTGGCGGTCCTGGTGCTGCTGGTGGTCATAGAACTTTTGACAATGGGGCTGACGACGATCTGGTTTGCCGGCGGCGCGCTGGCGGCTACGCTCGCGTCCCTGCTGGGAATGCCCCTGACGGTTCAGATCGTCCTGTTTTTGGTGGTATCGGGGCTGCTCCTGTTCTTTACAAGACCCATCGCAGTCAAGTATTTCAATAAAGACAGAGTCCGCACCAACGCGGAGAGTCTGGTAGGGCGGCAGGCGATCGTGATCAGCGAGATCGACAATCTGCAAGGCATCGGTCAGGTCAATGTAGGCGGGATGGAGTGGTCCGCCAGAAGCAGGGACGAGAACATCACGCTGCCCGTGGGCGCGGTGGTGGTCGTGCTGGCGATCGACGGGGTCAAACTGATCGTAGAAGAGAAACACCAATAAATAACGTATGTAATTAAAATGGAGGAGGAACGAACAATGGGTGGAGTCATTGCATTTCTGGTATTATTGATTCTTGTGGTGCTGGTGTTGATGTCCTGCATCAAGATCGTGCCGCAGGCGCACGCGTATGTGATAGAACGTCTTGGCGCGTACCAGCAGACATGGTCTGTCGGTCTGCACATCAAGGCGCCTTTTATCGACACGGTGGCAAAACGGGTGAACTTAAAAGAGCAGGTGGTGGATTTCGCGCCCCAGCCCGTGATCACGAAAGATAACGTTACCATGCGGATCGACACGGTGGTCTTTTTCCAGATCACGGACCCGAAGCTTTTCGCCTACGGGGTGGAGAATCCGATCATGGCGATCGAGAATTTGACGGCTACGACCTTAAGAAATATCATCGGTGAGATGGAACTGGACCAGACGCTGACGTCGCGTGAGGTCATCAACACAAAGATGCGGGCATCCTTGGATATCGCGACCGATCCCTGGGGCATCAAAGTGAACCGCGTAGAGTTAAAGAACATCATCCCGCCTGCGGCGATCCAGGATGCGATGGAGAAGCAGATGAAAGCAGAGCGTGAGCGCCGTGAGGCGATTCTTCGTGCCGAGGGTGAGAAAAAGTCTACCATCCTTGTGGCGGAAGGGCAGAAAGAGTCGGCGATCCTGGAGGCGGAGGCGGAGAAGCAGTCCGCGATCCTTAGAGCCGAGGCGCAGAAAGAAAAGATGATCCGCGAGGCGGAGGGTGAAGCGGAAGCGATCCTCAAGGTGCAGCAGGCAACGGCGGACGGTATCCGTATGATCCGTGAGGCGGGAGCCGACGAGGCAGTCCTTAAGATCAAGAGTCTGGAAGCCTTTGAGCGAGCAGCCGACGGGCAGGCGACGAAGATCATCATTCCCTCGGAGATCCAGGGGATTGCAGGTCTTGCGGCATCCGCAAAAGAGATTCTGAAATAGATTAAATAACATATGTTATCAATGGAGACGGCGGCATGGACTTAAAGGGACGGCATTTTTTGAAGCTGCTTGATTTTACGCCGGAGGAGATCCTCTATCTGGTGGATGTGGCGGCGGACTTAAAAGAGAAAAAAAAGAAAGGGATTCCGGTGGACGTCCTGCGGGGAAAGAACGTTGCCCTGATCTTTGAGAAGACGAGCACCAGGACCCGCTGCGCGTTCGAAGTGGCGGCGCACGATCTGGGTATGGGCACTACCTATCTGGATCCGGTGGCTTCCCAGATCGGTAAGAAAGAGAGCATTGCGGACACGGCGCGGGTGCTGGGACGTATGTTTGAGGGCATCGAATACAGGGGCTTTGGGCAGGATATCGTGGAGGAGATCGCAAAATACGCAGGTGTGCCTGTATGGAACGGTCTGACCAACGAGTTTCATCCCACACAGATGCTTGCTGACCTTCTCACGATACGGGAACATTTCGGCAGGCTGTCCGGCATCCGCCTGACCTATCTGGGGGATGCGCGCTACAATACGGGCAATTCCCTGATGGTCATGTGCGCAAAGATGGGGATGCACTTTACCGCCTGCACGAACCGAACGTATTTTCCGGACGAGGCGCTCATAAAGACCTGTCAGGGGATCGCGCAGCAGACAGGCGGACAAATCCGCCTGACGGAAGATGTGAGTGAGGGCGCGGCGGGCGCCGACGTGATCTGTACGGATGTCTGGGTGTCTATGGGCGAGCCGCCCGAGATCTGGGAGGAGCGCTTAAAAGACCTTGCGCCTTATCAGGTCAATGCAAAAGTGATGGCGCTTGCGGATAAGGGTGCGGTCTTCATGCACTGTCTTCCGGCATTCCACGACCACAACACGGGCATCGGGAAAGAGATCGGCGAGCGGTACGGCATGGCGGAACTGGAAGTGACAGACGAAGTCTTCGAGTCGCCGCAGTCCGTGGTATTCGACGAGGCGGAGAATCGGATGCACACGATAAAAGCAGTTATGTTGACCACATTGGGCGGAAAAGTGTGAGCGAACCGATGAAAAGTGCGAAAGATATTCTCACAGGGAGCAGGATCGCGGACGGTCTCGCCACAAAATGGGCGGGCTGCAAACTTTATTGTTACGAGGAAACGGGTTCCACCAACGACGATGCGAAACGCTGCGGCGAGGCGGGGGATCCTCACGGCACGGTGGTGACGGCGGATTTCCAGAATGCGGGAAAGGGCCGCAGAGGGCGGTCCTGGCGGACAAACCCGGGTACGGCGCTCACATTCAGCATCTTGCTGCGCCCCTCTTTTTCGGCGGAGCGGGCTTCCATGATCACGCTGGTGATGGCGCTTGCCGTGGCGGAGGCACTGGAGAAAATTTTGCAGAACAAGGCGGCTGTGACGATCAAGTGGCCAAACGATATCGTGGTAAATCGTAAAAAAATATGCGGAATATTGACAGAGATGACCGTGGAGACAAAGCAGGACAAGATCGCGTATCTGGTGGTTGGCGTCGGCATCAATGTCAACAACGTAAGCCCGGAGGAATTTCCGGAACAGATCCGGCAGACGGCTGCTTCCCTGCGGATCGAGACCGGGCGGCGCGTCGATCGGACGGCGCTTTTGCAGGATGTGCTGCGCCGTTTTGAGAAGTTTTATCAGGTCTTTTTGGAGACGCTGGATCTCTCCGTTTTGCGGGAGGGGTATCAGACCCGCCTGCAGGGCATGGGAGAGGAAGTGCGCGTGCTGGATCCTGCGGGGGAGTACACGGGCGTATCCAGGGGGATCGACGACAGGGGAGAGCTGATCGTGGAGCGGGCGGACGGAGAACGCGTGGCGGTCTATGCCGGAGAAGTGTCGGTCAGGGGACTTTACAGTTATGTCTAAGGAGAACAGAGTCGTGCTCTGCGGCGCGAATGCCTATGAGCAGAAATATTATTTCAACGAGCAGTTTGCGAAGATCCCACAGTCCATTCAGGAGGAGCTTCATGTGATCTGCGTCCTGTTTACGGAGGAAGTGGGCGGCGTTTTCACCATTGTCTTTGAGGAGGACGGCAGCATTTCGCTCGAGACGGACGCCGAGGAGGACGATCTGCTCTACGATGAGATCAGCAGTGGTCTTCTGGTGGGAGAGATCCGCAGGAACAGGCAGGAACTGCTGGAAGCTTTGCAGCTTTATTACAGGGTGTTTATTTTACATGAGGATATCGGGGAATGAGTTGTCTGTTAAAGCCGCTGACGATCGGCGGCGTGACGTTCAAAAATAATCTCATACTGGCTCCTATGGCAGGCGTGACGGACCTGCCTTTTCGTTTGCTGTGCAGTGAGCAGGGGGCGGGGCTTGTCTGTATGGAGATGGTGAGCGCCAAGGCGATCCTTTACGGGAACCGGAATACCGAGGGGCTTCTTGCGATCGATTCTCGGGAAGGTCCGGTGTCCCTGCAGCTTTTCGGTTCCGATCCGAAGATTGTAAGCGGGATGGCGGCACGCATCGAGGAGCGCCCCTTTGCGGCGCTGGATCTGAATATGGGGTGCCCCGTGCCGAAGATCGTGAACAACGGCGAGGGTTCCGCTTTGATGCGCGAGCCGAAACTGGCGGGCGAGATCATTGCCGCCACGGTAAAAGCCGTGAAAAAGCCCGTTACCGTAAAGATCCGCAAGGGGTTTGACGCAGAACACGTCAATGCGGTGGAGATCGCGAAGATCGCGGAGGACGCGGGAGCCGCCGCCGTGGCGGTGCACGGCAGGACCAGAGAACAGTTTTACAGCGGGCAGGCGGACTGGGAGATCATTGCCAGAGTGAAAGAGGCGGTCTCCATTCCCGTCATCGGAAACGGCGATGTTACAGACGGAGAGAGCGCCCGCAGGATGCTTTCGGAGACAAAGTGCGATGCCGTCATGATCGGACGAGCCGCCAGAGGGAATCCCTGGCTGTTTCGGGAGATCGCCGCGTTCCTTACGGACGGGCGGACGCTGCCTGCACCGTCTCCGGAAGAAAAAAAGGAGATGATCCTGCGCCATGCCGCGCTCCAGCTTGCCGTCAAGGGGGAGTACACGGGCGTGCGCGAGATGCGCAAGCACCTGTCCTGGTACACGGCGGGGATGCCGCACTCCGCAAGCTTAAGAGGCAGGGTCAATCAGGCGGAAAGTTTTGAAGAGATCGAGCGTCTGGTGGAATCCCTGTGAGCCGCCCTGCATATACTGTCTCAGAGAAGACGTAAATATCGGGTGTTATTAAATTGGAGAGCCTGCTTTATTTTCATCCTGCCCCGGAGGGGATG
This sequence comes from bacterium, assembly GCA_023666335.1. GTDB lineage: Bacteria > Bacillota > Clostridia > Lachnospirales > Lachnospiraceae > UBA3282. The sequence continues at coordinate 53,836 of JAMPCE010000008.1, forward strand.
TATCAAAAGAACGCCGCCAGGAGACACTGGTGGCAGGACGCCGGACTCATGACGCGGGAGCTGCCCGCGAAGGAGCGGGAGCCTTTTTTTCTGCTGGTGGACTGCCCTGTGCCGCCCTATTATTATAAAAGGCAGCCGTGGCAGCCTGATGTCCTGTCGGCATGTATGACGGACGCGGTGCACGGCGCGCGCGGAATGGTGGATGCGTGGCTGCATCCTGAAATTATGACACTTATGTCGGAAAATTACAGGAGGCGGTGGGAGACGGCTCCCGACACGGCTGGTCGGCTTTTGGCATGTCTGCTCGCCGTCTCTGCGGCGGATCGGATCAGGGAGAGCGGCGAGGCGGCGGTACTTTTGGGGAAGCCCTCCGATACGCTGTGGCAGATCGAGATGACGGGAAAGATCCTTGCGCCGTATCTGCCCAGGATCAACCGCCTCGCCTTTTTCTATGAGGAGACGGAGGGCGTGGATCTCTGGGAGGAGGCGGCGGACAGTCTGGAAACTTACAGTTATGAGTACGGCATTACGCCTGCCCTTGTGCCCTACCGGACAAACGGCGGGAAGACGGCGGGCGCCGGAAACAGGCAGGCGGGCGGTCGTGTCGGCAGCGGCTTGATCTTAGATCTGGGCGCGCCTGTGGACGGATGCCGCTTACAAGGCGTGGAGCGGGCTGTCTATGTGGATCTTACGGGGAGCGCCGCAAAGGAGCGGAAATGTCTTGCAAAAAGCGGACGGATTCTCTATGTTTCGCCCCTGAAATACCTTGACACTGCGGTGAAAAGTGAGTATGATAGAACAATGTGAAATGCGAAAGACCTGAGTAGATCAGACATTATGAGAATGCGTATTGAGCGTATTGAATAGAGGGAAAGGATGAATTGCCATGCATGAGAAGAAAAACATCTTAACGTATGAGGGTCTCCGAAAGTACGAGGACGAACTCCATGACTTAAAGGTGGTAAAGCGAAAAGAAGTGGCGCAGAAGATCAAGGAAGCCAGGGAGCAGGGAGACCTCTCCGAGAACGCGGAGTACGACGCGGCAAAGGACGAACAGCGCGACATCGAAGCCAGGATCGAAGAACTGGAGAAGATCCTCAAGAATGCCGAGGTCGTGGTGGAGGACGAGGTGGATCTGGACAAGATCAACATCGGCTGCCAGGTGAAGATCCTCGATCTGGAGTATAAGGAAGAGATGGAGTATAAGATCGTCGGTTCCACCGAGGCAAACAGCCTGGAGGGGAAGATATCCAACGAGTCTCCGGTCGGCAAGGCGCTGATCGGCAGCAAGGTCGGAGAGACCGTGGAAGTGGAGACACAGGCGGGCATCCTCCGCTATCAGGTGTTGGAGATCCAGCGGTCTAACTAAGGCGTCAGAGGGAAACGAGAGAGAGGAAGATACGATGGCGGAGGCGCAGAATCAGGATAGCAAACAGCTTTTGAAAGTCAGACGGGAGAAACTTGCCGCTTTGCAGGAGGCGGGAAAAGACCCTTTTCGGATCACAAAGTACGATGTGACGCATCACAGTCAGGAGATCAGGGATCAGTTTGATGCGCTGGAGGGAAAGACGGTCTCCGTTGCGGGCCGTGTGATGAGCAAGCGCGTCATGGGAAAGGCGTCTTTCTGCAATGTGCAGGATCTGCAGGGCAGCATCCAGTCTTATGTGGCGAGGGACAGCATCGGGGAAGAGCCTTATGCGGATTTCAAAAAATATGACGTGGGTGACATTGTCGGCATCGAAGGGAAAGTCTTTAAGACCAAAACGGGCGAGATCTCGGTCCATGCAGAAAAAGTGACACTCCTGTCAAAAAGTTTGCAGATCCTGCCGGAGAAATATCACGGTCTGGTGAATACCGATATCCGTTACCGTCAGCGTTATACCGACCTCATCATGAACGAGGATGTAAAAAAGACCTTTGTGGCGCGCTCGAAGATCATCAGCGCCATCAGGCGGTATCTGGACGATCAGGGTTTTCTGGAGGTGGAGACCCCGATGCTTGTCGCAAATGCGGGCGGCGCGGCGGCGAGACCTTTCGAGACCCACTATAACGCGCTGGACGAGGATGTGAAGCTGCGCATCTCTCTGGAATTATACTTAAAACGGCTGATCGTGGGCGGCATGGAGCGCGTCTATGAGATCGGCAGAGTGTTCCGCAACGAGGGGCTGGACGCAAGACACAATCCGGAGTTTACCCTGATGGAGCTGTATCAGGCATACACCGATTACAACGGCATGATGGATCTGACCGAGAATATGTTCCGCCATGTGGCGAAAGAAGTCTGCGGCACGACACTGATCCCCTATCAAGGCGAGCAGATCGATCTGGGAAAGCCTTTCGAGCGCATCACGATGGTGGAGGCGGTGAAAAAATATGCGGGCGTTGATTTTGACGCCGTGGCGGATACCGAAGCCGCGAAGAAGCTTGCGGACGAGAAAGGCGTGCACTACGAGGCGCGCCATACAAAGGGCGATATCATAAACCTTTTCTTTGAGGAGTTTGTGGAGGAGCATCTGGTGCAGCCGACCTTTGTGACAGACCACCCCGTAGAGATCTCGCCCCTCACGAAGAGAAAGCCGGACAAGCCGGAGTATGTGGAGCGGTTCGAGCTGTTCATCACCGCCAGGGAGATGTGCAACGCCTACTCGGAGCTGAACGACCCCATCGACCAGAGAGAGCGCTTCAAGGCGCAGGAAGCCGCGCTCGCGGCGGGGGACGAGGAAGCCAACACCACGGACGAGGACTTCATGAACGCGCTGGAGATCGGGATGCCCCCGACGGGCGGCATCGGCTACGGCATCGACAGACTGGTGATGCTGCTCACGGATTCCCCTGCGATTCGGGATGTACTGCTGTTCCCGACGTTAAAAAGCCTGTAAAAGAAATCGAGGAAAGAAAATCAGCCTCTCTTTTTTGTGGAAGATGACGAAAAGGAGAGGCTTGCTTTTTGGCGCGAGAATGGTAAACTGGATATGATAGGAGTTTTGTCGGAAAAAATACGCGAAGATGAGGCGGAGAAAACAGTGAAAAGAAGAAAAAGGCGTTTTTACATAAACAAAAAGGCATGTACGGCGGTGCTGCTGGCGCTGGCGTTGGCGATTGCTTCGGTGAGTTCCATTTCGACGCAGGCGGAGGAATCGGACGCTGCGCCCATCGAAGAGCAAACAGGAGAGGGAGCGCCCGCAGAGGGGGAAGATGGCGGGGAAGCAGAGAGCAATGTGGAACCCGCCTACGTCAGGACGATGGAGGGAGCGGTTGTTCTGACCGCTTTTGCGCCTTTGCCGGACGAGCAGGCGCAGATCGTATTGGAAGAGCGGGAAACGCTGGAGCAGCTGACCGCGCGGATGCCGGAAACGCTGACGGCTTATGCGGACGTCTATCTGACGGATGCGCCAGCCGAAGAGGAAGATCCGGAGAAAGGGGAAAAAGAACCCGGCGAGGAAGAGAAGAATCCGGAGGAGGGCAGTCAGCCCGGTGAAGAGGAGAAGAATCCGGAAGAGGGCGGTCAGCCCGGTGAAGAGGAGAAAGATCCGGAGGAGGGCAGTCAGCCCGGCGAGGAAGAGAAGGATCCGGAGGAGGGCGACCAGCCCGGTGAAGAGGAGAAGAATCCGGAGGAGGGCAGTCAGCCCGGCGAGGAAGAGAAGAATCCGGAGGAGGGCAGTCAGCCCGGCGAAGGAAATCAAGATTCCGGCGAGGGCGATCAGTGGCATTTCTTTGTTGCATCTGGTGAGGAAAGTGCCGACGCGGAGATTCTTGAGGAAGAAAACGCAGGTGACGGCGTAGAGCAGCCCCAGCCCGAGCCGTCCACAGGAGGGGAAAGTGAGGAACAGCCCCAGCCCGAGCCGTCCACAGGAGGGGAAAGTGAGGAACAGCCCCAGCCTGAGCCGCCCGCAGAAGGGGAAAATGAGGAACAGCCCCAGCCTGAGCCGTCCACAGAAGAGGACATTGACGATCAGCCGACGATAGAACCCATCGAAATGAAGATTCCCGTCACTTGGGAATGCGCGGATTACGAGGAGAGCAGCGGGCAGGAGGAGAGATACGAATATGTCTTTTCTCCGAAGTGGGATAGTGCGCTGTGGTTCTTTGATGCAGCAGCGGAGGGCGCATTACTCCCGACGATCACGGTGCGCTATGCCAAAGAAGAAGTCAAGACGGAGGTTTCCACGCAGGAGGAACTTGCGGCTGCTTTTGCCGCGGGCGTAGATCAGATTACCCTGAAAGCGGACATCGCCCTGACGACTACGATCCATCTTCCGGCAGCGGCAAAGATTGAGCTGGACGGGCAGGGGCATTCCCTGCTTCGCGGAACGGGGGAGGACGGTGTTCTTTTCCCCGGTACGATGATTGCTATGGCGGGCGAGGGGTATACGCAGGAAAGTTTCGGCACGCTGACGCTTAAGAAGATTACCGTAAACGGAAAGACGGAGACAGACAGCGCGGCGGCGCCTGCGATCCTGGATCGGGGTGAACTGATCCTGAAGGAGGAAGCGGTCGTCTGCGATAACTATAACTACGGGACTTATCTCGAAGAGGGAACAGAGGGTGCAGAGACGATCCCTGATTTTGGCGGCGGCATATCGGTGTACGGCAGACTGTCGCTGACGGAAGAGTCGATGGTCACGGGAAACTATGCGGATGAGCTTGGCGGCGGCGTTTATCTGGCGGAGGGCGCGACGCTCTGGCTGTACGCGGATGTGATCCGGGGAAATACCGTTTCCGCCGAGCACGGATACGGGGCGGATCTCTATGCCGCTGCGGGAAGCACGATTTATTACGATCCCTCGATCGATATGACCAGAGAGGGCTTTTATCTCTGTGAGGGCGTGATCCTGATTCCGATGGGAGAGATGGCGCTGATGGCGAATGCTGCCGGCGCGACGGGAAAGGAGATTTTCCTCCACGTGTCCTCGGAAAGCGGCTATACTGACGAACAGATAGCGGCGATCAAGCAGGGGCTGGAAGAGAAAGGCTACACCGTCCTGACTGACAGGCGTGTCAATGTTGATGCGTCGGATCTGCGGGACTGGTATGTGTACGATCACTACGAGACAGCGCTCTGGGGGACAGGAACGACGGCGAATCCGCCTGAATTGTGGTCGAATGCCTATCAGGGTCAGGACAAGCGCAAGTTTTATCCTTATATGGAAAGCCGCTATAAGTCCAGCGGCTTTGGCTACGATTCGGATGGCAATCCAAAAAAGCCTGCGACAACGATCAAAGAGTGGCTGGAAAGACTGGAGGAATACAAACATTCTGGTACAACAAATATATATGATTTGGCACAGTTTGAGGAGCATATCTACAGCCGAAAGGAAGATGGAAAGACGGCGATGACCTTTGCCGGGTACGGATGGCCGGGGCATGTCGATTTCCTGTTTTACGACCCGCAGTCCGACGGGGAGAAAGTGGTGAATTTTGATGTGGACTCTTCTAAGGTCAATACGCATACGCTGGCGGGCACCGGCTTTCTACTCAATACGAAAGTAAGTGGCGGTGCGCTGACTGGTTATGTGGTTTATTACAAATATGTATCGGGAACGACACCGAGCGCCCTAAAACTTTACTATATAGATAATGTTCCGGTGGATGAGATGCATAATTTTGACAGAGTCACATCAGCGTCTCTTAACGGGCTTAACTTTTTTGACTATAATGAGATGTACAATGATAATGTAAAACTGGTTGGTCAGGTGGCGATTACAGATTGGGCGGATGAGATGTGCATCCAGATCAAGGCGACGCCGACAAAGATCGAGGTCAGGCAGACGCCGAAGAGAGTCAACGTCACAGATGCGAGCAGGGTTGATGCGGTGCTTACACGCAATATAAGCAGTACGGGCGGCAGCGCGTTCGGACCGTTGGTGGCGTATAGCGCACACGCATGTAATCAGGCAAGCAGCTTTACCTTTTCCAATCTGAGTATGTATTTCACGGATGCGCAGGAGGAGAAGAGCGACCTCATGCAGGCGTTTGAGCGTGCGGACTTTACGCAGCGGGATACGCAGAAATACTTTGTGAATCTTTTCGGGAAATCGGACGCGCAATATAATGAAGATGTGGAGATGGGGCAGTACCGCGAATACTTGAAGTTGTTGCAGGAGGAGGGCGTCGCTCTGGTCACGGACCGCGACACGCCGTTCGACGATTATCTGGGCAAGGCGAACGAGAAAGATTCCAATCTTGTGGAATTTACGCATGAGGGCGGAACCGACGGCTTGCTTTCGGTGGAGGACCTGGTCAAACAGATCGACGAGCAGTTGTCGGGCAGGACGACCACCGATATCAAGGACAGGGTGGGAAAACCCACAGAAGAGGGCGGTCTGAAAGCGCCGGAGCTGCATCATTCGGCGGGAAATATCTGGTTGAAATCCGTGACGGACGGCAGTCAGGTCAGAACGCTTTACGGCGACGCGTTTGCTGATGGCGGCTATGCGATACAGGTCATGGACAATATCAGCTACTATCACGGCGATCGGGCGACGGTCTCTCCCGTCACCTATGACGTCTTAAAGCCGGGCGCCACCGCATATGTGACGGTTTCTACGGCGGGGTCTTCCGGGGAGGGCGATGCGGCGCCGAGCAGCATGGGAGAGACGGACGACGGCATTACGATCACGCCGCTGCCGTTTACAGTGGAAAAAGATGCGCAGAAGTGGCCGTCGGGCACTTATGTGGTGCGGCAGTCGATCAATAACGGTTCCATTCGCGGCTATGCTTATTTTGATATGATCTGGGGCGAGCAGCCGCCGGAGCCTCCGGTCGTACCGGATACGCCGATTCCCGATCCGCCCGGACCGGAGGAACCGGAAGAGCCTGTGACGCCAAGCCCTGATCCGGAACCGACGCCAACGCCGGAACCCGATCCGGAGCCTGATCCGGAACCTGCGCCGAATCCTTCACCGACGGGCGACGCTCCGCAGGAACCTCCCGCAGAGGAATACACAGCGGAGACGGTTACGGTCGCGGCGGGCGAGCCGATGATCACGGCAGCCGAGCCGGAAGAGGAGAAAAAGCCGGGCGAACCGAAAACGGGAGATATGCCGATTCCGGCGCTTCCCGTGTCAGTAGGCGCGTGCACGGCGTTTGTGATGAAGCTGCGTCTGTGGCTGTATGAGCTGGAGACGGGCATTTCGGAAGATAAGAAGAACGAGATCCTCAGAGCGATCATCTCCTGGGCGAAGGATACGAATCGGGTGAGAGTCTGTCTGGCGCTCGCGGCGACCGCCGCGGTAGTCACACTCTTCCATCTCCTGAAAACGCTGAATGACGGCAGGAGACGGGTGGTGGCATTGTTTGAAAGGTAAGAAAAAAGTACTGTTTTCCGCACAGCGTCGGGTGATGCGCCGCCGCGTAGCTGTCTGGCAGCACATATTGACGGTTCTGCTGCTTGTCTGCGGCGCGTATCTGCTCTGGTATCGATGGGACAGCAGCGAGGCGGCGAAAAAGAATCGGGAACTGCGGCGGATCGCCTGGCAGGAGACCGAAGCGGCGACCGCGGAGGCGGCAGTCGGGCAGGAACCCGGGGATGCGGATGCCGCACAGGAGCCGCAGGATGCGGATGCCGCCGGGAAAACGGGCGGCGCGGAAGAAGCCGCTTCCGGCGAAATGACGGGATTTGATGCGCTTTTGCAGATCAACGGCGATCTGAAAGGCTGGATCAGCATTCCGGGCACCACGCTTTCCCTGCCTGTCGTGCAGGGAAAAGATAACGAGTGGTATTTAACGCATGATTTTTACGGGAAGCAGGACAGGCACGGCACGATCTTTGCGGACTGCGGGGCGGATCTTGCGGCGGGAGAGCCGAACGTTGTGCTCTACGGCCACCATATGCGTGACGGCAGTATGTTTGGCATCCTGAAAGAATACCGCGCGGAGGAATTTTATAAAGAACACCCGTCATTTTATCTTTATCTGCCGGACGGGGAGCGGGAGTACGAGGTTTTTGCCGTTCTCAGGAACGATATCTTTGAGGGAAACGGCGATCCTTTTCAGTATTATGACTACAAGAAGATCAAAGATGAGGAGACCTTTGCGGAATACTGCGGGATCCTTGCGGAAAATGCGCTCTACGATACCGACGTGGAAGTGCAGGCGGGAGACGAATTGGTGACGCTCTGCACCTGCGATTACGGGAGTGAAGACCAGCGTCTTCTGGTGGTCGGAAGAAGAAAATAGAACCTGTGTATTTCAGAAAGAGTTAGGCGAAACTACCATTGACATTCCGGCAGGAAAAATGTATAATCTGAATGGATATGACATTGACAGATAGGAATTAAAAAATCTGGGAAAGGGAGGGGAGGATCCGTCTGTGCAGAGGGCGGATCGAGCGATAAGATGAGTGAGAATACGAGCGGACAAAAATTGCTGATCGTGGACGACGAAGAAGTCAACAGAACCATACTCAGTCTGATGTTTGATTCTGATTACGACATCGTGGAGGCCGCGAACGGTATGGAAGCGATCGATGCGATCGAGAAGACGGACGATATCGCACTGATCCTGCTGGATGTCATTATGCCGGTTATGGACGGTTTCGGCGTACTTGACTACATGAAGGATAAGGATCTTCTGGAAAAGATTCCCGTTATCCTGATCACGAGCATGACGCCGCAGGAGAGTGAGGAGAAAGCGTACGAGTACGGCATCGCCGATGTGATGCACAAGCCTTTCGAGTCGGCTATCGTCAAGAGGCGTGCAAAGAATATCATCGAACTTTATCAAAATAAGAAAAATCTGGAGATTCGCTTAAAGGAGCGCGAAGAGACCATCCGCGAGCAGGAAAAGGCAATCCGCCAGAACAATGAGTTCATGATCGACGCGCTCGGTTCCGTCGTGGAGTTTCGGAGCATTGAGACGGGCGACCATGTAAAACGGATCAAGTACCTGACGAGGATCCTCTTAAAGTACCTTGCAAAGTATTTCCCGAAGTACGGGCTGACGCCGGTGCAGATCGATCAGATCGCCCGGGCTTCCGCGCTGCATGATGTGGGTAAGATCGGCATTCCGGATTCCATTCTCTTAAAGCCCGGAAAGCTGACGGCGGAAGAGTTTGAGGTGATGAAGACGCACACCACGATTGGTTGTGAGATCTTGGAGTCCTTTAAACCGCCGTATCCGGATGATTTCTACCAGTACTGCTATGAGATCTGCCGCCATCACCACGAGAGGGCGGACGGCAGAGGCTATCCGGATCATCTGACGGAGGATGAGATCCCGATCAGCGCGCAGATCGTATCCATCGCGGATGTGTACGAGGCGCTTGTCAGCGAGAGAGTTTATAAAAGTGCATATAGCAATGCTGAGGCATATGAAATGATCCTGAATGGGGAATGCGGACAGTTTTCGGATGACGTCATAGAGTGCTTTAAACTTGCTAAGGAAGATTTCTTTAATCTTGTGGAAGTGATCAATATGTTCAATTTCACATAAAAGGTATCGGCGGCGAAGACTGTGAAACAGAGAAGTTTTGCAGTCTTCGTCGCTCTATACGGAAAGGAAAGGATATGGACGACAAATTCAGGAAGCAGTTGGAGGAGAACGGTGCGGATGTGGAGGCGACCTTAAAGCGCTTTATGGGAAACGACGCGATCTACCAGAAATTTTTGGGCAAATTTCCCGCCGATCCGAACTATGCAAATCTGGGGACGAACATTGAGGCGGGCGCTTTTGAGGAAGCCTATAAGTGCGCGCATGCCTTAAAGGGCGTGGTGGGTAATCTGGGTCTGACCCCGATCTTCAACAAGGTGTCCGATCTGGTGGAAGAGCTGCGCAACAAAGCCTCTGCGGATGTGGATGCAGCCCGCGCGAATGCGCTCTGGCAGGAGATCAAGGTAGTGTACGAGAAGTTCATCGGCATCATCGACGAGAACATCTCCCGGTAATACAGAAGAACTTTTTTCCGAGGAAACCAACATGGAATTTGAATGGTTAAATTCCCGCATTGCGGATGAGACCGTGGAACTTGTCTTTCTTTTCAATGAGGAGGGCAGTATTCTTTATGGAAATCAGGCGGCGGCGGCGAAACTGGAATACGAGGGGGATAAACTGGAAAAGTGCAGTATGTCTCAGATCTTCCGAAAGGACTTTCCCAATTCTCCCGACGGGTTTATCACTTTTGTAAAAAAGAGCATGAAAGGCGTCAACGAGATGACCATGTATCGGAGCAACAACTCCTGCTTCTCGGTCAATGTCCGGATCTTTCCGGAAGATAAGGCGGACGCCTACCTCCTTTTGGCGGAGGATATCTCCGCGCAGAAAAGCATGAACATGCGGATTCGCGAGTTGAAAGAAAAGGAGGATGAAAATAACCGCGCCAGAAATGAGTTTACCGCAAACGTGACGCATGAACTGCGCACTCCGGTAAACGGCATCAAGGGGCATGCGCTGGAACTTCTGGAAGAGATCGAGGATCCGGTGCAGAAAAAGACGCTGGACATCATCGTGAGCTGCTGCGACAATATGTCCACCATCATCAACGATGTGCTGGATTTCGCAAAGCTGGAATCGGGGAAATTCGTCATCGACGAGAGACCGTTTGACTTCCGTGAGATGATGGATAAGGTGATCGCCACCCACAGCGCCGCAGTCAATAAAAAGGAACTGCACATGAGCGTGGACATCGACGAGAAGATCCCGGAAAAGCTGATCGGCGACGATCTGCGTCTCACGCAGGTTTTAAATAATCTGTTATCCAATGCGATCAAGTTTACCACAGTCGGCTATGTCAATGTGGTGGTCGGAATGACCAGAAGAGTCAATGACGAGGTCGAGCTGTTCTTTATGGTGCGCGACAGCGGCATCGGCATCTCCCAGAAAGAGCAGGATCGGCTCTTTCAGAGTTTCAGCCAGGTGGACGCTTCCATCACGAGGCGGTTCGGCGGCACGGGACTGGGGCTTGCCATCACGAAGCAGCTCGTGGAGCTGATGCACGGCGACATTCATGTGGAGAGCGAGAAAGGGAAGGGGAGCGCCTTTTCCTTTTCGGTCAAGTTAAAGAGCGAGCAGGTCGTTGAGGGCGCGCAGAATCAGGTCCTTGTCAACTGGGCTGAATATGTGAAAGAAAGCGAGAACCAAAATGTGGACCGCCTCATGCAGTTTGGCGAGGAGGAGAACCGCGAGGAGCTTAAGAAACGCATGGATAAGCTGGTGCTCTCCATCGAGATGGGCGCCTGGGATAAGGCGGAGCTTCTGGCTTCTACCCTGAAAGCGCTGATCGAGTCGTCCGGAGATGATGACTTAAAGCGGAATGTGCTGCGGATGGAGATGGCGATCCGCAAGTCAAATTACGACAGGAGCGTAGATGCTTACGGGAAGTTGAAAGATGCGATCACGGAACGCGTCGGCGATATCTGGGGCGCGGAATAGACGGAGCGAAAAAACATGATGGAGACAGAAGCTAGCAGCAAAAAAGCGCCGATCATTTTGATCGTGGATGATATCAGCGTGAATGTGACCATTCTGGAAAACATTCTCGTCCATGAGGGCTACGAGACCATAACTGCCTTAAGTGTGGAGGAAGCGCTGACAAAGATCAAAGAGACCACGCCCGATCTGATTCTTTCCGACCTTTCCATGCCGGAGATCGACGGGCTGGAATTTTGCAGGATGTTAAAGAGCGACCAGACGACGCGGGAGATCCCGTTTATCTTTATCACGGTCCTAAACACCAGCAAGGAAAAGGAAGAAGCATTTCTTGCGGGAGCGGTGGACTTTATCCCGAAACCTTTTGATAACGTGGAAGTTATCATGCGGGTCAATAACCACTTAAGCATCTACCGCCTGCGTCAGGAGATGACGGACTACAACCGGATGATGCACAAACTGGTGGAGGATCAGAAGAACCTGATCGAGAAAACGCACGTCAATGTCCTGCGCGCGCTGATCAGTTTGTTAAAAAAGAAAGATCCCGCGTTGGGTCCGCACAGATCGCGCGTGGGCTATAACAGTAAGATATTGGCGCAGGGACTGCAGTTTTCCCCTGCCCACGAAGATGAGATCACGGATGCCTTTGTGGAGGCGATCGGCGTTGCCGCCAGACTTCACGATGTAGGCAGATTTGTGATAGGGGAAGAAGCGCCGGAGACGGATCCGGAGCATACTTATATAAAGAAGTGTGTTGAGGAGGGGACGGCGTTTCTGACAGAGTTTGGTACGGAGCAGGAGGAAGACGGCGCGCTCGGTATGGCGCAGCAGATCGCATCCTGCTGTTATGCCCGCTGGGACGGTTCCGGGTATCCGTCGCTTGGTGGCGTACAGATCCCGCTCGCGGCGCGGATCGTGGCGGCGGCGAATGATTTTGACAGATTGATTCTGCCGGAGGAAGGAGGAACGGCACTTTCCGTAGAGGAGGGCGTGGAACATCTTACCAGAAACAGCGGCACACTCTACGATCCCGACGTTGTGCAGGTCTTTCAAAAGCTCGTTGGCCGCATGAGAACAAATTGACTTTTAGTCAGATTTATGCTTTAATTAAAGATGGTAATTTAGGGAGGCGAAAGAAGTGATTACCGACAGCGAATTTCAAAGGATCGTTGTCTATGTCAAAAAACACTACGGCATCGATCTGAGTCAGAAAAGGGTGTTGATAGGCGGAAGGATGGAAAACTATCTTGTCCGCAACGGTTACGCAAATTACAATGAGTTCATGGAAAAGGTGGAGAAAAATCCACGCGGCGCGGAAGCGACGGATATGATCAACATCCTGACCACGAACCACACTTATTTCATGCGTGAGAGCGAACACTTTGACTTTTTGAAGAACGTGGCGCTTCCGTGGGCAAAATCCAAGGCAAGGAACACGAGAGACTTAAGAGTCTGGTGCGGCGCTTCCTCCACGGGGGAGGAACCTTACACGATGGCGATGATCATCAAGGACTTCTTTTCTATGGAGCGTCCGCCGTGGGATACCAGGATCCTGGCGACAGACATTTCCCTGCGGGTTTTGGACCATGCTTCCAAGGGCGTCTATCTGCAGGAGCATATCGATCCCCTGCCGCCGAACTGGAAGAAGCACTATTTCCAGAAACTTAACGAAGAAGAATATCGGGTGAAGGACGAACTGAAAAAAGAGGTGATCTTCCGGCAGTTTAACCTGATGGATCCCATTCCTTTTAAAAAGAAGTTCCACATTGTTTTTTTGCGGAATGTGATGATCTACTTCCAAGATGATATCAAGTACCCGCTTGTCGAGCGGATTTATGAACATATGGAACCGGGCGGCTATCTCTTTATCGGATTGACGGAGAGGCTGGACCGCCAGAAAGTAAAATTTGATTATGTGCAGCCGTCGATCTATAGAAAAAATTAGGACAGAAAGTAGGAGATCGGAAGATGATGCCGATTAGAGTATTGGTCGTGGACGATTCGCTGATGTTCCGCAAACTTCTGGTAAGGGCGCTGAACGCGGATCCGAATATCGAAGTCGTGGCGGACGTGGAGGACGTCTACGCGGCGCGCGACGCGATTGTGAAGTTAAAGCCGGATGTGATGACGCTGGATGTGGAGATGCCGAAGATGAACGGCATCGAGTTTCTGCGGAGGCTGATGCCGCAGTATCCTCTTCCCGTCGTGATGATCAGCTCCTTAAACGATAAGGTGTTCGATGCGCTCGAAGCGGGCGCGGTCGATTTTGTGAACAAGCCGACAAATTTAAATCAGGCGCAGTTAAACGACTTTCTCTCGCAGGAACTGGCGGCGAAAGTAAAGATCGCTTCCACGGCAAAGGTCGGACGGCTGAAACGGGCGGAAGGCGCTTCCATTGTGAGCCATATCTCCGCGGCGGGCGGCAAGGACCGCATCGTTGCGATCGGCGCATCCACCGGAGGAACTGAGGCGATCTTCGAGGTAGTCAAACGCTTTAAGCGGGATATACCGGGTGTTGTCATTGTGCAGCATATGCCGCCCGGTTTTACAAAGATGTATGCGGACCGCCTGAACAATCAGTGCGAAGTGGCGGTCAAGGAAGCCGAGACCGGAGACCGCGTCTTACAGGGGCAGGTGCTCATCGCGCCCGGAGACAGACAGATGCGTCTCGTGAAGGTAGGCGGCAATTATCAGGTGGAATGCAGAGGCACCGAGCGGGTGAGCGGGCACTGTCCGTCGGTCGATGTCCTGTTTTCCTCGGTGGCGAAAGCAGCCGGGAATAAGGCGGTCGGCGTGATCCTCACAGGGATGGGCGGCGACGGCGCAAAGGGGCTTTTGGAGATGCGTCAGGCGGGCGCGCTGACCGTGGGACAGGACGAGGCGTCCTGTGTCGTCTACGGGATGCCCAAGGTGGCGTTTGATATCGGCGCGGTACAGCAGCAGGCGCCGGTCACGGCAATCGCAGGGAAAGTTTACGCCCTGTTGACCAAATAGATCTTGTCAGTACGATTGCAAGAGAAAAATATGGGAAGAAAGGAGCTGGACGCAGATGAAGATTTTATTGGCAGAGGACGACTTCGCCAGCCGCAAGTTCATGGATAAGCAGCTGTCGCGTTACGGGGAGTGCGACGTGATGGTGGACGGCGAAGAGGCAGTAGATGCCTTTATGATGGCGCTGGAGGACGGCGAACCTTACGATCTGGCGTGCCTCGATGTGATGATGCCGGTTATGGACGGCTATCAGGTATTGAAAGCGATCCGCGACATCGAAGCGCAGAAAGGCATTCCGAAGAGCAAACGCGTCAAGGTGATCATGACCACGGCGTTAAACGACGAGCGCAACGTAAAGATGGCGTTCGAGCTTGGATGCGAAGCCTATGCCGGAAAACCGATAGATGTGGAAAAGTTTGAAAAGGTGTTAAAGAAGCTGGGGCTGATTTAAAGATCCATAAGATTAGGAGGAAGTATGGCTGAAGAATTCAATACAGACAGTATGCTAGACATGTTTTTGTACGAGAGCGGCCAGCTTTTGGAAAAACTGGAAGGCATCATATTAGAAAAACAGGATGCAGACTGCTTCGATGATTCCGACATCAATGAGATCTTCCGTGTCATGCACACCATCAAAGGTTCCTCAGGCGTTTTGATGTATGAAAACATCACAAAAGTAACCCATAAACTGGAAGATGTATTTTATTACCTGAGAGAATCCCATCCGGATGACGTGCCCCACATGGAACTGGTGGAGAAAGTACTTGCCGTTTCGGATTTCGTGACGGGTGAGCTGGATAAGCTCAAGAACGGCGATACGCCCGACGGGGATGAGAAACAGCTCGTGGAGGATCTGGATGAATTTTTGAGCCGCCTGAAAGGCGAGATCAAGAAACAGGGCATTGAGATGCCGCAGGCGAACAGGCATGTGGAACCGACACAGTTCTACATTACGCCCGTGGCGGGAGATGACAGTCATTTTTACCGGATCTCCATTCATTATCGAAGCGATACGCAGATGAGCAATTTAAGAGCGTACTCGGCTACCTACGCATTAAAAGAGGTGGCGGAGGATCTGCTCTATACGCCGGACGATATCCTCTCCAACGAGGCGAGCGCCGACGTGATCATAGCGGAAGGCTTCCATATGCTCTTGCAGACGAAGAGCTCCAAGGAGGAAGTCATTTCCCTGATCGACAGTTCCGAGGCGGAAGAGATCAATTTCGACGAACTGACGAAAGAAGAGTACGGAAACGCGCTCGGTGAGTTCGGCAGAGAGGTCGTTGCTCCGGCAGCGCCTGCGCCTGCGGAGACGGCAAAGGCGGACGGGAAGGAAGCCAAGCCGGAAGGCCCGAAGCCCGGTGACTACGTCGTCAAGACTAAGGAAGCCGGTAAAGGTAAGACCCTTGCCAAGAACCAGCCGAAGCAGCAGAGCATCATCAGCGTGAATGTGGAAAAGATGGATTCGCTGATGGATCTGATCGGCGAGCTGGTCATCGCGGAGGCGGTGGTCTTGCAAAACCCCGACCTGAAAGTGCCGGGGCTGGATCTCTCCAATTTCCAGAAAGCATCAGGGCAGCTTGCCAAGATCACGACAGAGTTACAGGAAGTGATCATGTCGATGCGTATGATGCCGCTGACCAACGTATTCCAGAAGATGCGCAGGATCGTCTTCGACGTTTCCAGAAAGCTGGGTAAGGACATCGATCTGGAAGTGATCGGTGAGAACACGGAAGTGGACAAGAACATCATCGAGCACATCACCGATCCGCTGATGCACCTAGTGAGAAACTCGGTGGACCACGGTATCGAGGAAGATCCGGCAGACCGTACCTCGGTCGGCAAGCCTGCGAAAGGCAAGATCACGCTGGAGGCGAAGAACGAGGGCGGCAAGGTCTATATCAGCGTCAAGGATGACGGTAAGGGATTAAACAAAGAAAAATTATATCAGAAAGCGCTTGAAAAGGGCGTGATAGAGAACAAGCCGATGAGCGAGTTTACGGATAAGGAGATCTTCCGGTTTATCACGCTGCCGGGCTTCTCCACCAAGGAAGAAGTCACGGAGTATTCCGGCAGAGGCGTCGGCATGGATGTGGTCGTAAAGAACATCCAGAGCATCAGCGGAAGACTCGATATCTCCAGCGTGGAGTTTGAAGGCTCGGAGATGACGCTGGTGATACCGCTCACGCTTGCGATCATCAACGGTATCGTAGTACAGGTTGGCAATTCCCCGTTTGTGATTGAGACGGCGTCCATCAAGGAGTTTGTGAGGGTGGGAGAGGATTCTCTCATCAACGAACCGAGCGGCGAGGAATACATTGTGCTGCGGGGCGAGTGTTATCCATTCATCCGCCTGAACGAGAGGTACGATCTGCCTGATTCGGTCAGCAAGATCGAAGAGGGAATCATCGTTGTGTTAGAGCATGAGGGAAGTCAGGTATGCGTCCTGATCGACAAGCTTTTGCAGGAGCAGGAGATCGTGGTCAAACCGATCCCATCCTATGTCAGAAAGGTCAAAGGTCTTTCGGGCTGTACACAGCTGGGCGACGGAAGCATTGCACTGATCCTGGATATTGCCGGACTGCTGATGCATGACGGAGAAAGGAGATAGTACATGGCGGAAGAGTTAGTAAAAAAGGAAGAAGCGGATGAGAACGACGAACTGCTGGAGGAAACGGATTCCCAAAAAGGAATGTTCATGATATTCCAGGCGGGAAAAGAATTCTTCGGCATCAGCATCAGCTATGTGAATGAAATCATAGCGATGCAGTCCATTGCGCCGATCCCGGATGTGGAAGACTACATCAAGGGTCTCATCAATCTCCGCGGCAAGATCGTTCCGGTGATCGATATTCGCACCCGGTTCAAGATGGAACCGGTCGCATACACGGATCGAACGTGTATTATCGTCATCGACGTAAAAGAGACAACGATCGGGTTGATCGTGGAGAAATTAGCGGAAGTGGATACCATTGCGGAAGACAGTATCGCGCCGCCGCCGTCTCTGGGCAGAAAAGAGCACGAGCACAGCAAGTATGTTTACGGTCTGGCGAGGACGGGAGATTCCGTAAAACTCCTGATCGATCCGGAAAAACTGATCAGACAGGAAGACGTGCAGGCAGCGGCAGCCGGTGCGGAGACGGAATAGGTTAAAGATGCGAAGCAGAGTCAAACAATCATAAGAAGGAGAAATTACCATGAAGAAATCATTTCTAAAGGACATGAAAGTCAAATCAAAAATTACGTTGTTCAGTGGTTTGATGCTGGTTTTGATCATCATCATCTCGGGCGTGGGGATCTGGTCCTCCAATATGGTGAACAGATCGCGCAGCAATCAGTATGACAATTACGGCATGAGCCAGTATTATATGGCGGAAGTATTTGGCAATTTCTGCAACATCAAGACCGCCATACGAAATATCGTATATACCTATCAGGGCGATGCGGCGATGATCGAGCAGCAGGAAGCGAATATCGCGACTTATCGGACGAATGCCCGCGGCTATTTGGATCTCTTTGAGGAGAGACTGCCGAATCTGCCGACGGAAATTGCTACCGCATATCAGCCGATCGAAGATGATATCACTGCCTGGTTAGAGGAAGCACAGACGAATATCGATCTGTCAAAGGCAGGGCGGCAGGAAGAGGCAGCAGCAGGTATCACCGGAAATCTTACCACGCTTGCCGCGGAACTCGAAGGCGATCTGACCAATCTGATCGATATGCTGGAAACGGACTCCGACAGAGAGGATACCGAATTGACCCAGCAGTTATCCGGTCTGATGATCGCGCAGGTTGCGATCGTGGTCGTGGCGATCATTATCACGCTTATGTACTGCTCGATCCTGATCAAGTCGATCACCGTTCCGATGGCGAAGCTCTCCGAGGCGGCGCGCAAGATGGCTGCCGGTGAAGTGGATGTGGACTGCCAGAAGCTCTACAACGATGACCTCGGCGAACTGCTGGATGAGTTTGCAAGCATGGCGGCGGCAACCAAAGAACAGACCAAGATCACGGAGGCGATCTCCCACGGCGATCTGACCAAGGAAGCGAATCCGAGAGGCGAACACGATGTGCTGGGCAAGGCGATCCGCAGACTGCTTGCCGAGAACAATATGACCCTCAGCAACGTAAAAGAGGCGAGCACGCAGATCACAGTCGGTTCCGAGCAGGTGGCAAATGCCAGCCAGGCTCTGGCACAGGGCTCTACCGAGCAGGCAAGTGCGATCCAGCAGGTGACTGCATCTATGGATGAAGTGACACAGCGTACCAAAGAGAATGCAACGCAGGCAAGCGAAGCGAATACGCTCGTCAATAACATCAAGGATATGGCAACCTCCGGCAACGATCAGATGAAGTCCATGATCGGCGCAATGGATGAGATCAACGCATCCTCCGAGACGATCTCTAAGATCATCAAGACCATTGACGACATTGCATTCCAGACGAATATCCTGGCTCTGAACGCAGCGGTTGAGGCGGCGAGAGCGGGCGTACACGGCAAAGGCTTTGCAGTCGTAGCGGAAGAAGTGAGAAACCTGGCAGCGAAGAGTGCGGCTGCAGCGAGCGAGACCGCAGAGATGATCGACGACACGATCAACAAAGTCGGCCACGGCACGAAGATCGCACAGGAGACGGCACAGTCTCTCGACGCGATCGTAACTTCCATCGACGAGATCGTTGGACTGATCAGCAACATTACATCTTCTTCCAACGACCAGGCGACGGCGATCTCCCAGATCGATCAGGCGATCTCTCAGGTATCTACCGTGGTACAGACCAATGCTGCGACCAGTCAGGAGTGTGCGGCAGCCAGCGAGGAGCTTTCCAACCAGGCAGTCACATTGAAGAACCTGATGGCGAAGTATCAGCTTGCCAGTGATTCCTACAGCGGCGGCGGGTTTGCGTCTGACAACAATGCAACCCCGACCTACGACGAAGAGCCGGTGATCTCTCTTGACGGCGATTTCGGCGGCAAGTACTAAGCGGTATCTTGCGGAAATAACATAGTAAAATGAAAAATAAGAAAGCGGCTCTCGGTGAGGGCCGCTTTTTTTCGTCTCGGCGGTACTTGACATTTTGGGGAAAAGACCTTATAATAACCATTGTTGTATGGATGTGCGCTTAGCTCAGCTGGATAGAGCGTTTGGCTACGGACCAAAAGGTCGGGGGTTCGAATCCTCTAGCGCACGCTGGTTTGTGAGTGGCGGGAATGCTGATAAAATGGGCATTCCCGCCATCTTGCTTTTGAGTGATTTTCCAAAAGTGTAACATTTTTTGTTACACTTTGTTGGGGGTGGATTTTTGATAAAGTGATTGTCGAATCTTCAGATGTATGGTAAGATTTGGATAGGGAAACAATCGCGTCACTGCAAGGTGTTGACCTCCTATTACCAAAGATGGGAGGTGGTGCGGATGAAGTTTAGTTTCAGAGACCTAATGTCTTTCGGAATGTTCATTCTCGCATTGCTGACCCTGATTATTTTAATCAGTCAGTAGCGTTTTTCTAGTTTTTTAGATAGAAAAACCACCCTTGTATACTTGGTCGGTAGAAAGGGTGGAGTTTCTATCTCTTGTCTGTTGGTCAACCACCTTGTGGGCGGTTGTTTCCTTATGTGTTTATAAT
>JAMPCE010000090.1 GCA_023666335.1 bacterium
CCAGATCAAGGGACGCTTCTGTCTGTCTTATTCCTACAATAAACTTACGCTATCTCTAAATCAACAACCCTTGACAGCACAGAACACCCGTGCTAAGATGATTTCGTAAAATTGAAGAGAAAAGTTCTTCGGGGCAGGGTGCAATTCCCTACCGGCGGTCACAGTCCGCGACCCGTTTTCTTAAAGCGTTTACCCGCGCGATGAGAAGACGGCTGATCGGGTGAAATTCCCGAACCGACAGTATAGTCTGGATGAGAGAAGACGGAACAAAGTGACATGCGTGTCATTTTGTTAAAAGCGTGCGAAAAGCCTCGAAACGATGTACCTTGTTTCGGGGCTTCTTTATATGATATGCGCAGGGAAGAACTTTCCTCAAAAGAGCTAGGCGTTTGCGAAACTCAACACAGCATTGTGATAATTGCGCAAATAGGATAACCATAAGCAGACCCTTGGAAAACGTTGGTACTTAGTGAGGTTTTTCACGAACTTAGTACCACTACGTTTGGAATGGAGCGAGAGCGAGTCTGCGTTGGTTATGCTGTTTGTACAATTTCAATCATCATGAAAGAGTTTCGCAATCATCTACTCAAAAGAGCAAAAAGGAGGAAATAAGGATGGGTAACGGTTTATTACAGAGCATTGCGGACAACGTATTATTCGTGCTGGTATGCGTGGGCGTGGCGGCGGCTTTATTCCTGATCGCCTATGGAACGGAGAAGTATGTACAGAAGAAAAACGGGGTGACGGAACGCATCCTCACGACCCGGAAGATCACGATGATCGGTCTTTTTTCAGCTTTGGCGGTGATTTTGCATATGTTGGACTTCCCGATTCCATTTCTATCGCCGGGCTTTTATACGTTGGATTTCTCCGAGATCCCCGCACTGGTGGGCGCGTTTGCTTTCGGTCCCGTGGCGGGTGTGATGATCGAGTTCTGCAAGGTTCTCCTGAAACTGGTCATCAAAGGCACGAGCACCGCTTTCGTGGGCGATCTGGCGAATTTCGTGATCGGGTGCAGTCTGGTGCTGCCCGCGTCGATCCTGTATCTGTTCAAAAAGACAAAAAAGAGGGCGGTCGTTTCCTGCGTGACGGGGGCGGTCATCATGACGGTGTTCGGCTCCGCTTTTAACGGCGTCTATCTGCTTCCCGCATTCTCGAAGCTGTTCGGGATGCCGCTTGACGCGATCATCGCGGCGGGCGCTGAGATTAACGGCAGTATTCACAATGTGACCACTTTTGTGGTCTTTGCGGTAGCGCCTTTTAATATCATTAAGAGTGTGGCTGCATCCTGTGTCACCATGCTGATCTATAAGCCTTTAAGCCCAATCTTAAAATACGCAAATCCCGCGCAGGAGAGACGCGGCGCGGACGGCGTTTCGGACGCGGGCTGACGGCGGTCTCCCAACTCAGACCATAACGATTTCCCCAAAATACTACCTTTCAGACGGAAGGTAGTATTTTTTTGCGCGCATAGGCAGAGTAAATTAAGATTGCCTTAAGGTTTTTCTGCGTTTGTTTTAAGAAAGGGCTGGTAGGATGACATTGGTAAAAAATTGAAGACAAGACGGGCGCTGTCCCGTTTCAGTATAGAGACAACAGGAAAGGAAGACGACGGAATGGAACCATTGGTGGAGATTCGGGATATCTGCAAAATTTACAATCCCGGGGAAAATGAAGTGAAAGCGCTGGACCATGTGAGCCTGACGATCGAGGAGGGCGAGTTTGTGGCGATCATCGGGCACTCCGGCTCGGGGAAATCGACTCTGATGAATATGCTGGGGTGTCTGGACGTGCCGACAAGCGGAAGCTACCTCCTGCATGGGCATGACGTGGGCAGCATGTCGGACGACGAACTGTCGGATATCCGCAATCAGGAGATCGGTTTCGTCTTTCAGGGCTTTAACCTGATCCCCAGTCTGACGGCGGCGGAAAATGTGGAGCTGCCACTGATCTACCGGGGCGTGGGGAGAAGAGAGCGGCAGGAACTTTCGGAAAAGGCGCTGACCAAGGTGGGACTGGCAAAACGCATGACGCACAAGCCATCGGAGATGAGCGGCGGGCAGCAGCAGAGAGTGGCTATCGCCAGAGCGATCGCGCAGGCGCCGCCCATTATTCTGGCGGACGAGCCAACCGGAAATCTGGATTCCGGTTCCACCAAAGAGATCATGGATATCCTGCGGGGGCTGCATGAGGAGGGCAGGACGGTGATCCTGATCACGCACGACGACGAGATCGCGGCGCGGGCAAAGCGGGTGATCAAGATCATGGATGGGAAAATAGAGGAGGATAGAGAGAATGTTTAAAAAAGAGAAAAAGCCCTGGGATCAGGCGAAGAAAAAGAAAGTGCGCCGCCGCGTCATTGCAGGAACATTGACCGGATTGGTCATTGCTTTCTTTGTCGGAAATTCCCTGATGGCAAAAAACGCGCCTCTGACCGTGAGTGCGGTTCGGGCGGAGTCGGGGGATGTGGAGCAGATGCTGCACGCAAGCGGCGTCGTGGCAAGCGACGAGTCAAAGGTTTACTTTGCTCCGGTCGCGGTGGCTGTCGGCGAGGTGAATGTCTCGGTTGGCGATGTGGTAAAGAAAGGAGACGTTCTTCTTACTTATGATAAAGCGGCGCTGGAGGAAGCGCGGCAGGAGGCGGCGTATAAGCTGGCTTCGAGCGAGGGCGGTCTTGCCAGTTCTCTGCATAAGGACGAGGAGTACATAGCCGATCTGTCCGAGGCGAACCGCAATCTGCCGGTGCTGGATCAGCAGATCGCGGACAACGAAGCGCTGCTTGCGGAGCTCAACAAAAAGATCGAGGAGAAGCAGGCAGGTTTCAATTATAACGGGACAAACCTGAATGTTTCTATTTTAGAGTGGCAGCAGATCGTGGCGCAGGACGAGCAGGCGCTGGCGGCTTTCAAGGAGAGAGTGGCGAACGGGGAGCTGAACGACTACAGCGATGAAGAGATCAAGCGGATGAACAACGAGGCGGAGATCAAGCTGGCAAACGACAGGGAAACATTGTTGAATCTACAGATCCAGACGCAGTATAACGGGTATGAGGAGTCGAATAATAAAGAGATCCGGGATCTTCAAAGGCAGGCGAAAGAAGTGGAGGAACTGATCGCTTCCTATAAAGAGTATCAGTCGGAGATGAAGTCGCAGAAAGCCGCTTCCGAGTCCGGTGTGCTGGACGAGGGCGGCAGAAAGAAACTGGAAGCGGATGCGGCTTATGAGTCATTGACAAATCAGGAGGCGCTTGAGGCGATCAGCGCGGCGCAGGCAGGGATCAGGGCGGATTTTGACGGCGTGGTCACGGAGCTGGAGGCGGTCGCAGGGGCGGTTCCCGCGGAAAACGGCAAACTCCTGACGGTGGAGAGTATCGAGCGGGTGATGGTTCGTTTAAAAGCCTCCAAGTACGATCTGGAAAAGCTCTCTCCGGGACAGGAAGCGGAAGTGCTTCTGGGAAATAAGACTTATCGGGGAAGCGTGACAAAAATAGACGGCATGGCGCAGGAAAACATGAACGGCGCGTCATCGGTGGGCGTGGATGTTGCGATCGCAGATCCTGACGGGAGCGTGGTGCTCGGTGTGGAAGCCAAGGTCAACGTGCATATGGCTGAGGTAAAGGACGCCGTGACGATTCCGATGGAAGTGGTAAACAGCGATACGGAGGGAGACTTCGTGTTTGTGGAGCAGGACGGCGCGGTGGCGAAAAGGCGTATTACCGTAGGGATTTCCGACGAGACGGTCTGTGAAGTGAAAGAGGGGCTTGCCGTGGGGGATCGTGTGATCTACTCCGTGGGACTCAATCTGGAAGAGGGCATGGCAATAAATGTGTCCGACAAATAAGGAATGATAGTATGACACAAATATGGGAATACATAAAAATTGCACTGATGAATATTAAGAGCAACAAGGGCCGCTCCGTCCTCACGATGCTGGGGATCATCATCGGCATCTCCTCAGTCATCATGATCATCTCGATCGGCAACGGGATGCGCAGTTCGATCAACGAGGAATTGGAAAACATGGGCGGCGGTCTGATCGCCCTCTATACGAACAGCAACGAGGAGGGCAACGACATTGTGTTCACGGAGGACGATTTTGACCTGATAGAGGAGAAGGTGGAGCATGTCAAGGGCGTCACCTGCGAATATCAGATGTGGGGCGCGACCGTTCTGCGCAGGGGCGCGGAATTTGCGGTCGAACTTCACGCCGGAAACGAGGCTTTGCAGTACAGCGTGGGAAACGAACCGATGGTGCGGGGACGGTATTTTTCCCAAAATGAGGCGGAGGGAGGCAGCATGGTCTGCGTCATCAATGAAAACAGCGCGCGTACGCTCTTTGGGACGACGGATGTGGTCGGGATGGATCTGGATTTGAGCCTTTGGGGGATAGAGCAGGATCTGCGGATCGTCGGCATTCGTCAGGACAGTCAGGACGGCATCATTGCCGCCTTAAACGGCGGCGGCTATCTGCAGGTGGAAATGCCGCTTTCCACAATGGTATCGGCGTATGATATATGGATTGACGATTTTACGGATATGTATATCGTGGCGGAAAATTCTTCCTACGTGACCCAGGTGGCGGCGGACGCCCTGATGCTGATGGAAAATAAGTTCAATGTGCGCGGGGAAAATAAGATCCTGATGGAGACTTTTGCGGATGCGGCGTCGCAGTACGACCAGATCCTAAGTCTCATCACGCTCTTTATTTCTTTCGTGGCGGCGATTTCCCTTCTGGTGGGCGGCATCGGCGTCATGAACATCATGCTGGTGTCCGTGACGGAGCGGACCAGAGAGATCGGTATCCGCAAATCGCTGGGCGCAAGGACAAAGTCAATCCTCTTGCAGTTTCTGGCGGAGGCGGGCATCATCACCCTCATCGGCGGCATCATCGGCATCGTTCTGGGCGCGCTCGGCGCGATCGCCGTCTGCCATGTCATGGGCTTTGCCGCGCAGGTAAACGTTTCCACGGTACTGATCGCGGCAGCTTTCTCCTCCGGCGTCGGCATCTTCTTTGGCATCTATCCCGCGAAAAAAGCGGCACGTTTGAGCCCCATTGAAGCGTTACGCCATGAGTAAGGCAACAGATCAGACTGTCTCTGCAAGTCTCCAGAGCACTGTCTGAGTATCGAGCTCGCATGAATAAGGCAGCCGTACAGGTTGTCTCTGCAAGTTCCCGAAGAACTATCCGAGTATCGAGTTCGCATGAGTAAGGCAACAGATCAGGCTGTCTCTGCGAGTCCCCGAAGCACTGTTTGAGCGCTGACATCGCGCAGCGAAGTGAGCGCGAGTTTGCGCAGGGGCGGCGGAGACAGTCTGATCTGTTGCCGACCTTGACCATTGGATTCTGACGATTCCGCTTGCACTTTCCCACATTTTTAGTATAATAGATTTCAGTATGGAAATCGAATTTGATGTAAAGATCAACGCAAACATTTTATATGATTACATGTTACAGCACACCTACTCCCGTCTGCCCGGCATTATGGGTACGTTTGTGGGTGTGTTGTTGTTGTTTCTTTTCGGGGCAAACCGCCAGCCGCTCATCCTCCTCATCGCCCTTGTGGTCCTCCTGTATCTGCCGTGGACGCTTTTTCTGCGGGCGGCTTCGCAGGCAAAGGGTAATCCCGCCTTTCAGAAACCCCTGCACTATCGGCTGACGGAGGAGGGGATCGAGGTCTCGCAGGACGATACGACGGAGAAAATGGGCTGGGAAAATATGGTCAGAGCCCTCTCCACGCCGAAGAGCATCGTTGTCTACACCACGGCAGTGAACGCCTGCATTTTCCCGAAAGCGGATCTGGGGGAGAAGAAGTATAAGGCGATTGAGATCATCTCCACCCATATGCCGCCGAAAAAAGTAAAAATTAGGGGATAGGTATGAGCGTATTAGAGAGTTATAGCGCGGCGGAGACATTTGCATATGCGAAAACCCTCGGCGAGAAAGCAGCGCCGGGTGAGGTCTACACGTTAAGCGGCGACCTCGGCGTGGGCAAGACCGTGTTTGCGCAGGGCTTCGCGGCAGGGCTTGGCATTTCGGATCCGGTGAACAGCCCGACGTTTACGATCCTGCAAAGCTATGAGGGCGGGAGACTTACGCTCCATCATTTCGATGTCTACCGCATCGGCGACGTCTCGGAGATGGAGGAGATCGGCTGCGAGGACTGCTTTTACGGAAACGGCGTCTGTCTGGTCGAGTGGGCGGAGCAGATCGCGGAGATTCTGCCGGAAGACTGCATTCGTATCACGATCACAAAGGATCTGTCGCGGGGATTTGATTACCGCAGGATTACAATAGAAGGTTAAAGCAGATGAAGATTTTGGCGATTGACAGCTCCGGGCTTGTGGCATCGGCAGCGCTTGTAGAAGATGACAATCTGATCGCGGAATACACCGTGCAGTATCAAAAGACGCATTCCCAGACGCTGCTTCCTATGGTGGAGGAGATCGGCAGGATGACAGAGCTTGACCTTGCCACGGTGGACGCCATCGCGGTGGCGGCAGGACCCGGCTCCTTTACGGGACTGCGGATCGGTTCCGCCACGGCAAAAGGGCTTGCCTTTGCCTTACAAAAACCGATCGTACCCGTGCCAACCGTGGACAGTCTGGCTTATCAGATGTACGGCGCGGCGGATTTGGTGTGCCCCATCATGGATGCCAGAAGAAATCAGGTTTACACCGGAATCTATGAATTTGTTCCTGACCAGAGTGGTCAATTTGGATATGACATGTGTGTAAGAAAAGAACAGTGTGCGGTCTCCTTTGACGAAATTTCCGAGGCTTTGAATGAATATGACAGAAGTGTCATATTTTTGGGGGACGGCGTGCCGGTCTTTCGGGAGCGGATGCGCGAAACGCTGCGGGTTCCTTACCGCATTGCACCCGCCCATCGTTCCAGACAGTCGGCGGCAGCCGTCGCCGCGCTTGGGTGCATTTATTATCAAAAAGGGATCCTGGAGAGCGGAGACGCGCATGCGCCCATTTATCTGCGGGAGCTGTCGTAAATTTGCGTTGCAAATTAACGACGTGAGGATGCGTTGCATCCTCAGAGGAGAGTCTGATATGATTCAGTATCGGGAAATGACAGCCGAGGACGTCCCTTTCATCAGCCGTCTGGAGGCGGAGACTTTTTCCATGCCGTGGCCGGAAGCGTCCTTTTTGCAGATGATTGAGCGCGAGGACGCCAGATATTTTGTGGCGGAGGAGGACGGAAAACTCCTCGGCGGCTGCGGGCTTCTTTTGGTCGCGGGAGAGGGAAATATCACCAATGTGGCGGTCGCGCCGCAGGTGAGAAGACGCGGCGTTGCGACAGGGCTTTTGCGGCATCTGATTGCTGAGGGCGACAGAGAAGGAGTTTTGGCTTATACGCTGGAAGTGCGGGTCAGCAATGCGGCGGCGATCGGTCTTTATCGGAAACTGGGTTTTGTGTCGGAGGGCATTCGACCGCGTTTTTATGAAAAACCGACGGAAGACGCCATGATCATGTGGAAGAGATAGGAAGCGCATGGAACAATTACCACGGCCGTTACGGACTTTTTCTGCTAAACTGAAAACGGCGGCAGAATGGCATCGCAACAGGATAAAAGATGCTGTTCTCCAAAAAAGTAACGGGTGAAAACGGGAGGATTGTCATGCGCGTTTATGAAGAAAAAAAAGAATTGACTGAGACGGTCTGCAATGCCTGCGGCAAAAAAATGCTGGTGGAGCATGGCATTTTGAAGGAGGAGTGCATCCATGTGGAGCATGACTTCGGTTTCTTTGGCGAAAAGGACGGGATGAGCGACAGCTTCGATCTCTGTGAAGCCTGTTATGAAAAGCTGATTTCCACGTTCAAGGTTCCCGTTTTCAGACGGGAGAGAAAGGAACTTTTGTAGACTGCTCTGACATGGATTACGGAGGGATTTATGTTAGATATCTGTCTGCTGGGCACGGGCGGGATGATGCCCCTGCCGCATAGGTGGCTCACCTCCCTGATGGCGAGGTATAACGGGCAAAGTATTTTGATCGACTGCGGGGAGGGGACGCAGATCGCCATGAAAGAGAAAGGATGGAGCCCCAAGCCCATCGACATCATCTGCTTCACCCACTTTCATGCGGATCACATCAGCGGTCTTCCGGGGATGTTACTTACGATGGGCAATGCGGAGCGCACGGA
>JAMPCE010000091.1 GCA_023666335.1 bacterium
ATCAGGATTATATCCACACTCAACATTCGTCCCAAAATTGATCGCATCCAGAATCACGCGCGAATTATGATAGTTTGCAAAATAAAAGGATAGATCACTTGCCGATACATTCGCGTTTTTATCTATTAATGCCGCTATGGATTTTCTGGAAAAACGCTTTGCACTGTCAGAAAGACTCAGACTGTCCCGCCCGCTTTTCCCCGTTCCTGATAATATCCGCAGCGCTCCCTGC
This sequence comes from bacterium, assembly GCA_023666335.1. GTDB lineage: Bacteria > Bacillota > Clostridia > Lachnospirales > Lachnospiraceae > UBA3282. Next base: position 233 of record JAMPCE010000091.1, read on the forward strand.
GCCGCCAGTGTCTTTCTGTTTCTTTGCAAACTTTGTGTCTGATAGGCGCACATCTTATTTGAAATACTAATTGACATACTTTCCTTCTCCTCTCTGTTCCCAATTTGTTACACAGGCAGCTCCCGGGAATGCTGTCTGCTGTATGTATCGCCCGTCTGCACAAATTTTTCATAGGTTCGGCGCGAAATGCTCCCCCTTTGGGCGCAAAATTTCCGGTATGCCGTTACGCTTCCGCGGCAGGTTTTCCATTCATCATAACGGTAAGGGTAAATTTCTTCCTGCCGCCCGTATCAGAAATTGTAATGTCAATATCACCCTGATACTTTCTGGCGCATCTCCTAATATTCGATAATCCGAGACCATGCAGCCTGCCATTTGCCTTATTGCTCATAGGCAGACCACTCTCTTTTTCCATCACGATCTTCTCTGAAAAATCATTCTCTGCCTCGATAAAAAACAGGTTGCCTTTTACATAAGAAAACAGCTTGATCTGTTTTTCTGCCGCAGCATCACTGCATTTCATCCTGCCGCATGCTTCTATGGCGTTTTCCAGTACATTATTCAGAATAACGGCAACATCATAAACATCAATCTGTAACCTGGGCGGATAAGTAAAGTCAACCTGAAATCGGATCTGTTTTTTCTCCGCTTCCTGCCCTTTCCGGTGGATGATAACATCCGTGATCGGGTTTCCCGTCTGATAGGTAAAATCTAATCTACTGACGGTTTCCTCCATCTTACTGATATAGCTTTCCAGTTCTTCCTGCCCGGAATCGGCTGCGCTTCTGACAAGCAGGGAGACATTCGCCATATGGCTCCTCATGTCGTGCCTAAGTCCCCGCATATCCGCATAGATATCCTGTATTTCCGCAACTTCTCTCTGCATCTGCCGCATCTGGTTTTCCAGCATGGCGCATTTCCCTGTTTCCTCGTTGTACTGTACCAGTTTCTGGAACAATACGACACCTGCAATAATACTAAAAAGCAGCAGCGTACAAATCACCGGAATCAGGAATTTTGTTGCCGGAACGGTATCATAAATCGTTACTGTCATTCCATTTTCAACCGACAGCACCACTATCTTAAGCAGCGCCGAAATGCACAATGCCGCAATGCAAGGTAAGATCAGAAAAATATTCTCCTGTTTCTGCAACGGATAATCTTTTTTCACAAATTTTCCCCTGACCAAAAACAGATAGCCGCACAACAGCAGGGAATAAAGCAGTATACACAGGGCTACGAAAACAAGATTCGACAGTTTGATCCAGACCAACGCCTTTTCCACCGTATTTACCGCTTCTTCTGCAACGAAACAGCTCAAAATCTTATCCCATAATCCGCTTACTCCTATCGCAAATACATGAACCATATATTTTACGGTTTCTTTTCCTGCCACAAAACTGAAAGCAGTAAAAAACTGTTTTTGCATCTCTTTTTGAAAGAAAACGGACTGCATAAACAACAGAATAGAAAGATCTAAGATCATCTCTGCAACTTTATTGATTGGAAATCTGCCGCCTATTATTTCAAATACGACGATCTGAACAAAAAACCAGGCTGCACTCCAGGCTGCCAGAACCACCCTTTTGCTATATTTCCCTTTCAGAAAATCCATGACATAAAAACCGCTTACGATACTGTCAACCAAATAAATGAAAATCGGAAGCAGCCGCATTTCAGACATTGACAATCCCTCCATTTTTTACATAACGCATATAGGTTTTGACGAAATCAGAATATTTCTTCCTTGCAAAGAGCAAATCATCCCCATTTGTCACCTGTATTTTACCCGCACTGTAGGCAGAGATTTTCTCCATATTGACAAGATAACACCTGTGGCAGCGGTAAAAACTATTTCCCAGACTGTTTTCCAGTTCTTCCATTTTTCCATAAACTTCCAGGATTCCATTCGTTGTATGGATGATCACTTTTTTATTACTGCTTTCTATGTAGTAAATATCCCGCAGCCATATTTTCTGCCGTGTGTCGGAACTTTTTACCATGATTTGTTTTCTATTTTGTTCCCCACTAGCGGCTACTTCTTTCCTCGCCCGCAGAAAAATCTCCGCAAATTTTTCTGGGTCAATGGGCTTTACCAGATAATGGAACGCATTTACGTCAAACGCTTCCTCCATGTATTCCCGATATCCTGTCACAAAAATAAGTATGCTTCTTTGTGCAAGGCTTTCTTCTTTCTCCCTGATCTGTTTGGCAACATCCATGCCGGATATTTCTCCCATTTCAACATCAAGGAAAGAAATGTCAAACGCTTCTCCAGCGCTTATCATTTCTTTCCCTGATTGGTATGCCGCAATATCCGCTTCCGGTGCCTGCTTTTTGATTAGCCGGAAAAGTTCTTCCCGAATTGCCCAGTCATCATCGCATACTGCAATCCTCATCTATCATTTCTTCCTTTCAGAACTTACCTATTTTCTAATATATCGTCATCCATACTTTATCATTTGATTATATGGCGCGAAATGCTTTATTTTCGGCGCGAAATCTTTTATCATAATTTTTCTTATTTGACATATTTTCCGCATCCGCATATAATAATAGTAGTTGACAGGCAACGGCGTGTGTCTGTCCAGGCGTTGAAGTAAGGGAGTGCGCCGGTAGGCATTGCCTTACAGAGCCTTCAGGAGGGGTTGTGCAGTGAAACCTCAAACCGGCGTAGGCTGCAAGCCGAAAGAAAATGCTCAAAAATCCCTGCCGGATGGCGGGGATTTTTTATATCATTAGGAAATTGCGGAAAAGAGGAAAGCATGGATTTATTGCTTCAATGTGCACAGAATTTTGAACATCTGATTCCTTACCAATACCACATGGTCATTGGACGCAAGGGAAAAATGCTTGACTTTACTGTCTCTTTTGACAAGGCAGACTTCCACCATCTCGCAGGACTGCATAAACTGCGAGATAATGTCCGTTTCCAGACCGGGAAGCGGTCAGATATTATGACTGAGATTCTTGAGGGACGTCTGACGCTTTCCACTGCCAGCCAGAGCGCCTTTTTCCAGGAAATGGAGCCGCGCCTTTCACCGCTTGCAGGGTTAGAGCATTTTCTGGACAGCAACGAGATTATTTTCCGTTATAACGCTAAAGCGAACACTTTTTCAGCCATCAAAGCGGATTATCTTCTCCAGAATGATCATAACGGCAACCCGGTCTACTTATTCCTGGCACAGCGCACCGGGGAAAAGACGTTAGGCTGCCGGACCTTCTTCCCAAAATCAGAAAAAGATCATGCACAGGGACAGCCGCGCTATACGCTGCTAAAAAAGGAAAAGACCTGCCTCTCCACCGGGGAGACGGTTATGCAGTATGATCGGCTCACGCCCAAAGAGTAACCCTGTTTATACTACAGACCTTCCCGCCGCGCTTTCCGCGCCACCATCTCGTACATGGGCGTGGGTACGCCGTACTTTGCGCCCATCCGCACCACTTCATAGATGAGACCGTCGATCTCGGAGGGTTTATCCGCGTAGATATCCCGCTGCATGGAAGTGCTTGCCTCGGGACTTAAGGTATCGAGGATCTGTAGGTTGGTGGTGACGATATCCACAAGGAAGGGCACGCCCATAGCCACCGCCAGCGCATCGATCTCCCGCATCAGCTTCACGAAAGTATCCCGCGGCTCTCCGGTCTCCTGCACCGCACCCGCGGAAACGTGGTAATAAAGCCCGCAAGCCGCCATAGGCGACACATAGGCAAATTTCTGCAAGGCATCCCGCCTGATGTTCTCGGAGAGCACGCCATCGATCCCGCTCTCTTTCAGGTCTTTTGCAACTTCAAACAGGACAGACCGCATCTCCTCCGGCTCCCGCACCCCGTACACGATGCGGAAGATATCGCCGCGCAGCAGAATCGTCCCAGGCTCCTTGATCTCCCCGGCAATATAGATGCAGCCGTCCGTCACCAAAAGATCGGGAAGTTTCTCCTGCATCCTGCCGCCCGTCCCGTAAAGATTGAGTATCGGTATGACAATCGTGTCACTTTTTGCCACGCGCCGGATAAAGGGAATGGTCTCCTCCAGAGAATAGCCTTTCACGCACACGAAAATAATGTCTGGCTGCTCCCCGTAATGCTCCATATCCGTCGCCTTGACAGGCACGATATAGTTCCCCTTGCTCGTGGTCTCCATCTTAAGCCCCTCTTCCTGCATCTTTTTTAAGTGCGCGCCCCGTGCGATCAGGGTCACGTCCTTGCCCGCTTCTGTCATATAAGCGCCGATGCTGCCGCCTGTGCCGCCCGCGCCGATTATAAGATATTTCATTTGATCAGACATTTTTTAATCTACCTCCATGTCGAAGCTTTTTTTATTGTTTATAAACATATTCTACAAAATTTCCCCTGCATTCACAAGCAGAGATTTTTCTCGACAAAAGCCCTCTTGACACATCCAAATTTTAGGTCCATAATAACATCGTTGTCTAAAAATACTTTTTAATAGGAAGAAACTTTTCCGATCTGACGGAAACCTATCGGTAAACGGGGGAAGCAGATGTTTGTACTGTTTTTTTTGATCTGGGTCATCTTTAACGGTCAACTGACCGCGGAGATCGCGGCTTTCGGCGTGGTCATCGCGGGCGTAATGTATCTGTTTTTATGTAAATTTTTAAACTATCATCCGCGTTACGACCTTTTTCTTCTAAAAAAATCTCCGCTTTTGCTCCGTTATCTCGCTACGCTGATCCTGGAGATTCTCAAGGCAAACCTGACGGTCTTCCGCCTGATCTACACGGCGGAATACGAATTGGAGCCTGCCATTGTAAGTTTTCGGACGGATCTGCGCTCCACTTTTGCGCGGGTGCTTTTGGCAAATTCCATTACGCTGACGCCGGGCACCATCACGGTCTCTCTGGAAGACGACTGCTACACGGTGCACTGTCTGGACAAAGAACTTGCGGCGGGTATTTCCTCTTCCGTGTTTGTGGAGCAGCTTAAAAAAATCGAGGGAGGTACGATTGAAAAATAAGTCTGATGACCTTATTTTTCAATCTCGAGTTTGTGTCAGAGCCACAAACTCGGAATCGCAGTCGAGAATCTGAAATTCTCGACGCGTGTCATCGCAGTAAACTGCTCTGACATGGAGGTAGCTATGGAACTTTACCACACATTTTATATCGCGCTGCTCGCGCTCTTTTCGTTTTTCCTGCTGGTCTGCCTGATCCGCGCGGTGAAAGGTCCGCAGGTAGCCGACCGTCTGGTGGCTGTCAATATGATGGGTACCATCGTCATGGTCATGATTTCGGTGCTCGCGCTCCTTCTGGAGGAGGGATATCTGGTGGACGTCTGCCTGATCTACGCCATGATCAGCTTTCTTTCGGTGGTCGTTCTCGCCAAGGTCTATATCGGCATCTACGAAGAGCAGAAGCGGAAAAAGAACAGGGAGGAGGAAGTTTCTCATGACAGCCATTGAATGGATCCGCTTCCTGATTGGAAGCCTGTTTCTCATAATCGGCGTCGTCATTTTTTTCACGGAACTGTTCGGCGTATTTCACTTTCGATACGTCTTAAATCGGATGCACGCCGCGGCTATGGGCGATACGCTGGGCATCAGCGCCTGCCTGATCGGTCTGATGTTTCTTTCAGGGCTTAACTTCACGACCCTGAAACTGTGCCTGGTCATCGTCTTTTTGTGGTTCGCTTCTCCCGTCTCCTCCCATATGCTGGCAAGGCTGGAGACTGCCACCAACGAAAAGTTGACCGACTACTGTGAGATTTACGAAGATGTAAGCGAGCTGGAACGGGAACTTGCCACAGGAAGCGATAGCGAATCCGCCGGGCGCGGAGAAGATACCGGAAAGAAGGAGGCGTCTGTGTCATGACGGTTTTTCAGATCATTTTAATGGGACTCCTGATCATCTGCGCGGTCTCCGTCAGCTTTTCGCGGAATCTCTTAAATTCCATTCTGATCTATATGTCTTTCAGTCTGGTCATGTCCATGCTCTGGATCTGTCTGGAATCACCCGACCTTGCCATCACGGAGGCGGCTGTGGGCGCGGGCATCACGAGTGTGCTCTTTTTTGTGACGCTGAAAAAGATAGATGCGATCGAAGCCGTAAAAGAAGAAGAGCGCGCCGAAGAAGAAACGGAGGAACCGGAACATGAGTAAAAAAAAGACGCCCGAAGCGTACCGAAAAACATTTGCTTTCCGCTTTTTCCGATGGATCGGCGGGGAAAAAGATCCTTACCTCGGCGAAGTCGAGATGCAGCCGCAGGAGGAATATCATGTGGATCCGGAGGCATTGCTCCGCCATGAAAAGGAGCACGACGCCATTCTGGACAAGGTCTACGATACGGAACACAATAAGGGGCTGCGGCTTTTCAATCGTCTCTATCAGGTCACCAGCATCCTGTTCTGTTTGTTTCTGATCGCCCTGCTTCTGGTGACGGTCTCCTATCTGCCCGCCGTCGGAACGGTGACCAGACCGGTCAATAACGAGGTGGCTAAACGGTATATTGAAGACGGTCTGGAGGAAACGGGAGCCGTCAATATCGTAGCCGGTATGATCTTAGACTACAGAGCTTTCGACACGCTGGGGGAATCCCACGTCCTGTTCGTGGCGACGATCACGGTGCTGATCCTGCTTCGCCTGAACAAAGGGCAGGAAGCGAAAAGCGACCGCCTTTTTGAGCCGAAAAACGATACGATCCTGCAGCTTGTCGCGACGTTTCTGGTGCCGATCATCATCATTTTCGGCATTTACATTATCTTGAACGGGCATCTGGGTCCCGGCGGCGGCTTCTCCGGCGGCGCAGTGATCGGCGCGGGACTTGTTTTGTACTTAAACGCGTTCGGTTTCGCCAAGACGGAGCGGTTTTTTACGGAAAAGACTTACAAGTGGGTGTGCTTTTTCTCCCTTTCCTTTTACTGTCTGGCGAAAAGCTACTCTTTCTATACGGGAGCGAACGAACTTCACAGTGTGATCCCGAAAGGAACGCCCGGCGCGATCCTCTCAAGCGGTCTGATCCTGCCCTTAAATATTGCCGTGGGGCTGGTGGTCGCCTGCACGATCTACGCCTTTTATGCGATGTTCCGAAAAGGAGGATTTTAAGATGGGTCCGAACCTTTTTGCAAATTACGGGGAAGCCGTGTCAGCGATCCTCTTCTGCATCGGTTTTACCAACCTGCTCTTGCAGACAAATTTAATCAAGAAAATCATCGGGTTGAATATCATGGACAGCGCGATCTACCTCTTCCTTGCGGAAAAAGGCTATATCGCAGGGCGGGCTGCGCCCATTGTGACGGATGGCGTGACAGGTGCGGAAGCCTACATCAACCCCATCCCCAGCGGTCTGGTGCTGACGGGTATCGTTGTGTCCGTCTCGGTGACGGCGCTGATGCTGTCTTTGACGATCCGCCTGTATACCCGCTATCACACGCTGGATCTGGACGAAATTTCCACGAAATTGAAAAAGGAGGGGCAGTAAATGAATTTTATCTGTAATTTTCCCTTCTTTTCGATCTTACTCAGCCTTTTTTCGGGCACGATCTGTTCTGTGCTGCCTGCAAAAGCCGCCAAGGTCGTAAACCGCGTGGTGATCGCCGCAGTCGGGCTGCTCTCGGCGGTTCTGCTCGTTTATCTGCTGTCCGTGGGCGAGCCGTTTGTCTATTGGATGGGGCATTTCCCCGCGCCCTGGGGCAACGAGATCCGCGCAGGTGTGCTGGAAGCAGGCATGGCGCTGTTTTTCTGCATCATCATGTACTTATCTATGGCGGGCGGCGCGCATAAGCTCTTTGACGAAGTCGAGGAGAGCAAACACAACTTATACTATATTCTGGTGAACCTCCTGCTCTCCTCCCTGCTGGCGCTGGTCTACACCAACGATATGTTCACAGCCTACGTCTTTGTG
>JAMPCE010000092.1 GCA_023666335.1 bacterium
TAAGAAACAGATTGAGGTTAAGCATAAACCGCCTATCTCCATTTCAAGAAGCTATGGGAACGACTTGCCTTTACAGATTAACATTATCGTGGGAAATGAAGCGGTCATGTAAAACAGAATATTCAAGGATAGAAACTACCAACTATATACGGTTGGTAGTTTTTTATTTCCAGAAAGGGCAATCATGGGCATTAACTACGTTGACAGCGTTGTCATATACAACCGCTACATAAACGGACTATACGAAACCGAACAATATTTCGGCACGCGGTTTGACAATGTGCGGATTGAACTGACACAGGGCGCAAACATGAAAGCGAGCGGCATGGAAAACGCAAGCGTGTGTACCGTCAAAATCCCGAACAGCAACCTACCAAAGCCGTACAAAGCCCCCGAAGTGTGGAACGATTTGACGATTGAGGAAATGCTTGAAACATTTACGCTTGACACCGAGGGGAAGAATTTCTTCGTGATCGTGAAGAAAGAGGAATTAGGGATTGATATTGATGTTCCTGTCGGCTTGGTGGAGAGTGCGGACTATGACGGTGGATTTTTTGAACACATTAAAACGAAGTATGGGTATGCGTTTGGCGTTAATACGGTGGACGTGTATACACTAATACCGAGGTTTGAGATAGGAGGACGGTGATGAGCGAAGAAATCAAAGAACGCCTGTCGAAAACGGAATATGACAAGGTGGGGGAAATGCTCTTAGAACTGATTAACGACTGCCCCCATATCCCCAAAGACTTACAAGGAAAAGCTGGGGGCGTACAGTATCAGTCTATGGGGGCGGATAAGTGCATCGGGATCCTCACTCTTCCGGGGGCGAAATACATACACAAGAACGTGTTAGGCGGCTTCACGGCGCAACTTAGTTTCCAGGTTGCGTACAAGAGCAACCCCACCAACAACCGGGGGCGCATAGACGCACAGTCGGTTGTAGATAACATTATGAGTTGGTTGGAAGATGTAAGAAATTTGCCGTCACTATCCGGCGGCAGGACAATAACGAAAATTACCGCATCAAGCAGCTTTGCGACAGTGAGCGAGGTTGAGGGGGATAACTCCACAATCTTTGCTGCGGATGCGGTGATGGAATATGAGGTAGATTAACAAATACCGGCTTACGTTTGGGTAAGTCGCTGACCGCAAAAAGATAGCGGTAGAAAGGAGAAATATGGGTAAGATTTTAAGGGGTTGCCGCGCAATGTGGCTGTCAAAGGATGACAAGTCTACGCTGATCGGCAAGGATTTGGACGACCTGTCCATTGACACCAATCCCGACACAGAGCAGATCAAGAACATTCTGGGAGAGTCAAACTTTTCCCACAACGGGTACACGCCGTCGATCGCGGTGGAGTATGTGGCGCGGACGGAGGATGCTATCTATCCGATCTTACAGAAGATCGCGAACACGCTTTCTGTGAATGACGAGGATATCACGATGGATTTGATTGTTGCGACACTGACCGAGGAGGTCAAGGAGTCCGACACGAAGACTCTGACTGGCGAAGGCTTCAAGGTTCCGGCGCGAATCGTTGTTGACAATGACGGCGGCTCTACGGCGGGATATGCAATCTCATTCACGGCTTATGAGTCCGGGAACAGGATTCAGGGCAGCGTGTCCGTGTCCAACCGCGAAGTGACGTTCACAGCAGGCGGTACGGCGGGGGCTTCTGTTATGTCCACAAGGTCTTCCACAAAGAACAGCGGTGACAGTAGTCTTAGTTAGGTATTAAGGAAACTTAATATACCGGGGAGCGTACCTTTCCATCGCTCCCCGGTTTGGAAAGGATGTTAATTATGGGATTTAATTTAGAGACAACTTTGCAGATCGAAGAAGTAACGGTAAACAAGCAGGGTGACAAGATATACATATCCGCAGAGGATTCCACGCTGTTTGACCGTTATGTGAAGTGCTTTGACTTTATCGTCAAAGAGTCAAAGGTAAACTCGGAGGAACTCACAAAGATCGAAAACAAATACGAGGGCAAAGAGGATATCGAAAGCCAGATCGAAATGGCGGTGGAAATGTCCCGCGTGAACGTAGAGTTCTCCGACAAGGCAGTAAAAGAGATCGACGGTATCTTCGGCGAGGGTACAATCAGAAAGTATTTCCGTGAACATTATGAGAAGATTCCCGATTTTTTACCGGGGACAGACTGCTTTATCGACTTTCTGGAAAACATCACGCCTGTTATGGAAACTATCTTTGACCGGGTGATGAAAAACAGGGAAGCGGCGAGCAAGGCGCGCATGGCAAAATACACGCCGCAGGATCACAAAAAGCCGCAGAAAAAAGGCGTATCAAAATGATAGGCGCATTGCCGGATTCCCTTACGGTGGAAGGCGTAGAGTACCCGATTCGGTGCGATTATCGGAATGTTCTACAGGTTTTTGAAGCATTTGCCGACCCGGAACTGGAAGCGATAGAGAAGTGGATCGTGGCTGTGTATCTTCTGTTTGAAGATTTTCAGCGTGCAGACGATGTGCTGTCGGCGGTCGAAAGCGGATTTAATCTGGAAGACGCGCAGCGGCAGATTCTTTGGTTTATCCATATGGGCTTCCCGGACGGGAAAGAGTTGGAAATGCCTGTGTATGACTGGCGTCAGGATGAGCAGATCATCTTCTCGGCGGTAAACAACGTGGCGAAAAAGGAAGTCCGAGAGGAAGAATATATCCACTGGTGGACGTTCATGGGGTATTTCCGGGAAATCGGCGAATGCGCCTTTTCCTTTATCGCAGGCATACGCGATAAGCTGAATCACGGAAAGAATCTGGAAAAGTACGAACGGGAATATCTCTCCAAAAATAAAGAACTGGTGCACTTAGAACCGCCGAAAACAAAGGAAGAACAGGAGCAGGAAGCGGCGTATAAGGCATTACTTGACGAGGTATTAGGATGACGGACAAAGAGATCGGCAAGACCGCACGCGAGATCGCAGAGCGCGGCAATACAGCAGAGGTCAAGCAGAACAAGGACGGGATCGTGATTCTGGAAGTGGAAAAGAAGATTGTGAAATCAGATAAGGAGCAATCAAAATGAACATACCAAAACCACAATTTAATACCACATACCCGACATTTTCACAAAACTGCTGCTGTGCTAACCAGTCGAAAGAAAATGTAGACTGCTACTTCTACGAAGATGTTGCAGACATGGGCGGGCATATCCCGACTTGTACTTATCACGCACAGTTAGGGTACTGCCCTTGCGAGGATTGTAATAAGTACATAAGCAAAAGCGAAGTGTCAAATGGTGTAAAAGAATACTTAAAGAACAGATAAGGGTGGTATTATTACCGCCCTTTAATATGGTACAAATGACCAGAAAAACCATGATAAAATATACTTGTCCGGCAGATGGAAGCCGGCTTTGATCGCAAGCCGCCACAAGGCGGTGGGAACGCGCGCGGGGTTATGGGCTGGCGCATGGTTGTGAGTTCGGGTGATGGTTTTAGCAATCAGGATATCTTCTAAATGCCGTCGTCTACCGCTTGTAGACAAGACGGAAAAAACTATCAGGAATGTCCAAGAGTGAGTCATGGGTCGGAGCGGCGTGCCTATGCGCAATGGCTTGGAGTCCTGATGCGCTTCGGAGTACGATAGCGGCTCAAAGGGAGTGACGGGGAGTTTTCAAGAAGCGCAATACGAGGTCTGCGAAAACGGTCGCAGATAACAGCTAAGTGGTGCTATGGGCGCAGAAATGCGTCTGTGGCGCCCTTTTTGTTTGGGTGATTATATGGCGCAGTATGACGGCAGTATCAGAATAGGGACAAAAATAGATACAAAAGAGGCGTCCTCACAGTTGATGGCTCTTGAAAACCGCATGGTAAAAACTGCGGATAAGATAGCCGGACTGCGCTCAAAATTGGAATCTTTGAAGAACGTGAAGATACCAACCGAGGAATTTACAGCGGTACAGGCGCAGATCGACGCAACGGAGAAGAAAATCAATGATCTGGCGGCGCGTCAGGAAAAATTTCTTGCGACCGGCGGAAGCCAGTCGTCTTCCGCCTATCAGAAGATGCAGTACGATCTGGATGAACTGCGCAATTCTCTCCCGTATCTCAAAAGCGAAATGCAGGATCTGATCGACACCGGAAGGGCTTTTACTTTCGGCGATCCCTCGAAAATCGCGCAGACAGAACAGCAGTTGAAGTATGCCGAAAATGATTTGTCTGTATTAAAGCAGAAACAGGCTGAATTGCAAGAAAAAAACGCTGAAACGCAATCTTCTTATGTCCGTCTTGGTGAATCCGTCAGAAACGCTTTTAAGACTATCGGTCGCGGCTTAATAGATATTCCCATAGCGGCAATTAAGAAGGGCGTGGATAGCCTTAAAAGTGCGTTTACAGGCATTGCGAATATTGGAAAGAAAGCCTTTTCTGGCATGATATCTGGTCTTAAGAATTTAACGTCACACTTAAAGAAAGCTGTCACTTCCATGTTAAGATTCGGGAAAAGCACGAAAAGCGCGAGCGGATTTTTACAGGGTGGCTTAAAAAATATTCTGAGGTATGGGCTGGGCGTAAGAAGCCTTTATGCCCTTATCAATAAATTAAGGTCGGCTATTAAGGATGGATTTACCAATCTTTACAACGATAGCAGTATGACGGCGTTCAAAAGTTCGGTGGACAGCTTAAAAGCGAGTCTTTTGACGCTGAAAAACGCTATTGCAGGAGCATTCGCACCGATTGTCCAGACAGCGATCCCGTACATCCAGCGGCTTGTGGAATGGATAACAAAGGCGGTTGATGCAGTCGGGCAGCTTATGGCGGCACTTATGGGCAGAAAGACCTATACACGGGCGATAAAACAGTCTGCCAAAGCATCAGAGGAGGTGGCAGAAGCAACCGAAGACGAAACAGACGCTATGAATAAACAGCTTAGCCCCCTGGATAAGCTGAATGTACTGACTACCGAGAAGAATAAAAAAAACAAAGATAGCGGCGCGGACGATGGTGTAAGCGCGCCGATGTTTGAGGAAGTCCCCATATCTGATAAGTTTAAGGACATAGCGAAATGGCTTAAGGATATGTGGGATAAAGCCGATTTTTTTGAACTCGGTAAACTGCTGGGGGACAAGCTGGCGAAAGCCCTTGCAAACATCCCGTGGGATAAAATCAAGGAGAACGCCGCGAAGCTTGGAAAATCCCTTGCGACACTCATAAACGGCTTTATCAAGGGCGAGTTTGACGGAATATCTGTCGGCTGGTGGATAGGTCACACGCTGGCAGAGGGTATCAACACGGGCTTTGAGTTTCTGAATGCGTTTGTTCATAATCTGGACTGGGCGGGAGTCGGGCAGTTTATAGCGGAAACCATCAACGGATTTTTCCAGAGCATAGACTGGGATTTGATTTATGACACGTTTGTCACCACCGCCGCTGGACTTGCTTCACTGATAAATAACTTCGCAGAAACGCTTGACTGGGATGCGATTGCTACCGCCGTATCGAATTTCTTTAATACGCTCATAGACACAATCTATACCTTTGTGACGGAAACAGACTGGATTGCACTGGCGCAAAAGGTCGGGCAAACAATATCTGATGCTTTTACGGGAATAGATTGGGCAAAAGCTGGGGAAACGGTCGGGGAAGTGTTTAAGGCGTTCTTTAACTTCATATCGACAACCATTGAAAATATAGACTGGTGGGCGGTCGGTGAGAAAGTAAAAGAATTTCTTGTCAATATCGACTGGAACGGCGTTTTTGATGCGCTTTGTGAAGCGATCGGCGCGGCGTTTGGCGGTCTTATGGCTTTCCTTGGCGGGTTACTGGCGAATGCGGTAGCTGATGCTGTGGATTATTTCAGAGATAAGATAGAGGAAGCTGGCGGTAACGTTGTAGAGGGCATTCTTGTAGGTATCGCAGAAGCCCTTGCTGGTATTGGAGAATGGATAAAAGAACATATTTTTCAGCCATTTGTTGACGGTTTTAAGAAAGCGTTTGATATACATAGTCCGTCCGGCGTGACAGAGGGTTTCGGGAAAAACATTATTGACGGCTTACTGGTAGGATTTAAGGACGCATGGAAGAATATAACATCGTGGATCAGCGACAAGATTAACTGGCTGAAAGAAAAATTCAGCAGTATGGGAAGCACGATAAAAGGGGTGTTTGGTGGTTCTGGCGGCAGTTCTTCTACCCGAAGCACCACCTATTCCACACGCTCCATATCACCCCCCTACGCCGCAAACTCTGCCTTTGCGAACGTGGCAGACGCTCCAATTCCAGCCCTTGCCCGTGGCGCGGTGATACCGCCGAACAGGGCGTTTCTGGCGGTGCTGGGGGACCAGAGAAGCGGGACGAACGTGGAAGCTCCGCTGGAGACCATCAAGCAGGCACAGACCGAAGCCCTTGTGGAAGCGTTTACGAAGCTGGGGCTGACTGGCGGCAACACGGGCGGTGGCAGTAATACCTACGAATTTTCGATTGACGGGCGTATTTTCTTCCAGATCATGCAGAAATACGCAGAAGAATACAAAAAGCAGAGCGGCGGTCGGCTGGCATTCAGTTAAGGGGTAAGGTATGGCACAGTTTAGGTTTGGAAACTTTGACTTCCCAGATAAATTTATAGAGTATGACTCAGTAAACATAAAGCCGAACCAGCGGCAGAGCCTTGACCCGTACACGGACGCTTTCGGGATAACACATGATAATGGCGTGCCGCATACGAAGACGGAGATCAGTTTTACAACACTGCCTATGACAAATGCGGAATATAGGTACATCATGGACAATATCAAGGCAAACTACATTGATTATACTCTTCGGGATGCTGAAATGAGATATTACGATGATGAAAATGGCGTGTTTAAGACCGGGCTTTTTTACCTTGATAAAAGCTTAATTGCAAGACGGAAACAGGTAGATGACGAGGGTATTCCAACAGATTATGGTGAAATGACATGGACATTTATTGAATATTAAGAGGCAGCGGCATGGATGTATCGAGTAATGTAAAAAGTGCATATCACAAAGATATGATCACGAAATATGTATCTTTATCATTTCCGGAGATCGAAAAAGAAGTGACCGGCGAGGATATTTACACGGAGTCGCTGCGGCTATCCGAAAAGCTGATCGACAGAAGCAGTATGGAGTTTGTCGGATGCATCGCAAGTATGTTTAAGATAAATGTCCATGGAGTAAATTATGACATCAAGGGCAAAAAGATAACCGTGAAGATATGGACGGATGGCACCGAGGATGAACCGGTCACACTGTTTAATGGCATCGTTGACAGCGCGGTATCACAGAGTAACCGGTGGAATAAGGAGATAACGGCTTATGATGAACTGTATACCCGTGGCAATACCGAGGTCGCAGCGTGGTATAAGTCTCTTAAATTTCCGATTACCTTAAAAACCCTTCGCGACAGCCTTTTTGATTATGTGGGATTGGAGCAAGTACCTACATCCCTGCCAAACGATGGCGTGACGATCAAAAAGCAGTATGACCCGAACACTCTGCAGGCGTTATCCGTGATCAAGGCGATCTGCCAGATCAACGGGGCTTTCGGCATCATCAACCGGCAGGGAAAATTCGAATACCGCATACTGGGAGACATAAACCAGACGAATTACCCTTACCCTGCGCTGACGCTCTTCCCGTCAAGCAATCTTTTCCCTGCAGACAAGGAAGTGGCAGCGGCGGTCGCGGCGCGATTGGCGGACGAGGTTGGCACGGAGTTCTTTTCGTTTTACCGCCGCGTGGAGTATGAGGAATATGAGGTAAAGGTGATTGATAAGGTCACGGTCCGGCAGTCTGAGGACGATGCAGGCGTGACCTATGGGAGCGGCGAGAACAATTATATTGTCCAAGGAAATATATTCACATATGGGCTTGCAGACGCGGAATTAACGGGCATTGCGGAAAACATCTATAAAAGCATTGGCGGCTTTTCTTATTATCCGTTTGAGTCGGAAAACAACGGTCTGCCGTTTATCGAATGCGGGCTGGATGCGGTTTCTTACTATGTAGTGGACTGGGAGAAGACCATGAGCGGCAGCGGGGC
>JAMPCE010000093.1 GCA_023666335.1 bacterium
TATGCAGAGGGCGCAGAACGCGTTACTGGACTATCTTGCTGTCACAATGGCAGGGGCGAAAGCAAATAAAACAAAATGGGAGGCTTATCTTAAATGTGCCGCACCTGAAGCGGGAAACAGTACTTTGATAGGGATGCCGTTGAGAACGAATTTGAAGGAGGCAGTTTTTCTAAATGGTTTCAATGCGCATACCTTAGATTTTGATGATGGGACGAACACAGGGATTATACATCTGGGGTCGGTTGTTTTTTCCGTGTTGATACCACTGGCGGAAAAGTATGCGGTTTCTCTGGAAAAGATGCTGCAGGCGGCAGTGATCGGATATGAAACATCGTTTACGATGGCTGTTTCCATACAGCCGGGGCATAAGGCGATGGGATATCATGCGACGGGGACATGCGGAGTATTGGGGGCGGCAATGGCGGCTTCCTACCTGTTGGATTTTTCGGAATCTGAGAGAAGAAATGCGTTTGCGATAGCTGCGGTTTCTGCGGGTGGTATGTTGAAAGTATTGGACGATGCATCCGAGCTGAAACCGTACAATGTTGCTAAAAGCGCATTGCTGGGACTGATCGCGGCACAGATGGCAAAGGCAGATATCGTAGGAAATACCGATCCGCTTGGCGGCCACAGAGGCTATTTGAAAATGATGACGGGACGGGAGGATATCCGGTTTGCAGAGCCTTTGCTGAACGGAACCTATGCGATAGAAAAGACTTATACGAAACCGTATGCCGCCTGCCGTTATTGCCATCCTGCGATAGAAGCGGCGATAAAACTGGGAAAGGAAATCGAGCCGTCTGCCATAAAAGGCGTTTCTATCAGAACATACGATTTGGCGGTCAGCGGTCATGACCATACACAGATATGCGGCGTCGGGTCTGCAAAGATGAGCATACCTTATGGGGTATGTGTCGGGATATTGGATGGCAGAGCGGGACTGATGGAATACGACCGCGCTCATATTTCGGATGACAGGATTTTAGGGTTGTTGAAAAAGGTTGCTGTGGAAGCGGAAACGGATTTCTCGGAAGCTTTTCCGGAAAAACAGATGGCGGTTGTGGAGATTGAGCTGCTTTCGGGTGAAAAAATAAGAGAGAAAGTGGATTATCCCAAGGGCGAGCCGCAGAATCCATTGTCCCGGGAGGAATTTAGAGAGCGTTTTGAAGGACTGCTGCAATATGCAGGAATATCTTCCGATACAGGGGATAGGATTGTGGAGGCTTGTGAACAGAGAAAAAAATCTGTCGATGGAATCTGTCAGCTCCTGTCATTGTGAGATTGAAAAAGGAAAATATTCGGGAAGAGGAAAACAGCATGATCACACAACAGCGTTTTGTGGAGACATTACAGGCGGAAGGCGTAGATTTCTTTACGGGAGTCCCGGACTCCTACTTAAACGGCTTCTGCAACTATCTGTTGGAACAGATACCGGCGGACAGGCATGTCATAGCGGCGAATGAAGGCAATGCGGCTGCCATTGCCGCTGGGCATTATATCGCGACGGGCGGTATTCCACTTGTTTATATGCAAAATTCCGGCATGGGAAACGCCTTGAATCCACTGGTCTCTTTAGCCGACTCGCAAGTATATGGACTGCCCATGCTTCTGTTAATCGGCTGGCGGGGAGAACCGGGGACGTCTGATCATGAAAGCCATGCACAGCACAGAGTGCAGGGGGAGATCACGACCGGTCTGCTGGAATTGCTGCAGATTCCTTATGTCATAGCGGAAGATGATGATGAGAAGCTGGAACAGCAGACGAGGTGGGCACTCCGGACGGCAAAGGAACGGAGGCAGAGCGTTGCCGTCGTTGCAAAAAAAGGTATCTTTGCCGCGGAAAAGAAAGAAAATGCGACGGATGACAGTTATCCGATGAGCAGAGAAGAAGCGATAGAGATCATTTTGGATGCGCTGCCGGAGGATACGATCTATGCGGCGACCACGGGCAGGGCGACGAGGGAACTGTATTTTCTGCGTGATAAGAGAAAAGAAGGGCATAAGCACGATTTCCTGAATCTGGGTTCCATGGGGCATGTCTCCTCGGTGGCGCTCGGCATTGCCATGGCGCAACCTGACAGGAGGGTGGTCTGTCTGGACGGTGATGCGGCAGCCCTCATGCATCTGGGCGCGTTTACGATGGCCTCTAAGGCGATGTGTCCCAACCTGCTGCACATCCTATTGAACAATGGAGCGCATGAGTCGGTAGGAGGACAGCCTTCGGCGGGATGGCTTGTGGATTTTACGAAGATCGCAGAAGCCTCAGGTTACAGGACGGTCGGACAGGCCGTGACGGATTGCGTGGGACTTGCGGATGCCGTGCGGGAACTGACAGGGAGACAGGATGAGAGGGCGGCTTTTTTGGAAGTAAGGATACATAAAGGACTGCGGGGCAAGCTGCCTCCGCTGAAGATCGATTCGCGCGGATTGGTGGAAGCGCTGGCGGAGGAATTGCAGGGATAGAAACATAGGATCAAAATACAAAGTGCATGGAGTGGGAGAAGATGAAAGAGACGAGAGCGTTTTTAAGATCGATCGGAATGCCGGAGGGGGATGCTTACCATCTTCCGACTTCGGAGAAAAGATTTGCGGATGGTGCGCAGTACCGTTTTGAAGTGCCCGGCATTCAGGGACCGAAGGTGATGGAGGAATTGCTGGAAGCGATGGAGAGCTATCAGATCCCGTTGCATAGGGTTACGCAGACAAAAGGCATCATGATGCTGACAGATAATGAAATCATGCAGATGGTAAAGCTTGCGGAGGATGCACGGCTTACACTGATCCTTGCCATCGGACCCAGAGCAACGACGGATACGAGCGCATCCGTCAATACGCCGGAGGGAGTGCGGATGGGGTATCGCCTGCGGGGACAGGAACAGATCGTCAGGGCGGTGGAAGATGTAAAACGGGCGGCGGCTTTCGGATGCAGGGCTTTTCTGGTGTACGATGAGGGGTGTCTGTGGCTGTTGAATGAAATGCGGAAGGCGGGGGAGATCCCGGCAGACTGTCAGTTTAAGGTTTCGGCGCATACGGGGCACGGGAACCCCTGTTCGGTCAGGCTGCTGGAAATGATAGGCGCCGATTCTGTCAATCCGGTCCGCGACATCCAGCTGCAGATGCTGGCGGCGATCCGCGAGGCAGTCTCGATTCCCATTGATGTACATACAGAGAATCCAAAGTCAACAGGAGGTTTTATAAGGCACTATGAAGTGCCTGAAATGATTCGGGTAGCGGCGCCCATCTATTTGAAAACAGGAGGATCGGTAGCGCAGACCCATAGTTGGGAAAGCACTGCGGATGATGCGAAAAAGAGGGCAAAACAGGTTTCACTGGTGAAAAGGATGATCGATCAGTATTATCCCGAAGCCATAGGCTCACAGAAGGGGGCGATCGAATAAGATGAGACACCACGGATATCATCCGGATTTTCAGTTTGTGATTCGACCGGAGGATTTTAATAAGTACACGGAGCGGGATGTGCTGCAGTATTGTCTGGGAGCGACTATGTATATGCCCGGCACAAAAGATTTTTCCGAGAAGATTCTGCATGGGGAGATGCCGGGACTTACTTCGATGGTGTTCTGTTTTGAAGATGCCTGTCCGGAGGGGCAGGTGGAGGAAGCGGAAAGGAATGTGATCCATGTGTTGGATGTGCTTGCGTCGGCGCTGGAAGAAGGCTCCCTCTCCTATGAGAATCTGCCGCTTATCTTCTGCCGCGTGAGGAGTCAGGAGCAGTTTATACGATTTGCCAGCCAGCTGACCGGACATCATGTGAAGGCATTGACGGGAATCAATTTCCCGAAATTTAATGCGCATAACGGAAATGTGTATATGTTTTATCTAAAACAGCTGAACGAGAAGTTCGGAGAGATTCTCTACGGGATGCCGATCATTGAGGACCCAGAGGTCGCTTTTAAGGAAAGCAGGATGACAGAGCTGATGGGCATACGAGAGATTCTGGATAAATATAAGGAGATCGTGCTGCAGGTCAGGGTGGGGGCGACGGATTTTTCCTCCTGCTTCGGCGTGCGCAGGGGTGTAGATTATTCCATCTACGACATCCTTCCGGTCAGGGAAATCCTCTCCGACATCATCAATGTTTTTGGACGAGATAACGATTATGTGATATCCGGACCGGTATGGGAGTATTTCAGGGCAAGTAAGGAGATGATGTTTAGCAGCCTTCCGAGCCACAGCATCGAGGATTGTATCTTGAAGCGGATACCGATCGTCAATTCGGAGATAGACGGCCTGCTGAGAGAGGTCATACTGGATAAAGCGAACGGGTTTGTGGGAAGGACCGTGATTCATCCGACACACATCAAATATGTCAATGCGCTGCAGGCCGTGACGAAAGAGGAATATGACGATGCGGTAAATATCCTGAGAAAGGATGGCGGGGGCGTCTTCAAGGGACAGGGCGGTAATAAGATGAATGAAGTAAAACCGCATACGACATGGGCAAATAAGATTTATATGAGGAGCAGAGCTTATGGCGTGATCGAAAATGAGAGCAGCTATTTCGATCTGTTCAAGGAGCCGGGAGAAGGAGCAGGATGAAGATATTAAGAACGCCCGTTACAGAAGAGGATATAGCAAAACTTCATACAGGGGATATGCTCACCCTGTCCGGGAAGATCTATTGCGGCAGGGATGCTGTGCTTCCCAGGATATGCCGGCTGGCAGAGACCGGGAGATTAGGGGAATACGGGATAGACCTTCGGGGGAGTGTTATCTTCCATACGGCGGTCAGCCCTGCGGGGGTGGGGCCAACATCGAGCAACAAGCTGGAAATCGAGGAGAGCATTCCCCTCCTGTCGCGGGCTGGCGTGAAAATACATCTGGGAAAAGGAGCCTTGCGTAGAGAAACGGTGGATGCGTTAAACAGATGTCAATCTGTATTCGCGGTGATACCGCCGGTGACAGCGCTGCTTGGCGAAAATATGGTCTCACAGAGATGTGCTGCTTTTCCGGAATTGGGGATGGAGGCATTTTATGAACTTACGGTGAAGGATTATCCGATGATTATAGCGGCAGCCCATAATGAGAGTATTTATTAAGGAGCATCATACGATGGAAGGGAATCAGGAGATCATAGATAAAGTGAGGGATACCCTTATCAGGGCAGGCAGTTCTTTTTCGCTGGACAAGGCGGAGGCATACCGAAAGGCACTGGCGGATGAGGAGCGGGAACAGGCGGTCTGGGTCTTAAAGACAATCTTGCGGAATGCTGCTGCGGCGGAGAAAAATAGAAGCCCTTTGTGCGACGATACGGGAATCCCGCATCTGGTTCTGGACGTGGGGGAGGATCAGGCTGTCAGCGGAAATATGCTTGCTTCGATCAGAGAAGGCGTAAAAGAAGGGCTGCGGAGGCTGCCCGGCAGACCGATGGCTGTTCTGGGAGATGAACGCCAGAGATTGGAGCAGTCTGCAGGGCTGTCAGAGGATCCTTCCGATCTGGAGGCAGCGCCAATCCTGCTCCGCAGTATCTCAGAAAATGTGATTCGACTCCACGTCCTCATGTTTGGCGGCGGTCCCGCCATCAGGGGAAAGACATACCGGGTTTTTCATAAGCACAGTGCACAGAATGTGATAGATGAGATTGTGTCGTGGGCGATAGACGGGACAGCGCTGCTTGGCTGTACGCCATGTACGCTGGCGGTAGGGATCGGACGCTCGCAGTATGAAGCGTCGGCGATGATGTTGCAGGCGCTGGTGGATGGAAGATATGACGTACAGAGTGATATGGAGCGTGAAATCACTGGCAGGGTGAATGAGGCGGGAAGCGGTGCGATGGGATTGGGCGGAAAAACGACCGTGCTGGCGACCTTTCTGAAGATCGGACCGCAGCGGGCAAGCGGCGTCAGGATCGTGTGTCTGCGGCCCTGCTGCTGTTTTGAACCACGCATCGCAAGCTGTATTTTATAGGCGGAGAAAGAAGCCGGGGAGATTATGGATAATACACGAATCTGCCGCTGGTGCGCGCTTGCAGGAGATAAGCTGAATCTTGCCTTCTGTAATGGTGTGCTGGCGGAATATGATATAAGCACAGGGAAAATAGAGCAGATGGGGGCAATCGCCGGGCTGAATCTCGGAAAGATCATCTCCGGGCCGACGTTTGTCTATCAGAACAAAATATTCATTGTGGAATATAAGGGCAAAGAAGTTTTTGTTTTGGATAAAGACGATCGTGCACTGCGCGCCATTCCGGTTGGTGCGGGCGATGAGAGTTTTCGGAATTATTATGGATACTGTCTCTATCAGGAGTGTCTCTATCTGTTTCCGCACAAGGGAGAACGGTATCTGGCAATCGACTGCAGAACGGAAAAATGCAGTCTTGTTCTCAATAAAAGACTATATGACATGTTTGTCATAAATGAGGATACCGCCTGTGCACGGAAAGAGAACCGCCTGTTCTTTCTGCCAAGGAGCGGCGAAAAAATATTCTATGTGGATTTCGATACCAATCAGACTGGCGTCATTAAACTGCAGGAAAAAATCGACAGTGTGCGGCAGATACTCTGGCGGGAAGACGGCCTGTACATACTGACGGGTTCTGGTGAAATCTATCTTTGGACGGGAGAAGATGTGCTGCATAAAATAAACGACGCCATATCAGAGAAGCCCGTGTGCTTTTCCAGATTCGTGAATATAGGGGATCGATTTTGGATTCTTCCAGTGGCGGGAGAGGATATCTATTATTTTGATAGGAAAGCCAAAGAACTGTCAGTCTATAGAGATTATCCGGCGGATCACCGGTATCTGAGGGAGGAAGAGTGGCTTTTTACCAACGCTAAGTATCTGGAGTATACGGCGAACGATCATTATGTGTGCTTTTTAAATCGCTCGACGAATCAGACTTTATTTTTTGATAAGCGAACCGGTGCGGCCTTTTGGAGAGAAATTAAAGTGACAGCGTTGATGAGGGCAAAGTTTTTCCGGGCAAACGGCGGGGATTATTTTCTGAACGAAGAGGATGTTTCGCTGGAGGAATTTGTAAAACGGATTGAGAATAAAAATATACTGGAGTGGGAGGAAATGGAAAATGAAAAAAATGTGTAAGAGAGGAAGAAACTGGGTTCAGGTGTATACTTCAGATGGCATCGTCAGAGAGTGCAGCTGGTTAGAGGAGGCTGGCAAAATAGGCAGCTTGTTGGAGAATTCCCTTTCTGAAATATATCACGGCGAGAAGGCAAGAAGGCTGAGAGAACGTTTAGCGGATCAGGATTATTCAAGCTGCAAAAAGGATTCCTGTCCTTATCTGATGACGGGAGAGATTAAGGATATGCAGGTGGAGATGGGAGAGATCCCGGAGTATCCGGAAGAATTGCGTATCGCTTTTGAAAGCGCCTGTAATTACCGCTGCATAAGCTGTACGGTCTGTAAAGTGGATAAGGATAAGACAAGGGAACAGATCGAGCATAACTATGACATTATCGAGAGCAGACTGCGGGAAGCCATGCCGCATGTAAAGAGCATCGGGGCAAATGGCTATGGAGAACTGTTCTGCAGTAAGAGGATCCTGAGGCTGTTATCGGAGTGGAAGCCTCTGGCGCCGGCGGAGGAGTGCGAAGCGTGGCTGGAGACAAACGGTTCCCTGTTCGATGCGGAACACTGGAAGCAGATAGAGAATCTGGGAAATTACTTCCTGGGGGTCACGCTTACCGTTATGAGCTTTAACGAGCCGACCTATCAGCGCCTTTCCGGGGTGAATTATCCCAT
>JAMPCE010000094.1 GCA_023666335.1 bacterium
CCCGAAAATCACCAGTAAACCCTTCCATTATATCAGCAGCGACGGCTTCCATATCTATGTGGGAAAGAACAATCTGCAAAACGACGAACTCACATTTAAGTCCGCTGCCGGAAACGACTGGTGGTTCCATGCCAAACAGATGCCCGGCTCCCATGTCGTCTTAAAGACCGAGGGCGCAGAAGTCCCCGACCGCGCTTTCGAGGAAGCGGCAAGGCTCGCCGCCTACTACTCCAAAGGCCGCGGGCAGGATAAGGTGGAGATCGACTATATCCAGAAAAAACATGTCAAAAAACCGGCCGGGGCAAAGCCCGGCTTCGTGGTGTACTATACCAATTACTCCATGACGATCGACACCGATATCTCGGCGCTCAAAGAACTGTCATAACGGTTCCTTACGCTTTTTCTTCTTTCTCCGCCGCCGCTTTTTCCCATTCGCGGGCGATTCCCAATCGGATAACAGGTGTAATTTTTTGGCGATCTGCACCAATGTCCCGCCTTTGGGAAACTCCCAGAGTTCGTCTTCCGTCACGCCGCCGATCAAAAGCATGATCACCCCGTAGACGCACACGCCCACCGCAATCGCCACAAGCAGCACAAGGCGGCTTACGGGAACGAGGAGCATCAGACCGTGATAGATGCCGTAGACCACAGCTCCCATCACCATTGCCGAAAAAAGGGGCTTTAGGAAAAACTTCACCACATTCATCCGATATTCCAGATGTTTACGCACGGAAAGCTGGTTTAAGACGCACACGACCAGAGAGTAAATGACATTGGCAGCCGCCAGCCCGTAGAGCCCGATATCCGTATACAGGAGGATCGCGACCAGACCCACCACCTGGATCACCAGGGCTGCCGCCGCATGGATCACCGGCGTATTGACCTTTCCGATCCCCTGCAGCACCGCATTGGTCAGAGTGGAGAGGCTGTAGAGCACGATCGTCACGGAAAGCGCCGCCAGAAGCCCTGACGCGATATCCAGCGATTCTTTCTGGGGAAAGATGAACTGCATGATGGGCTTTGGCAGTACGGCGATCCCCACCGCCGCCGGAATCGCAATGAGCATGGTCATCTGGATCGCTTTGGAGACCTGTTTTCTGGTCTGCGCGACCGTCCCTTTCACATAGGAAGCCGCAATGCCCGGCATGATGGCGGAAGACATCGCGGAAGCAATGGCGATCGGAATGTTGACCACCGCCACCGCCAGCCCCGAAAAGATTCCGTACTGATTGCTCGCAAAGATCGCGTCCACCTTTTTATAGTCCATCGCATGATAGTAGATGGTCATGTTGACCACCGTTGTGCAATTATAAATGAAAGTGCTCAGGATAAAAGGGGTGACGATGGTGAAGATCACCTTGAAGATTTCTCTGTAACTCTCCTCGTGAAAGGACTTGTCCCTTGCCACCCTTTTCCGGATGATACTGCCGTTTAAACGGTACATCCCGAACATAAAAAGCAGTCCGACCAGTACGCCCGCTCCGGTTCCCAGCGCCGAGCCTGCCGAACCGTAGATCGCGCGCGTAGTCTCATCGCTGTCCGCTGCGAGTCCGATCAGAAGCTTTGCCGCCAGGATACTGACCGCCGCATTTAAGATCTGTTCCAGGACCTGGGAAACGGAAGTGTGTACCATAGATCCGTGCGCCTGAAAAAATCCGCGCAGCACGCCCAGAAATCCCGAAAAAAAGATAGTCGGTGAAAGCACGCGAAGCGCCAGCACCGCATTGGGATTCTTCCTCACCAACAACGGCGCCCCCACGAACGTCAGGATGGAAGCGATACCGCCCACGATCAGGACATAGAGAAGTGCACAGACAAAGACCCTCTGTGCATTCCGATATTCCTTAAACGCAAGCCTCTGGGCGATCACCTTGGCGATCGCCGAGGGGATGCTGTAGGAAGAGATCAATAATATAATTGTATAGATATTGATCGCCGCATTGTAATACCCGTTGCCCTCAATCCCGATGATGGAAAGGAGGGGACTTCTGTATATCAAGCCGATCACTTTGACGAGCATTCCGGCTGCTGCCAGAATGCCCGCCTGGAACACAAACGTGTTCTTTTTCTCCGGATGTCCCATTTCCCTATCCAATCAGCCAGTCATACATTTCCTGATATTTCTGTGCGGACACATGCCACGAGAAGTCCGCAGCCATGCCCCTGTCAACGATCTTGTTCCACTCGCGCTTCTTGTCGTAGTAGATATGCTCCGCATAGCGGATCGTACCCAGCATCTCATGCGCGTTGTAATTCGTAAAGCTGAACCCTGTGCCCGTGCCCTCATATTCGTTATAGGGCTGTACCGTATCTTTTAAGCCGCCGGTCTCACGCACGATCGGCACCGTGCCGTAGCGCAGGGACATGAGCTGGCTCAAGCCGCACGGCTCAAAGAGCGACGGCATGAGGAACGCGTCGCTCGCCGCGTAGATCTTGTGGGAAAGCGCATCGGAATAATAGATGTTCGCCGACACCTTGCCGTGATACTTCCAGTCGAAGTGGCGGAACATATTCTCGTACTGTTCCTCGCCCGTGCCCAGCACCACAAGCTGCACATTGTCCTGACAGAGTTCGTCCATGATATAGGCGATCAGGTCAAAGCCTTTCTGCCCCGTCAGTCTGGACACCACGCCGATCAGCATAGCCTTTTCATCCTGATTCAGCCCCAGTTCTTCCTGCAAAGCGCGCTTATTTTTCACTTTTTCCTTGCGGAAGTTCGCCGCATTGTACTTGAAATCTATGTTCTTATCCGTCTCCGGATCAAACTCCTCGTAATCGATGCCGTTCACGATGCCGCGCAGATCTCCGGCTCTCGCGCACAGCAAACCGTTTAAGCCCTCGCCGTAGAACGCCGTCTTGATCTCCTCCGCGTAAGTATCGCTGACCGTCGTGATGGCGTCCGCATAGACCAGACCGCCCTTTAAGAGGTTCGCGTCCTTGTAAGCTTCCAGCTTATCCGCCGTAAAGAAATACCCGGGCAGACCCGTGATCTCCTTGACTTCCTTGACGCTCCACTTGCCCTGGAATTTCAGGTTATGGATGGTCATCACGGTCTTGATGCCGCGGTAGAACTCTCCGCCCTGGAAACGCTCTTTCAGATACACGGGGATCAGTCCCGTCTGCCAGTCGTGACAGTGGATCAGATCCGGTCTGAAATCGATCACCGGCAGGATGCACAGCGCCGCCTTACAGAAAAAAGCGTACTTCTCGATCTCAAACAGCGCGTTATCGCTGTAGGGCTGAAAGCCGTTAAAATAACTCTCGTTATCTATAAAGTAATACGTTACGCCGTCAACTTCCGCTTCCAGAATGCCCACATACTCCTCTTTCCAGTGGAAATCCATGTAGAAGTGGGTCTTGTAAGTGAGCTTATCCTTAAGCTCCTGCTTCATACAGGTATATTTCGGCAGGATGACCCGCACATCGAAATACTTCCTGTCAATACACTTCGGCAGGGAGCCGACCACGTCCGCCAACCCGCCTGTCTTGATAAAAGGTACGCCCTCTGACGCGACAAATAAAATTTTCTTCATAACAACCCTCCAACTGTATTTGCCATATCGGGAAGCCCAAGAAAACCTCCCAAACAACAGTATACAATATTTCGGGTGGCAATAAAAGGATTTTTTTTAGCGACGGTACTGTAAACGGATCTTATCCGCGATCAGGGCGATGAACTCCGAGTTGGTAGGCTTCCCTTTCCCCGTATTGATGGTGTAGCCGAAAAGCGCATCCAGCGTCTCCATCCTGCCCCTCGACCAGGCGACCTCGATCGCGTGGCGGATCGCCCGCTCTACGCGGCTCGGCGTGGTCTGGTACTTTTTTGCGATGGTGGGATAGAGGATCTTTGTGATCGACCCCAGCATCTCCACATCCTCCACCGACATCATGATCGCTTCCCGCAGATACTGATAGCCTTTGATGTGGGCGGGAACGCCGATCTCATGGATCATATCCGTCACATCTTTCTCCAGATCCCGCTTTTCCCGCTTTTCTCCCATGAACGGCATCTCTGCCTCATCGATCCTATGTTCAGTCGTCTCCTGCGACATCTCCCCCGAGGGGACGGTGATCAGGATCCGAAACTCTCTGTTCGCGTTGATCAGATCGTCCAGGATCTGATTGAACTGCTCTTTATCCCGTCTGGACGTCACATGTAAAGTCTCCATTTTACTCCTCCTCTTTCTCGCGTGACACATCAAATGAAGTGCTCCACACACTATTATAGAACAAGGAAGAGAGCATGGAAACTGTAAGGCATCGCATGACAGCCCGCGGGCAAAATCAGCGACTCACCTCTCCCAGGGATCCGTTATGGCATAGGCGCTGTCGTAAATACGGCGCAGCGCCTCATGGCTGTTAAACTCTTCCGTCAGCACAAAGCCTTTGCTCCATGTCATATAGTAACGCCAGGGAATGCGGCTCTTTTCCAGCATCTCCATATCGGGAAGGATCCCGATCTCCGCCAGCGCCACCGGCTTTTCCTCGCCCATGACGCTGCGAAGCTGCTCATACGCCGCCGCATAGTCCGTCTTCGTTCCCTTTTCCTCATAGAGATCGCAGGAGAAGATATCCACCACATCGTCGCCGGGATAGCCCTCCTTTAACGGGCAGTTCCAGACCCAGAGCAGATTATTGAGGTGATAGCGCTCCACAAAATATGTATACTGCATCCGAAAGAGCTTTGCCGCCACCGCAGGTCCTTTTCTTCCCCACCAGAACCAGCCGCCCTCAGACTCGTGAAAGGGACGCCATAAGATGGGAATATCTTCCTCCAAAAAAGGCAAAAGAAGCGCCGCGATCACATCCAGATCCCGATAAAACGCCGCCCGCTCCGCCGATCCCTCCTCCAGCACTTTTTCCGGATCAAAGTCCGTATTATGGCTGTAAAAGCTCTTGTCCTGCCCGCCCATCGGGGAAAACCAGTGCCAGGTAAACGTCACGATGCCGCCGCGTCTTCCGAACGCCAGCGCGTGCTCGATCGTATCCCTATTTTCGTCGATCTCTGTCCGGCATGCCTCGTCTCCCGTCTCATAGCGGATATTCGGAGAATATGCCAAAAGTTCAAAGCCGCGCAGCGCCGGTTCCTTTCCCGTGATCTTCCTGATCTCGTCGATCTCCTCCATCTTCACGGTCTGCGTGTGCTGCCCCGTGAGGATTCCCCTGCCTTTCAGGGCGTCCAGATCGTGAAACAATCTGCGCGCGCCCGGCGTCGCCTGCCTGTTTGTCGGTTCCATGCTGCGCCTCCTTTCATCGGTTCCAGTATAACAGTATAACACCACCGACAGCAGAAAGCCTAGTCCCTTTTTTACGAAGCCGCAGTTTAATGGGACAGCATCTCCTCGATACCTTATTCATGGTTTTGTTTCATCATACTTTCTGCTTTGGTCTTACAAGTTCAGCAAACTCTCCACCCAAAGAAGCAATAATAGCACGATTCTTTTCTATACTTGCGTCTATTGCCTCCCAATCCGGCACATACTCACTTGTATCAAGTGAACCAGTAAAATAGGGCGGAATTGCAAGATCGTCCATTGTAATACATTCTTTATCATCTATTTTACTCATACCGCACCTCTCTTATTTATAATATAATCCGACCTCATGGCATCTTCTCAGCCTTGCCAGACTCTGCATATTCTTATTTTGTTCTTCGGCTAATCCTTTATACTTGATAAATGCCACTTTTTTAATTGCTATCTCTGTAATGGGATACTTTTTGCCCCTCACTTTTGCCTGTTGTAAATCATTTTCATTACTCATTCCCTGTACTCTCCATTTTCATTTTATCCCTTGAATCCACTGGACAAGTTTGACTTTATGTGACGGCATGAAACGAAATGTCACACGGTATCGGCTCAATTCACTGTTTATGCAATCGAATTTGTAACTCCTGAAAACTCTCCAATGCACTATGCAAGTTTTCGATAATATCTACAGCGAGTTCATCTGGTGCGGGGAGACTGTCCGATTGCACAAAATGCGTTATCCCAGATAAAATGCGATTTTTTCATTAATGCTGTCATACGACTGCCAGTCTTCCTTTTTTGCATTTATTCCGGCTTTTCCTATTAAATACTTAATCATTTCAAATATCTCTCTTGCGTTTTTACCTGTCCTGTCCTGAAACCATTCTTCTGTAACTGATACAATCTCATGGGCAGCAACATTTCGCACTTTTCCCTCGATCTCTGTCATATCATTTACTTTTCGTATCAAATCTCTATCACTGCTTTTATAAGTTATTATTTTTGCAATTTGGCTGGAATATACAGGACCACACTTAAAGCCCCCAGCACTTTTATATTCTTTATCAAGATAGTTTATCAGACCCATGCGGCTTAATTTTTCCCTGTTCCACTTCATAATACCATCTTTACCGTTTATAGTACAGCAATCTTCTAACGCAATTTTGCACTTACTTTTTAATATGTCTTCTAACAAATCTACTACTAAAGGCGTAATTCCACGAATAAAATCTGCATACTCTTGTTTTTTCATTTTCATCTGCAAAACAAGCGCATACTCAAATATCTTTTGCTGATCCCCCGCTTTCACCGGATAAATATCATACGGTTTTCCATTTACTAATTTGCTGATTTTTGCATGGTCCAATCTAACTCTTGCATCCATAATCTGTAACAATGCATACGCGTCCTTTGAAAAGTCCTCTTCTATTTCATCTGCAACGGTCAAAGCAGCCGTATAGTCATAAGCCATGATATGCTTTTTAATCACTTCTATCTTAATCATTTTCATTAAATTCAGGCTTTTCACTTCTGTACAGCGATTAGGAGCATCTTCCAAATTATCTTCATTTAGCTCCCAATTTAATTCGTTATCATATTCTATCCTATCCTCATACTCTGCGTTCATGCTCTTTTTTGGTGTAGATACCTGTATCGGATGAAAGCGGTACTCTGCAAATGTTGCTATTACAAACAATGCACTTTTCATAGCCGGTGTTCCCGATGCCATGTTCAGCAATAGTTCATCTCCCGCATCCATTGTATTTTCAATCTTAATGATTTCCTCCCTGAAATCCTGATAAAATGTATCATACTGCTGCACATCAATCAAAGTATCTCTTTCTATAAGCTTTACTTCAAATGAATGTTTCAAATGATTGCCTAATCGCTCGATTGCATCTATGTATCTATTGTCTTTTTTATGGTATTCCAGCATCTCGCGCGAAATATAGAGATAGACAATATCGGGTTTATAATGTCTGCAAATATGCAGCATGGAACCATCCCGCAAATATTTGATTGGATCCGTTCCTCCTACTGGGCTAAATAAAATTTTTTTGCTCATTTTGATGCTCCTTTAAATCACAATAATATCTT
>JAMPCE010000095.1 GCA_023666335.1 bacterium
TACAGTGGCGTATTGCTTCGCAAAACGCCCGAGGATGCTCCGCATCCTCTGCTTGCAGAAATTTATCCTCTGCCTGTGTGTCCGCAAACACACAACGGAGATGGAGGGATTTGAACCCTCGCGCCGCTATTAACGACCTGCACCCTTTCCAGGGGTGTCCCTTCAGCCATCTTGGGTACTTCTCCAAATAAAAGCTGATACTTTATAACAATATTCGTCGGAGAGAGTATCTCCAGCGGAGAGGGTGGGATTCGAACCCACGCGCCCTTGCGGACAAACGGTTTTCAAGACCGCCTCGTTATGACCACTTCGATACCTCTCCGTGTTCACGGCGCATTCCCGTTAAGCGGAGCGCAAAAATTATTCTAGCAAAAACGGGGTTGCGTGTCAACCGATTTTCCTTTTTTTCTCAATCTTTTTTCTGATTCCGACCGTTCCGCCGGTTCCATGCCTTTTTCAATTCCAATACAGCCAGACTCCCCGCAAAAGCCGTAATACTCAACTCCCGGTAAGTCATAGCCGCATGAATATAAGAATGGTTTAAGCTGATAAAATACCACGCGAAAGGCAATCCCGCTATTCCACAATAGGCAATGAACAATTCTATCCGAAACGCTTCCTCTTTCCTGCTCCTCAACAATATCATTCCCAGCACAAATACAGCGCACAAAAGATATGGCCATTTTAACAAAACATTGACATTTTCCCAAACAGTCTCTATCCATGTATATTCCGCGTCCTGTTTACCGCTCCGCTCCAGGATCGAATTAACGGCATCCTGTATTGCACCGTCGCCCCAGAAGAGTACCAGACAAATCCATTTACCGCACCACATGCCTACATACCCGACCGCCCAATGGACCGCAAGCAGGATCTTATGCCACAAAAAAATTTTCACGCCCTTTCTTTCCTGCATTTCATAACACATGCAGAGCATGAGCAGCGGAACTGCCAAGGTAATCAGTGGATACGTCAGAAAATCAAAAAAACTTGTCAGGCAGCCAATGATCAGAAAAATCCAATTGTATGCGCCCCTTTCCCATACCTTATGCTTTTTCAGAATCAGGACAGAAAAAAACATGGCAAGCAGAAACACCCATGTATACTGCATGGACATTCCAATCGTGGCAAACTCCAGAAAGACCAGCATTCCTCCAAACGGGAAGACCGCCTCTTTTAAGCCGACACGTTCCAAAAGCACCGTAAGGTACAGAACAAAAAACAGGCTGCATATCTTTAATATCTGCCTGATGGTTCCATAATCGAAAAGGAACAAAAGCGGTTTCAGGATCAGCAGATAACCATGCCAATATCTGGCGTACTCCGCCCTGTTTTTTCCCGGATTTGTGTCTTTCAAGTACGCTATCGTACTTTGACATACATCCGCGTATTCCCTGTCCCCGTGATAATAGTAGTTATGAAAAGCCTTATCTGCTGCGCTCTCTTCGCCGTCATAAAATGCTATTCTGAGCATCCAAGTGTCTGTATAATTGTCCAGCGCCGTTGACGGGTAGCCATGAATCATCTGCGCACTGCTGCCCTCTATTTCAAAGATCTCAACCGAGCGCTTTGCATTTTCAAACATTCTTTCCGTAGGAATCAGATATACCAAAATCATCAACACACCCGCCACGGTTACAGTCAGACCGATAACCGCTATTATTTTTCCGATGTGCTTTAACAGCCTGATCCCCATTTCCATTCCGTCTCCTTCCGGCGCGGTCTTCCTGCTTTTTTGTTCTGCCTCACCAGCTTTTTTCTAATTTCATATCCCAGTCCAGCGTATAAGGGCCGTCCTCCAACTCCTGCAGCATCTCATAGTAATGCCGCCGCTCCTGTGTGGGGGAATCAAAGTCATATGTGTCGCCCATAAAAGCCGCCGTCGGTTCTCCCTGCCAGAACTGATAGCCCAGCAGATAAGCCTCCATCATCTCATCCCAGGATCCGTAAAGTTCCTGTAAATTCAAGGAGTTTGCCAGCGAAGCGTCCATCGCCTCCTCATAGCTCATATAACCGCAGATATAATAATCCGCATAGAGCTGGTTCACGCGGCAGAGATCCCATGCCGCGATGTATTCCGGCTCGATCCCCGCCCTGTGCATGAGGTATGCCACCGCATAGCGCCCGATCTCGCTTCCGACATCCTCCTGCAATACGATCTGTTCCACAAAGGCTTCTTCGTCCAGGTCCAGAAGTCCCCACTCCTCCATCTCTTTCGTATAATCAATACATTTTTGCCGATGCCCATCTTTCAGAAGACGTGCCGTAGTCTCCAGCGCGGAAGCCCTGTCGGTCACACTCCAGCTGCCCTCCAAAAGTTCTTTGGAAAGCTCCCTGTTGTCCTCTGTCGGTTCCAGACCGCCGACCAGCCGCCAGTTCCAGCCGTTGCTGTAAGTCAGGGACGCATAGGTGGCATTAAACCACAGGATCGTCTCGGGCAGTTCTTCTACCTGTCCGCCTCTGCTCTCTTTCATCAACCCCGCCATCGTAATCGGCTTCGTCTCCTCCGTTTCAGCCGGTTCTTCTGCCGCAGCCGTCCTGTCCGCATCCTCCGCAGTTTCTTCCGGCGCAGCCGCCTTGTCCGTATCTTCCGCCTGTTCCGCCGCAGGCACTACGTCTGTATTCCCCGCATTCTCCGTGCTCTCCGCCGCTGTATCCCGCGCCGCGCTCTCTTCTTCATTTCCAGCCGCACCGCAGCCCGCAAGCAGCAGCGCACTCACTATAAAGACCGCGGTAAGTTTCCAAAATCTCTTCATCCTGATCCTCGTTTCTGAGCGTTTCCCTCGCCCTTTTGCCCGTAAAGTTTCCTACTCTGCATACCACGCCGACAGATCGATCCCATATGCCGTTTCCAGTTCTTTGAGCAGATCGTTTGTCTCCACGTCATACTCCTCGCTCCGCAGGGTGATCTCGCAGTCAATATAGCATTTCTCTGTCACCGGAATCAGGCAGTTGACATACGTCCTCGGATAGTAGTCCTCCGTTTTATTATCTTTCTCTTCATATTCAACCACATAGTAGACCGCCGTATCCTGTCCCTGCATCGGCATGAGTTCGCTGACTGTGCCGTTGCGGCGGCCGGACTCCTCGTTGTTGTAATGCGTCTGATCCCAATCTGCCTCTCTTTGTGCCATCGCCCGCATATTCCACACATTCGGGGTCTCATAGCCGCTTACCCATACGGAAGCGCCGTGCATGCCCGCTAAAACTCTGTCTTCATAGACCGATGTACTCGCTCCCCGCGGAACAAGGACCGGACAGGTCTCCTTTCTATCTGCATCCATCGCGATCGTGACCATACCAAGGTACTGATAGCCCTCGACCTCTTCCACGACCGTTTCTCCCTCCTCCGGCTCGTAGTTGTTCTGTCGTTCTCTATTGATCGCTTCCTCCTGCTCCGCCCAAGTGCCGTCCTCCATCGACAGCTCGCTCAGATTCAGACCATAGCACCGCGCCACCTCGGCAATCAAAGGAGCGGTCTCCTCATCCCTGCCATTTTCCCTGACTTCCATATCCCAAAAGACAGTGTCGCCATTCTCCCTGACGC
This sequence comes from bacterium, assembly GCA_023666335.1. Classification (GTDB taxonomy): domain Bacteria; phylum Bacillota; class Clostridia; order Lachnospirales; family Lachnospiraceae; genus UBA3282. The sequence continues at coordinate 3,548 of JAMPCE010000095.1, forward strand.
TCATATAAATGATCATCTTCTGCTGATAAACCGCGCCATCATAAGCCTCCTTGTCTGTGGTCAGAAAGAGGTAGCGGTCATCTCCCTTTTCCAGGATCTCTCCCACGCCGACATTCGAACATGCCGGATCGTTCTGCCAATCCTGAACCTTAAGATCCACCGTAGTATCCAGAGAGATCTGCAAAAGTTCCTCGGCATATTCCGGATATTCACAAGTATAGGCAGACGCTGTAAACGTGATGCCATGATCGTCGTAGTAGAAATTTCCATTCGTATTATCTCCGCCTTTCGGCGCATAGACCGGGTACTCCTTGCCGTCCCCGTAAAGCTCCGCTACCTGATATTCTGCCAGATATTCGAGATTCGTCGGATCCGGCGTCAGGTCTTCTGCCGCCTGCTTCCCGGTCTCCTCGCTCTCCGCCTCCGCAGACGTCTCTGCATCATCTGACGACGCCATGTCTTCGTTTTCTGCTGTTTCGACAGGCGCTGCCTCCTCCGCATTGTCCGCTGCGCCACAGCCCGCAAGCAGCAGCGCCACGCACATAAGACTAATCGCCCGCAAACGCATTTTTCTGTTGTACATTTTCTTCCCTCTCATCCTTCCTCCATTCATCCGGTATGACCGGAAATCATTGTCAGACAGCGACAATCAATGCCGCTTTGCCATGCCCTCCGTATATGTCAGAAACGCCTCCGCCACCGCGATATCCTCCGGGGTCGTGACCTTGATATTCCGGTAAGATCCTTCCACCAGCCTGACAGGCTGCCCCGTAAACGTCTCCACCACCATCGCATCATCCGTGATCTTCAACCCTGCTTCCGCAAGGCGCGCTTTTTCCTGCATCAACTTCTCATATGCGGTGCAGATCAGCGGCGTATCAAAAACCTGCGGCGTCTGGATCTGCCAGAGGCGCGTCCGGTCGGGCGTCTGCGCCGCGTATCCCTCCTCGTCCGTGACCTTGATGGTATCCTTTACGGGCATCCCCGCCACGCAGGCGTGATACTTCTCCACCGCCTCATAGCAGCGGCGCAGGATCTCCTCCGTCAAAAAAGGGCGCGCGCCGTCGTGAATAAAAACATAGCCGTCCCGGTTGGGGACCGCCATATCTTTATCGGCGATCACCTGCAAGGCACAATAAACGGAATCGTAACGTTCCGCGCCGCCCGCCGTGATCGTATCTACCTTACGAAAACCGTAACGCTCCACGATCTCCTTATGCGCGTAACCGTTTAAGACCGCCTCTTTGTCCGTGACGAGAATACAGTCGTCGATCACCTCCGACTCCTCGATGGCATGCAGCGCATACCAGATCAGGGGTTTGCCCCGCAAAAGCATATACTGCTTCGCCACATCGCTTTTCATGCGGCTGCCGCGCCCCGCCGCCAGAACGATCGCGGTACATCTCTTTTTCTTCATAATTTCTCCAATTTGAGTCCCGGCACCGCATTCAGGTCAAGTCCGTGCCGCACGCCTTTCACATACTCATAGTAAGCCGCCGCGCCGATCATCGCCGCATTGTCCGTGCACAAAAGCGGAGAGGGGCGATAAAATGCAATCTCCCGCTCCGCGCAGGCTTTTTCAAGCGCCTGCCGCAATGCAGAGTTCGAGGCGACGCCTCCGGCGATGGCAAACTTATGTAAACCAGTTTTTTCGACCGCCGCCATAGAATGCTCTGTCAGAACCTCCACCACGGCTTTCTGGAAAGAGGCTGCCACATCCGCCTGACAGATCGGCTCGCCTTTCATTTCACAGGAATTCAGGTAGTTTAAGACAGCGGACTTTAAGCCGCTGAAACTGAAATCATATGCCGAGTCTCCCACTTTCGCACGCGGAAAGGCGATGGCGTCAGGATTCCCCTCCTTTGCCACCCGGTCGATCTTCGGTCCGCCGGGATACCCCAGACCGATGGCGCGCGCCACCTTGTCAAAGGCTTCCCCCGCCGCATCGTCTCTGGTGCGTCCGAGCACTTCATATTCGCCGTAGTCTTTTACCACCACCAGATGAGAGTGCCCGCCCGATGCGACCAGACAGACAAACGGCGGTTCCAGTTCTTTATGTTCAATGTAATTTGCGCTGATATGCCCTTCGATGTGATGGACGCCGATCAGGGGAAGCCCCGAGGCAAAGCTCACCGCCTTTGCCGCCGAAACGCCGACCAGAAGCGGACCTACAAGCCCCGGTCCGTAAGTCACCGCAACGGCGTCCAGATCGGCAAGCTCCACGCCCGCATCTTTTAACGCCTGTCCCATCACCTGATTGATCTTCTCGATATGTTTGCGGGAAGCGATCTCCGGCACCACGCCGCCGTAGAGGGTGTGCAGGTCGATCTGGGAATAGATCACATTGGACAAAACTTCCCTGCCGTTTCTGACTACCGCCGCCGCCGTCTCATCGCAGGAGGTCTCGATCGCCAGAAGCGTCACGGAATCGGTGGTCTCAGTCATCACTCGTCCTCCACCAGCTCCCAGCCCATGATCTTCCAGTGCCCGTCCTCATCCTGTCTGAGCAGGAAGCGTTCCAGAGACGGCGCGCGTCCGGTCGATCCTGCCTGCCGCAGATAAAAGGTGCAGTAGAGTCTGGCGCAGGAATAGCCGTCCTGCGTGAAATACTCCACATCCGTGCTGGCGGAAACTTCATAGCTGGCGATGCTGTATCCGTCCTGCTTCATCTTTGTGATATCCGTTTTCAGGTCTTCTATGTACTGCTCTTTTGTCTTGTTCGCGACAAGCTCCGCGTCGTAGAGCTCCTGGATCTTATTTGCCAGAAGAAGCAGTTCGTCATCCGTGTACGACTCATTGTAAAAGCATTCCGTGATCTCGGCGTAATATTTCAACACTTCTTTTGGCGTCGGCGGATAATTATGCTCCAAATCCCGCATCAGGACGCTCTGCACCACCGTCGCCACCGGATCCGCCTGCTGTGCCTGCCGCTGTCTGGACCTATGCGACTGATACAGAAAAAATGTCAGAACGATCGCCGCCAGCAGCACCACAATGATCACTGTTTTTACGATACCTGATTTTTTCATCTTACCCTCCCTGTCAGAGCAGTTTTTCTCAATCCGTAAACAAAAGTTCCACGCTTCTGCCATCTCTTGCCGCGACAGCATTTGGAAAGATCTTCCAGACCTCCGGCATATAGTCGTCCGGACGGATCAGGGAAGGGCTGTAGTGGGTCAGCCAAAGCTCCCGCACCCCTGCCGCCTTTGCCAGCTGCGCCGCCTCGTAAAAGGTCATGTGTTTATACTCTTTCGCTTTCTGTACTTTCTCCGGCTCGCCGTACATCCCCTCGCAGATGAAAAGATCCGCCTGCGCCGCATTCTTTACAATGCCCTCCGTGGGGCGTGTGTCCGTACAGTACGTCACTTTTAAGCCTTTTCGGGGCGCGCCGAGCACCATATCGGGCGTGTATGTCTGCCCGTCTATCTCTATTATCTCACCTTTTTGCAGAGGATTCCAGTAGTTTCTCGGAATATTCAGACGCATCGCCTGTTCCACATCAAATTTACCGATCCGGTCGATGACAATGTTATAGCCGTAGCAGACAACATTGTGATGGACGCGGAATGCCTCGATGCGAAAACCGGAAAAGGAAAAGGTCTGCTCCGGCTCCGTGATCTCCACACAATCGATCGCAAAAGGCAGCTCCGGCGCAATGACGCGCAGGGAGTTGACCACTCTGGTCAGTCCTTTCGGGCCGATCAACAGCAGCGGTTCCGTGCGCTCCGCATTGCCCATCGTAAGTAACATCCCCGGAAGACC
>JAMPCE010000096.1 GCA_023666335.1 bacterium
GCCTCGTAAGGACAGCCCTCTGTTGTGAGCACCGTCTCTAAAACGCTCGACAGAATCTCTTCCGCCGAAAAGGGCAGATCCGCATCCGTCTCGTTTTCAACGTAAAAAGTCATAGTAAAGTTTCTCCTGAATGAAGATCTTTTTCATTTTATGGATCTGCGCTAAGGAGATCTCATTGCCCCAAAGCTCGTCCGTCTCAAACTTTTTCTGAAAGACGGTGTCGATCAGCTGTGCGTAATCGAGTTCCGCTTTGGGATCTTTTGAAAACAGGTAGAGGATGGAGGAGACGATGCAGTCCGCAAAGAGCACAACGACCGTCTCTTTGGAGACCATCTTCGCATCCGGATCCACATACTCCCGCAGAATCTGCTTTGTTTTCGGTGGAAAATGATACTTATCGCAGATGGAAGAGACATTCTCCCAGGTATTTTCTCCCTTTAACTTCCCGATCCGGTGATAATAGCCGCAGGCTTTCACCGCCGCGTCGTCCATCCCCAGATTCCTGGCGATCTTATCGCTTAAATACGCCGTGTGGATCGCATGATAATACTCTTCTTTTGAGAGTTCTTTCAGCTGGACCAACAGAGGGCACTCCGGATCGTTGATCTCCATGTACCGGTCTCGGTACCTGTGGATGATCGCGGAGCTGACCAGCTTGAGACAGACTAACAGCAAAATGCAGCAGACCATCAGATTGATCGCCGGGATCATAAACTGACCGATGGAGACTCTGTCCCGGGAAAAGAGGATCACGTTCGCCGTAAGACACAGCGTTAGAAGAAGCAGCGAGATCACAAGCGGGATCCCGACCCGAAACTCCTCGTCCAGCGTGGAAAATACCAGGATCCCCGCCATGCCGCTGATAAAGTAAAGCCAGAAGATGGCGTAATCGCAGCCCGCAAAATGCACGGAAAGGAGGAGACACAGACTTCCCGCCGCCAGCCCCGTCATGCTGTTGCTGAACATGGCGAGCATCACAAAAAACACCAGATACGGCCATCCCGTGACCGGAAGAAACGGCAGAAACACCGATGCGATTAGACTGACCAGATAAGTCAATGCAAAACGCCCGTAACGACCCTCATTGCGGTAGACAAAAAATCCGTTGATCTCGCTGAAAGTAAAGGAAAAGATCACGATCCCCGTCCCCGCAAGAACCATCACGATATTGCGGATCATTACTTCCGTCTGGCTCCGATACAGCATACTCCCCAGCCAGGCGGTCACGCCGGCCGCGGGAAACATCAGCATAAAGACGATGATCCTCCTCAAAACATTTGTATTTTTTTGAATGGTATTATTTTTTTCCACGTTCCTGATTCCTGTTTCCTGTTTTTTGTCCGCTGCGCCGCTTCTCTTTCGCCTCGTAATCGTCGTACGCTTTCACGATCTTCTGCACCAGCGGATGGCGCACCACATCCCTGCTGTCCAGCGTGCAGAACGCAATATCGTCTATTTTGGAGAGCACCCGCGATGCGATATCAAGCCCTGACTTCATATCCGGCGCAAGGTCCTTTTGCGAAGCGTCCCCTGTGATCACTACTTTGGAGCCGAAACCGATGCGGGTGAGAAACATCTTCATCTGCGCCGGCGTCGTGTTCTGCGCTTCATCCAGAATAATATAGGCATTGTCGAGCGTCCGTCCGCGCATATAGGCAAGCGGCGCCACCTCGATCAGCCCTTTTTCCGTGTTCCTCGCAAAACTCTCCGCTCCCATGATCTGATAGAGCGCATCATAGAGCGGCCTGAGATACGGGTCCACCTTGCTCTGTAAGTCGCCCGGCAGAAAGCCCAGCTTCTCCCCCGCCTCAATGGCAGGTCTCGTCAGGATAATGCGGCTCACTTCGTTATTTTTGAAGGCAGCCACCGCCATAGCCATAGCAAGATAGGTCTTGCCCGTCCCGGCGGGACCGATGCCGAACACGATCATGTGATCGCGCATGGCGTCCACATACTGCTTTTGTCCGAGGGTCTTCGGCTTGATCGGCTTGCCGTTTACGGCATGACAGATACAATCGCTGTCCATAGCAAGGAGCATGTCCTCCTTGTGCTCTCTTCCCAGTTCTATCGCATATTCCACATTCTGCTCCTCCAGGACCGCGCCCCTCTTGGACAAAGCCACGAGTTCCCGCACGATCCGTTCCGCCTGTTCGGCAGCCTCGCGCTCTCCGGATATACGGACCGCGCCGTCCCGATCGACGATCGCTACCCGAAGCTGTTTCTCGATCTTTTTGATATGGGAATCAAATCCGCCGAACAGATTCCGCATATGCTCCACAGGCACATCGATACTGACGGTAAACGCTTCCATGCCACGCCTTTCTAAATGACGGCAGTTTTATTCTTCTGTCCGGATCTCATCCTCCTGCGGCGGCTGTTCCGTGCGGGAGGGACGTTTCTTCACGGCGGATTCCTCCAAAAGCAATCCGGCGTTTAAGACCCATTTTTCATCATTCCTTTTTATTGTAACATTTTTTTTCGCAATTTGAACCCCTTTTTCATCTAAAGTTTCGATAATTTTGCTCCACCGCTCGGAAAGAAGCGCTTTCATCTCTTCTTCCGTGTGTTTTTTGATAGCGACGTCATACGCCTGTATCGTCCTTTTCCCGTAATAGAACGGCAGATAGAGATGGTCCAGGATACGGATCTGCTGTTTCTCCTCGCTGATGTCATAATGCTCGTAAGGAATTTTCAGAAACCGCAGGGAAAACGCCCGCTCTCCTGCGCCGAACACCGGAATTTCGATCGCCTCCCCCGTATAGAGCTTTTCCTCGTAGGCGACCGCTTCCTCCAGCGTGATATTCTGCGCATAGCGCAGGGTGATATCCGCGTCCGCCTCCACAAACTGATATCTGCGGACGGTGGTATCCTCGTTGTAGACAGGGATGGCGCCGCTCACCAGCACATCCCCCGCCTGTACGCTCTGCCCCTGCGCCGCCAGCGGCACGCCCTTCCTGGTAATGATATAGGTCACGACCCCGTCCCGCGCCGCGATCAGGTCTATGCCGCGGGTATCCTCTTTTTGCGTTTCCGTCTCATAGTCAGGCGTATCATTCTCCTTGATCCGGATGAGCAGCGTCGTGCCTTTAAGCTGTGCCGACGTCCATGTGATCAGGTCATAGTCTTCCCGAAGCGCCTGTTCCAGCGGTTCGATCTGCAATGCACTCTTTTTCATGGCGGTATGGATGCCCCGCTCCTCCAGATAATCGAGGAGCACATCCTCCGTAAGGGACAGATTCCCCTCGATCCTGATATCCCAGATAAAACGGGAGGAGATCCCCCAGAAGAAAAGGCATAAAAAGAGACCTGCGACAAAGATTTTTCTTGCAAACAGTTTCGACACAAAAAAAGGCAGCCCGTACCGATGCAGGACGGCTGCCCTCGTCCCCGTCTTTTTTAAGAGCGGTTTCAGGGCAAAAAATCCCTCTATGCTGATACGCATGGTGTGATAATCTCCGTGATCCTCGATCCCCCACACCAGAATATCGTGATTGCCGCACAGATTTAAGAGCCGCTCCACGGAATATCCCCACACCTTTATGAGCACATACCCTCTGATATACTGAACCCAATGAAGCATAACCATTCCTCTGTGCGCCCTAAAGATAGCGGAGCGCATCGATCTTTCCGCTGATTTTCATATCTTCATTGGTGTAGTAGTCGATGGAGAGTCCTTTCCCCTCAAAACAGATCCGCGCGTTTTTTCCCTGCAAGACGATGGACTCCGTCGTATACTCCAGGATCCCCTTATAATTTTCCACAAAAGCTTCCCTGTTTCCCGTAACGGTGACGATCGCCGCACCCAACATCGTATCCTTCGGGAGCTTTAAGGACTCCACGATCAGTTCCTTCGATCTTTGTAAGGGGGAAAATGGCTGCCGTCTGTTCTCTCTTTTCATGGTTCATTATATGAACAGCAATGCAAATTTATGTATGCAGCTATTTATGATAAGGCTCCCCGTTCAGGATGCGGAAAGCCCGATAGATCTGTTCCAGCAGAATGACCCGCATCAGCTGGTGCGGGAAAGTCATCTCGGAAAAGCTTACCTTTAAGTCAGCGCGCTCTTTGATAGAGTTATGTAAACCAAGTGAGCCGCCGATCACAAAGGCAATGTGGCTGACGCCGCGTACGCCAAGATCCGCGATCCGCTGCGCAAACGCCTCCGACGTGTACTGCTTTCCCTCGATCTCAAGCGTTACCAGATATGCGTTCTCCGGCAGGAGTTTTTCGATCCGCTCCCCCTCTTTCCCAAGAATCCGCTCCTTTTCCGAATCGGAGATCCCCTCGGGCGTACGTTCATCCTCTGCCTCCCTGATTTCCAATGCGGCATAACGCGAAAGGCGTTTCCGATATTCGGAAACTGCCTCCCGATAGAATGCTTCTTTTATCTTACCGACTGTGATCAACGTTATCTTCATACATTCCGTTATGATTGGAACAGCTCCCGAATCCCCTGCTCCTTGTTCTCCGATTTGTCAATGTCAAGACACCAGGTATGATCGTCCTTATTGCGCCAGACAGAGCATTCCCCGATGGAACTCATATCGCGCCACAGCTTAAAGACGCCTTTTTCAGCGATGCCGTCCCACTCCTGAATCGTTCCCGTGTAGTTCACGGTATTGGCAAACAGCTCTCCGTCGTAAAGCCCTGCCGTAAAGTTCCCGACCACATTCTGGATCACCTGCTGATCTCCCTGCTTGATCTTGGAGACGTCCACCTCATAATGCTCTGCGCCCTCGCCGTTTGGCAGATCGTCTGCCCATTCTCCCGAATAGCTGTGAGAAGCATAGACGCCCATAGCGTTCGCCTTGTTTTTCTGTCCGATGTAGAAGCGGAACCACGAGCCTTTGCCGCTCCGCTTTCCGTGGCTCCACTCACCAAAATAGTAGCTGTTCCGCTCATAGATGGCAAGCCCTGTGCCGTGGGGTTTCCCGCTGCTGTCCACATCCCCCTGATAATAGTATTCCCCTGTGCCAAGCAGCCCTCTGGAAAGCTTGACATAGCGCTTTAAGTGCGCCAGATCCCAAATGGCGTCCTGGTTGTTCGCTTCAAAATGCGGGTAAGCTTCTTTCAGGATGAACTCCTTTGTGTAAGCTTCATCGCTTTCGTCCTCGATATCCACAACCGTCGCTTTCAGTTCTTCTTTCTCGGGGACAGACTCCTCTTCGGTCTCCTCCGGCAAATTCTCTTTTGGAACTGCAAGCGTCGTCTGTACCGATTCTTTTTCCCCGCCGGAGATATCGTCCTCCGTAATGATCTGCTGATCCGCCTCCTGCTGCATCTTCGCGTAATCCGTGATGGTCTGCTGGAGATCACGGTCAGCCGCCTCTTCCGTTTTTCCGCGCAGAAAGATCGCCCCCAGCAGGATCAGGATGCAGACAAGAAGAACTGCGATGATTCCGAGAAGGATCTTTGTCGCGCCCGCGCTCTGTAAAAACGAACCGCTGTCTTCCCCGTTTTCTTTGTTCTCGTTTCTATTTTCAAAATCATCCTGTTTCATAACATGCACATACCTTTCTTTTTCTTTCCCTTAAGCATACAGGAAACTTTTAAAGATTATATGCATTCTTTATTAAGAATTTCTTAGATACTCGTCAATGCCTTTCGCCGCAGCTTTTCCTGCGCCCATCGCCAGGATCACGGTCGCTGCGCCCGTCACCGCGTCGCCGCCCGCGTAAACGCCTTTCTTCGTGGTCGCGCCGAAATCCTCTTCCGCCACGATACATTTGTGTTTGTTGACCTCAAGCCCCTTTGTCGTGGAAGAGATCAGGGGATTCGGTGAAGTGCCGAGCGACATGATCACGGTATCCACTTCCATCGTAAACTCGGATCCCTCGATCACCACCGGACGGCGTCTGCCGGAAGCATCCGGCTCGCCCAGCTCCATGCGCACGCATTTGATGCCTGATACCCAGCCGTTCTCGTCCGCAAGGATCTCCGTCGGATTAGTCAGCAGATCAAAGATGATACCTTCTTCTTTCGCGTGGTGTACCTCCTCCACACGGGCGGGCAGCTCCTCCTCGCTCCTGCGGTAGACGATGTGCACCTCCGCGCCCAGACGCAGCGCCGTTCTCGCCGCATCCATAGCCACGTTTCCGCCGCCCACCACGGCAACTTTCTTTCCGCGCATGATCGGGGTGCTGGAATCCTCGTCAAACGCTTTCATCAGATTGCTTCTGGTCAGATATTCGTTCGCGGAGAAAACGCCGAGCGCCTGCTCTCCGGGAATGCCCATGAATTTCGGAAGTCCCGCGCCGGAACCGATGAACACAGCGTCAAAGCCCTCCTCCTCCATCAATTCATCGATGGTGACGGATTTTCCCACCACCACGTTGGTCTCGATCTTGACGCCGAGGCTCTTTACATTCTCGATCTCTTTCGCGACGACCGCCTCTTTCGGCAGACGAAACTCCGGAATGCCATATACGAGCACGCCGCCCGGTTCGTGCAGCGCCTCAAAGATCGTCACCTCATAGCCCATCTTTGCCAGATCCCCCGCACAGGTCAGTCCCGCAGGACCGGAACCGATGACGGCGACTTTCTTTCCCTTTTTCTCTTTTGCACCCTCGGGCTTCACGCCGTTTTCTCTTGCCCAGTCCGCAACGAACCGCTCCAGCTTGCCGATGGAGATGGGTTCGCCCTTGATGCCGCGGATGCACTTGCCCTCGCACTGGCTCTCCTGCGGGCACACACGGCCGCAGACCGCCGGAAGCGCCGAAGACTCGCTGATGACCTGATATGCCGCCGCGATATCGCCCTCTTTCACCTTTTCGATGAATCCCGGAATGTTGATCGCCACGGGGCAGCCCTTGATGCACTGTGCGTTCTGACAGTTGATGCAGCGCGACGCCTCGCACATAGCTTCCTCTTTATCGTAACCGAGACAAACTTCCGCGAAGTTCGCCGCGCGTTCCTTTGCGTCCTGTTCCCTGACCGGAACCTTTTTTAACACGTCTGTTGTCATGACTTTCCTCCATCCTCTCCTCTTATGATGCGCAGTTTCCGCAGCCGCCGTGGTGGGTGTCTCCCTCTTTCGCTTTCAGGAAGTCTCTGCTCCCGAAGGTTCCTCCCTACCTTGATCAGTCCATTGTCCCGGAGATAGCGCCGGATCTCTCCGGCGATCTTGGG
>JAMPCE010000097.1 GCA_023666335.1 bacterium
CTCCCTGCTGGCGCTGGTCTACACCAACGATATGTTCACAGCCTACGTCTTTGTGGAGATCAACACCATCTCCGCCTGCGGTCTGATCATGATCCGGCAGGTGGGGCGCACCATCGAGGCGGCTGTCCGCTATATGATCATGAGCCTTTTGGGTTCTGGTCTTTTGCTCTTCGGTCTCTGCATCCTGTATGACCTGACGGGCCACCTTCTGATGAGCAATATCAAGGAATCCGTCGCCCTGCTCATGGCAAACGGCGAATACCAGATCCCGCTGATCGTCTCCGTCGCCCTGATGTGCGTCGGTCTGTGCATCAAGAGCGCGCTGTTTCCCTTTCACGCCTGGCTTCCGGACGCTTACGGATACTCTACGGTATCCTCGGCTGCCATCCTTTCCAGTCTGGTGTCCAAGGGCTATATCTTTCTGTTGATCAAGATCATTTACCGTGTCATCGGTTTTGATATTTTTAACAATACAAGGATCATCGACGTACTCTTTGTCTTCGGCCTGATGGGTATGATCTTCGGCTCCTTGAGCGCGATCCGGGAAAACGATATCCGCAGGATGATCGCCTTTTCCTCGGTAGCGCAGATCGGCTATATCTACATGGGCTTCGGCATGGGCACGCAGGCGGGTATGGTGGCGAGCATCTACCACATTCTGTCCCACGCAGCCACCAAATCCCTGCTGTTTATCGCCGCGATCGGCCTCACGGAAGTCTCCGGCGGAAGCCGCAGATTTATTGATCTGACGGGAGCCGCCTACCGCAACAAATGGTCCGGCGTCGCCTTTACCGCCGGAGCACTCTCTATGGTGGGCATTCCTCTGTTCTCTGGCTTTATCAGCAAGCTCCTGTTTTCGCAGGCGGCGGTGCAGGTGGAGGGCAAAATGCTGGCTTCCCTGATCGTTTTGGGGATCAGCACGGTCTTAAACGCCATCTACTTTATGAAGACCGTGATCCGCATCTATACGCCCGTCGAGGAGACTGCGCATACCATGCGGCTTACTTTTCGGGATATGAAAGCCTATGTGGTGACACTGTTATTCTTTATTGCATTGAATGTGATTTTGGGCGTCAGTTCCCAGCCGATCGTTGACTTGATCGGTCAAGGACTCGCCATGTTTTCCTGAGGAGGTGATGAGATGTATTTGATCTTGTTATCCATTTTTTTCCCCATACTGGCAGGCGCATTTCTGCTCGTCCGCTTTCGGACGCCGCTTTCGGAGACGCAGACCGACACGCAGCGCAGGACGCTTCTGGTTTTGACAGGCGTTTTTCTTGTCATCACAGCGCTTTTTGCCGCTTTGTCCCTGCTCACCGCAAAAGAGGGATTTACCCTGTTTTATCTGACAGAGACGCTGCCGATCTATTTCAAGATCGACGCCGTGGGCGCTCTGTTTTCCCTGCTCACCGTCATCATCGTACTCTGCGCGGGGTTTTTCGCTTTCGAATACATGCAGCATGAGGAGCGGGAGGGGCGTTATTACGGCTTTTATCTGATCCTGTTCGGCGTGCTGAACGCCCTGTGCTTTGCGGGAAATCTCATCACCTTTTATCTGTTCTTTGAGCTTTTGACCCTCTCCTCCATGCCGCTGGTACTGCACAACGGCACGAAAGAGGCTGTGATGGCGGGCTTAAAATACCTGTTTTACTCGCTCTGCGGCGCGTATGCGGCACTGTTCGGGGTCTACTTTCTCTACAAGAACTGTGAGACGCTGTCCTTTTCCGCAGGCGGCGCGTTAAAAGCGTCCGCGGTCGCGGAACACGGCGGTTTTCTTTTGGTCGTGGCTTTCGTCATGATCCTTGGCTTTGGCGTGAAAGCGGGGATGTTTCCCATGCACGCCTGGCTGCCGACGGCGCATCCCGTGGCTCCCGCTCCCGCCTCCGCCGTTTTGTCGGCGCTGATCGTCAAGGCGGGCGTCCTTGCGCTCATTCGAGTCGTGGGTCTCTTCGGCGCGGATTTCCTGCGCGGAACGTGGGTGCAGACCGCGTGTATCTGCCTCACGCTGATTACGGTATTCATGGGATCGCTCCTTGCTTTCCGCGAACCGATCTTGAAAAAGAGACTTGCCTACTCTACGGTAAGCCAGCTTTCCTACATCCTGTTCGGTCTGGCTGTCATGAATGAGGAAAGCTTTTCGGGAAGCCTCCTGCATGTGCTTGCCCACGGCTTTGTCAAAGCCGTCCTGTTCCTCTGTGCGGGCGCCTTTATCTACTGCACCGGAAAAACGCGGGCGGACGAGCTGCGCGGGATCGGACGGCGGATGCCCCTCACCCTCTGGTGCTGGACGATCGCCTCTCTGGGACTGATCGGCATTCCCCCGACGGGCGGCTTTGTCAGCAAGTGGTATCTGGCGCTGGGTTCTCTAAAGAGCGGCATTCCTGTTTTGGGTGTGCTCGGTCCCGTCATTCTTCTGGTAAGCGCGCTGCTCACCGCAGGCTATCTTCTGCCAGTCACGCTGCGCGGCTTTTTCCCGGGAGCGGACTATGTGGGAGAAAATCAGGAAAAACAGGAACCGTCGAAGTGGATGACGATACCGATCGTAATTATGACAGTCTTGTCAGTTTTTGTCGGGCTGTTTCCGGACGCCGTCGGTCTTTACATGGCAGTGATAGGGGGATAAACCAATGATTATTTCAGTCATCTTAATTCCTTTGATAGCGGGAATCCTCGTCCCTGTGATTCCGTTTCGGAAACGTTTCCAGAAAGAACTTTTTCTGGAGGCGGCAGTCGTCTTGAACAGTGTGCTGGTCTGGTATCTTCTCATGCACCACTCGGACAGCACGTTTCTTTTGGCGCACTTTACGGGCGACTTGAATATCAGCTTCCGCGTGGACGGCATGAGCATGGTGTTTGCGGGGCTGGTCTCCGCGCTGTGGCCGTTTGCCACGCTCTATGCCTTTGAATATATGACGAAAGAAGAACATGAAAATGTCTTTTTCCTTTTTTATACAGTGACTTACGGCGTGACGCTCGGCATCGCCCTTGCGGCGAATCTGCTGACCATGTATTTCTTTTATGAACTGCTGACGCTTGTTACGGTGCCGCTCGTCATGCACACGCTGACCCGCGAGGCGGTCCTGGCAAGCCGCAAGTATCTCTACTATTCGCTGGGTGGCGCTGCGTTTGCCTTTCTCGGACTGATCATGATCATCGTGTACGGAAACACCACGGATTTCATTTTTGGCGGCGTGCTGGACCCCGCAAAGATCGCCGGAAAGACGAATGTTCTGCTGCTGATCTATGTGATGGCTTTTCTGGGCTTCGGCGTAAAGGCGGCTGTCTGCCCGTTTAACTCCTGGCTTCCGCAGGCGGGTGTGGCTCCCACCCCCGTCACCGCTCTGCTCCATGCGGTGGCTGTGGTAAAATCGGGCGCGTTCGCCATCATCCGGCTGACTTACTACAGCTTCGGCACGGACTTTCTGCGGGGCACCTGGGCGCAGGATGTGGTGATGGTCATTGTCATGTTCACCATCGTTTATGGATGCAGCCGGGCAGTGAAAGAGACCCACATCAAGAGGCGGCTGGCTTACTCCACCATCAGTAACCTTTCTTACATCCTGTTCGGCGCGGTCATCATGACGCCGATGGGACTTGCCGCCGCGCTCAGTCACCTGGTCTTCCATGCCGTGATGAAGATCAGCTCGTTCTTCTGTGCGGGCGCGGTCATGCACCAGAGCGAGCGCCACTATGTGCATGAACTGGACGGTCTCGGCTACAAGATGCCCTGCGTGTTCGGCGTCTTTACGATCTCCGCGTTGGCGCTCATGGGCGTGCCGGGACTTGCGGGCTTTATCAGCAAGTGGAATCTGGCGCAGGCAGCGGTGGAGAGCAACAATCCGCTGGCTTGGGGCGGCATTGCCTGCCTGCTGGTGTCGGCGCTTCTGACTGCTATCTATATGCTCACCATCGTGGTGCGGGCGTTCTTCCCCGGAAAAGATTTTGACTTTTCCACGGTGGAGGGGATCCGGGATCCGAACTGGAAGATGCTGGTTCCGCTGTTTGTGTTTACGGTGTTTATTGTTTATTTTGGGGTGTACTCGCAGCCGATCGTGAACTTTTTTAACAGTGTTGCCGTAGGATAGATAATATAAGAGTTGTGTGGTTTGGCATATCCAACGCAGACTCGCTTGCGCTCCATTCCAAGCGTAACAGTGCTAAATTCGTGAAAAACCTCATTAAGCACTGACGCTTTACAAGGGTCTGCTTATGGATATGCCAAACCACACAGTCTACAGATATAAATACAGGGAGGTTACTATGTTCCATAAAAATACATATAAAGGATTCGCGAATATAATAACAGGCGCTATTTTTGCGCTGTGCGGAGCGCTCGCGATGGGAATATTGACGGGACGAACGGATGGAGGCTCTCTCGACATCCCGTATCTGTGCGGGATGGGGCTGCATTTTCAGGCGGACGGTTTCCGCGCCCTGTATGGGACGATCGCGGCTTTCATGTGGTTCATGAGCTCCCTTTTCAGCGGGGAATATTTTGCCCTGCATGAAAAGGCGCATCCCGGTCAGGACCATCATACCGGCAGATACTATATTTTCCTGCTCGTTACGCTCATCGCCACGGAAGGGGTCTTCTTTTCCGCGGACTTTTTTACGACCTTTCTCTTTTTCGAAATCATGTCCTTTACCTCCTACGTCTGGGTGGCGCAGGACGAAAAAGCGGCTTCCCTGCGGGCGGGCGCGACTTACCTTGCGGTAGCCGTGATCGGCGGTCTGGTCATGCTGATGGGCATTTTCCTGCTCTACGACCTGACGGGCACGCTGTTCTTTGACAACCTGGTTCAAGTATCCCTCACTTTCGATTCTCCCGCTGCGACGCGTCGGCTGTGGGCGGTCGGGCTCTGTATGCTGTTCGGCTTCGGCGCAAAGGCGGGTATGTTCCCGCTGCACATCTGGCTGCCGAAAGCGCATCCCGTGGCGCCTGCTCCCGCGTCGGCTCTGCTCTCCGGCATCCTGACCAAAGCGGGTATGTACGGCATCCTGATCCTGTCCTGCTATCTGTTTCTGGGAGACGCCCTGTGGGGCTGTATGATCCTGCTGTTCGGCGTCCTGACTATGGTGGTCGGCGCGGTGCTGGCGCTGTTTTCCATCGATCTGAAACGGACGCTCGCCTGCTCCTCCGTCTCGCAGATCGGCTTTATTCTGGTTGGTGTCGGTATGGCAGGTCTGTTGGGGAAAGAAAACGCCCTTGCGCTGCGCGGCAGTCTCCTGCATATGGTGAACCACTCCCTGCTGAAACTCGTTCTCTTTATGGCGGCGGGCGTGGTCTTTATGAATGCGCATAAGCTGGACTTAAACGATATCCGCGGCTTCGGGCGGAAAAAACCGCTTCTTCACTATATTTTCCTAATGGGCGTTCTGGGAATCGGCGGTATGCCGCTCTGGAACGGCTATGTCAGCAAGACGCTGATCCATGAGAGTATCGTAGAATATATGCACCTGGTTCGTGCAGGCGTGCTGCCCGCATTATTCCGACTTTCTCTGATGAACGTCGTTGAGTGGGTATTCCTGATCAGCGGCGGTCTCACCGTGGCTTATATGCTGAAACTCTATATCTGTCTCTTCCTGGAAAAGAATGCAGATTCCGCGGTGCAGAAACGCTATGACGATCTGGCGGGAAACTATATGAACAAGACCAGCGCTTTTGCCCTCACCGTGAGCGCTACCCTGCTGCCAATCGGCGGTTTTCTCCCGCATATCGTGATGGACGGCATCGCAGATATGGGGCAGGCGTTTCTGCACGCGGCGGAAGCAGAGCGGATCGCTTACTTCTCTTTTGAAAATCTGAAAGGCGCCCTGATCTCTCTAATCATCGGCGGACTGCTCTACGGCATCGTTGTGCGGCTCCTGTTACGGAAGCGTTCCGAGGACGGCGCTGTTATGAGTTATGTAAACCGATGGCCGGCGTGGCTTGACTTAGAAGACCTTTTTTACCGTCCGGTGCTCTTACAGATCCTGCCGTTTGCTTTCGGTATGGTCTGCCGTTTTCTGGACAGCCTCGTGGATGCGCTGGTAGTCCTTCTTAGAAAGACCGTTTACCGCGACGAAAAGCTGCCGCACGAGCGTTTTGAGGGTACCGCTATGAGTCATCTGTGCGCCTGCGCCGCCAATGCTTTCCAGACTTTCCTAAATCTCACGTTCCGCAGGAATCATCCGAAAAACGTGGATTACGAGCACAAACTGGCGCTCATGCAGGAGGAGGTCAGCGAGGATTCGATCCTGATTGGGCGGAGTATGTCTTTCGGGCTGCTGTTGTTCTGCGTGGGGTTGATCTTGACGGTGGCGTATCTGTTTATTAAGGATGTGTTCGGTTGGTAGTGTACAAAATAGACAATACCATATCTTGTGGTTTTTTCCCTTTTGGTATTTCTCTATATACTATATCTTGATCTTTTTGAATGATAAACGTTATTCCGTTTACTATTTTTCTATATCCTCTCCTCTAAAAATCCATTGTAATT
The DNA here is from genome assembly GCA_023666335.1 of bacterium. Taxonomy (GTDB): domain Bacteria; phylum Bacillota; class Clostridia; order Lachnospirales; family Lachnospiraceae; genus UBA3282. Next base: position 6,480 of record JAMPCE010000097.1, read on the forward strand.
TTTCTTCCCTTATGATATACCCGAATCAAGGAATGTTTTCTTACATTTCTATTCTATCGTATCTGGGATCTGTTTTTTGATTCTGTAACTCTTTGGGGCAGAGCCCCGTCATGAACATCTGAGAAAGGAAGACACATCTATGAACCAACATTCCGAAACCATGAACACATTTTTGCAGGACGCCCACGGGGAAATACCCTACGGCATGACCAACGACTGCATGTTCCGCGCAGTCCTGCAGGAAAACAACAAAGCCCTGCGGGGGCTGGTCTGTTCACTGCTCCACCTCTCCGAGTCGGAGGTCATCTCCGCCGTGGTCACCAATCCCATCG
>JAMPCE010000098.1 GCA_023666335.1 bacterium
TGTGGCTTGCGCCCTCCATGAATATCCAGCGGGACATTCGCTGCGGCAGAAACTTTGAGTATTATTCGGAGGATCCGGTCGTGAGCGGGGAAATTGCGGCAGCCGTGATCCGGGGCATTCAAAAGCATCCCGGCTGCGGGGCTACGGTCAAGCATTTTGCCTGCAACAATCAGGAATTGAACCGCACACAGAATAACAGCCAGGTCAGTGAGCGGGCGCTCCGCGAAATCTACTTAAAAGGGTTTACCATAGCGGTCCGCAAAAGCCAGCCTATGGCAGTCATGACTTCCTATAACCTGATCAATGGGATCCATACCGCTGAACACCGGAGGCTGATCGAGGGATATCTTCGGGAAGAGGCTGGTTTTCATGGGATTGTCATGAGCGATTGGGTCATTGCGGACTATGCCACGGAAAAGGGCTGCCGTTGGCCGATCGCAACTGCGGCGGGAGCAGTCATGGCAGGCGGGAATCTGTTCATGCCCGGTTCTCCGTATGATTATAAAGGGGTCGCTGAGGCTCTAAAGAATGGTAAAGTAACGAAAAAACAGCTAATGATCAACGCTTCTGAAACAGTGAATGTCATCGGGAGGCTGATAGATGCTTCACATTGAACGTTTGCAAATCAATCATCTGGAGAATCCTTTTGGCATATCTGTTTCGCCGATCAGACTGACATGGACGCTGGGCGGAAGCGGCAGGCAGACGTCCTTTGAGGCGGAGATCCTGCTGGATGGAGAAATCGTGGAAACCAGCGGTGTGGTCAGGACGTCAGATATGTTTTGGCAGTCCCAAAGGGAACTTGCGTACAAGACAGATTATATTGTAAAAGTGAAAGTGACCGACGAGGCGGGCAGCGCTTCCGAAAGCGCGGAGATTGCCGTGACAACAGGCATCGGTCGGGAACAATGGAGGGCACGGTGGATCGATCCGGAGTCTGCGGGGAAATCTTTTATGCAGAAATTTTCATGGAAGCTGCGGGATAAGCTGATGCTTCCCGGTGTTGATCTGCGGACATATGACGCCGGCGCATATCTTAAAAAAGAATTCAGGATCGATAAGGCTTTCCGCAAGGCGAGATTGTATGTGACTGCGCATGGCATTGTCAATGTTCGGCTGAATGGCAAGGAAATTACCGATGCACAGTTACTGCCGGGGACTTCTCAGTATAACCGCCGTCTGATGATGGAAACCATTGATGTTTCCGGATGTTTGAAGCAGGGGGACAATATTCTGGAGGCAGCGCTGGGAGACGGCTGGTACCGCGGATCGATGGGATACCGTCAATATCGGCATGTGTATGGAGACGATATTGCCCTGCTTGCGCAGTTAGAACTTGATGATACGCCAATCGTCGTAACGGACGAGAGCTGGTCTGCTTCAACGGATGGACCTCTCGGCTTAAACGACATGATGGCTGGCGAACAGTATGACGCAAGGAAAGAGGAGACCATGACATGGCATAAGCCTGTTGTCAGAAACTTTGGCTTTGACTGCCTGATCTGCCGGGATACTGTACCTATGAAGCTTCATGAATGTTTTGTTCCGGAGCTCATTCGGACGCCTGCGGGTGAGAACGTGCTTGATTTCGGACAAAACATAGCAGGCGTTATTGAATTTGCGTTTGAGGGGAAAGCCGGACAGAAACTTGCCCTGACACATGGCGAGACGTTAGACGGGAATGGAAACTTTACCACAGATAACTTTCAGGCATGGGGCAGACCGGTCAGACAGCAGATCGTCTATATCTGCAAAGACGGAAAAAACAGTTACCGTCCCACCAAGACTTATATGGGCTTCCGTTATGTCAAGGTGGAAGCGGATTTTCCCATAAAAAAAGAATGGTTCAAGGCGTATGCCCTTTATTCGGATATGCGGCAGACGGCATTTTTTACCTGTGGTGTGGAAGAAGTGAACAAACTTTTCCAAAACGCCGTATGGTCTATGAAAGGGAATTTCGTCGATATCCCCACAGACTGCCCTACCAGGGAAAAAGCCGGATATTCCGGGGACTGCCAGACATTTGTGGATACGGCTATGTATCTGATGGACTGCTATCCGGTCTACGCCAAATGGTTAAGGGAACAGGCGGCGGCTCAGTTTGAAGATGGCTGTGTGCCGCAGCTTGCCCCGACTTCATCTCTGAAAAAAACGGAAGAAGATGGCGGAATCGGGTGGAGCGATTCTTTTGAAATTGTACCGTGGGCGTTATACCGGCGTTATGGCGATGATACTTTGATGCGGGAACTGTATGAGCCGCTGACCAAATGGATGGCGTACCGTCAAAGGCAAAGCGGCGTTATGCGGCGGGCGAATCAGCGCATCGTACCAAAGGAAATGCAGCCTTATACGCTGGATCATGAGTGGCTCTGGGGCGAGTGGCTGGAACCGGGCGCCGACACGGCGGAATATCGTCGCGATCTGCGTAAATACGGCGATCTGGAGGTCAGCACGGCTTATATGCATTACAGCCATCTGTTGATGTCTCAGATCGCGGAAACGCTGCGCCGATCAGAGGACGCCGCAAAATATCGAAAGATAGCGAAACGGGCAAAGGAAGCTTACCGATATCTTTTTGTGGAAGACGGCAGGATCAAGCCGACAAAGCGGCAATGCCGTTATGTCCGTCCGACAGCGCTGAATCTTCTGGACGAAAAAGAAAAGAGAGAAGCTGTTGAAACGCTGGCGAAGCTGATCAAAGAAAACGGGGATCATATAGGAACAGGCTTTTTGACGACCCATGAGCTGTGCCGGGCGCTGTGCCGATACGGTCAGGCAAAGAAAGCCTATGATCTTTTACTCCAGAGAGAGAGACCGGGCTGGCTGTATCCGGTGCTGCACGGCGCGACTACAGTTCCGGAGAGCTGGGACGCGTATCAGGATCCTGTAAAGAGAGTCGAATCCATGAATCATTATGCCTATGGAGCTGTTGCAGGCTGGTTGATTGACAGCGCCGCGGGGATTCGGCTGGAACATGGAAAGATCATCATACAGCCATATCCGGACAGGCGGCTTTGCTATGTCAACGCCGTTTATGATTCGCCGTCCGGTCGTATTGGTTCTTCGTGGCGGTATGAGGGAGACAAAATCATATATGAATTTATGGTTCCCGCCAATGCAGAGGCAGTTGTGATCCTGCGAGATAAAACGCTGAGACTGACGAGCGGGACGCACAGCGCTGCGGAAGAGATAAAATAAGGGAGGCAGGCATATGCCGGAATTTATCGCCTTTGAAAAGGTCGGAAAAACCTATAAAGTCGGAGAAGTAGAGATCCATGCGCTGAAAGACGCCGATTTCTCGATAAAAAAGGGAGAGATCTGTGTGATCGTAGGCGCATCCGGCGCGGGCAAGACAACGATACTCAATATCCTCGGCGGTATGGATACCGCGTCGCAGGGAAAGGTCTGGCTGGACGGGCAGGAGATTTCCGCCTACAGGGAAAAACAGCTTACCGCCTATCGGCGTTACGAGATAGGTTTTGTCTTTCAGTTCTATAATCTGATCCCCAATCTGACGGCGCTGGAAAATGTCGAGCTTGCCGTGCAGATCTGTAAGGAGCATCTGGAACCGGAAGAAGTGATCGCGGAAGTCGGTCTGGCGGACAGAAAAGACAATTTTCCGGCACAGCTTTCCGGCGGCGAACAGCAGCGTGTCGCCATCGCCCGCGCCCTGGCGAAGAAGCCGAAGCTGCTGCTCTGCGATGAGCCGACAGGAGCTTTGGACTATAACACAGGAAAAGCAATCTTAAAGCTGCTGCAGGACACCTGCCGTAAAACAGGCATGACGGTGGTGATTGTTACGCACAATTCCGCTCTTTGCGATATGGCGGACCGTGTGATCCGCGTTAAGAGCGGGTCAATCGAGTCTGTCACGACGAATCCTTTGCCTACGCCTGTTGAGCAGATTGAGTGGTGATATGATGGGAGCATTTTTCAAATCTACCCTGCGGGAGATCAAAAACAGTTTTACCCGTTTTCTGGCGATTTTCATCATTATCGCGCTGGGGGTCGGATTCTTTGCCGGGCTGCGCGCCTGCCGGCCTGCGCTGACAGAAACGGCGGGACAGTATTTTGAAGCGCAGAATCTGTATGACTATCGCTTTTTGTCTTCCATCGGTTTTTCCAAAGACAGTGCAGACGCGCTTTCCGATAACGAGTTTGTCTTAGCGGCGGAGGGAGCATTGTATGAGGATGTGCTGATTCCGATAGACGGCAATGATACGCCGATTCGCGTTCATTCAATAACGGATGTTATCAATATTCCATCCCTTGTATCCGGCAGAATGCCCCAAGAGGAAAACGAGTGCGTTGTGGACGCTGATTATTTCGGTGAAGATATCATCGGGGAAACGCTCACATTTTCTGCGGAAAACAGCGAAGAAACGACGTCGGCTTTCAGCGTTTCCGCATTTGTGGTGACAGGCAGAGTGAGAACGCCGCTGTATATCAGCGCGGACCGGGGAACCACATCGCTCGGAGACGGAAAGATCGCGGCTTTTCTTTTGGCGGACAAATCCTGTTTTACGGCGGAATATGATACGGAACTTTATCTGTCGCTCTGTGACCGGGGGATGGCATACAGCGATCAGTATAAAAATCAGATCTCGCGTGAGAAACAGAACGTCATAGGGCTTGTCGAGGAGGAAGCAGAACTTCGCCACAGGCAGATCGTCTCGGATGCGCAGAAGGAAGTGGATGATGCAAGAGCGGAGCTGGACCGGGCGGGCGATGAGCTGGCTGCGCAGAAAGAAGAATCAAAAGCGGAGGCGGCGGATCAGATGACTGCGATGGGACAGCCTGCAACATTGGAAAATCCGTACTATGTGCAGATGCTTTCCGAGATCGACGATGCTTTTGCCGAAGCGGAAGAGGAACTTGACGAACATTATGCCGAACTTGCCGATGCGCAGCGGGAGGTAGATTCCATAGAGCCGCCGACCGTTTATGCGCTGACAAGGGCGGACAATGCCGGATATGCTTCTTTTGAACAGGATTCTACGATCATTGAAAATATCTCTGTGGTATTCCCTGCATTTTTCTTTCTGGTCGCGGCGTTGGTCTGCGTGACCACCATGACGAGAATGGTGGAGGAACAAAGGACGCAGGCGGGCGTGCTCAAGGCGATCGGTTACGGCAAAGGCAGGATCTGCGGGAAATATCTTTTTTATGCGGGTCTGGCAGGACTGACGGGCAGTATTGCGGGCTTTTTCCTGGGAACGGCGCTGATACCGATGGTATTCTGGAGCGCCTATGCCTCTGTCTACAATTTTGCAGATGCGCTGCTCTATTCCTTTGACCCGGCGGTGTACGCTTTTTCCCTGGCGATCGCCATCGTCTGCACCGCGGGCGTGACCGTTCTTTGCTGCCGCAATGTGCTGCGGGAAGTGCCTGCGGCGATTCTGCGGCCGAAAACGCCAAAGAACGGCAAACGGATCTTGATAGAACGGTTTTCCGTATGGCGGCGGGTGAGTTTCCTGCACAAGGTATCGCTCCGCAATGTCATTCGGTATAAGCAGCGGTTTTTCCTGATGATCCTTGGCATAAGCGGGTGTACGGCGCTGCTTCTGACGGGGTTTGGCATCAGGGATTCCATTCAGAATGTGACGGCGTATCAGTATGGCGAGATCATCCTGTATGATGCGGAGATCACATTTACCAATCCGCTTGACCGGGCGCAGCAGGAGGCGTTTCTGGAGCGGCATGGCGATATGGAATCGGCGCTGTTTTGTTCCGTATGCAATGCGGATATCACGGCGGACGGCGGGACAAAAAGCGTCAATATCACAGCGGCAGCGGAGGGAGACCTTTCCGGATATATGAACTTGTATGATCAGGATATTCCGGTATCTTATCCGGGAGACGGGGAAATCATTCTGTGCCGCGGCATTGCGGAAAAACTGGGGATCAGAAACGGTGAAACGGTGACGCTGACGGATGATTCCCTGCATCAGGTCACTGTCCGGGTGACGGGCATATTCGACAATTATATCGGCAATTATCTGTTTGTTTCAGAAGATACCATGACCAGGCTCCGCAGAGAGGCGTCTGAGAATACCGCTTATGTCCGCTTTGATCCGGATGCGGTCTTTGACCTTGCAAAATTGCAGGGCGATTCAGATGTGAGCTATGTGGCGGTAAACGCGGATATGAGGGAAACCATTGAAACCTCTTTTTCCAGCCTGAATCTTGTGGTGGTGCTGATCATTCTCTGTGCCGGGATGCTGGCGTTTGTCGTATTGTTCAATCTGATCAACATCAATATCGGGGAGCGGATACGGGAGATCGCAACCATCAAGGTGCTGGGATTTTTTAATCGTGAGTCCTCCGCCTATATATTCCGCGAAGTCAATATCCTGACCGCGGCAGGCGCCTTATTGGGTCTTTTGCTCGGACGGTTTCTCCATGCCTTTGTGATGGAGCAGATCAAACCGGACGGCATCTGTTTTGACAGCCGGATCATGTGGTACAGTTATCTGTTCAGCATTGCGATCACGGTCGTCTTTGCTCTGCTTGTGCAGATCGTCATGCGGGTCAGACTGAAAAAGATCAGCATGACAGAATCCCTGAAATCAGTGGAATAAAGAGGAGCATCATAAATCGGATCTCATATCGATCGATGCTCCTGCGTCATATTGACAATCTGCGGAGTACGCATTATAATAAATGACTAAGAATACA
>JAMPCE010000099.1 GCA_023666335.1 bacterium
ATTCGACTATATGGCATGTATTTATCCGACGGCGCCTTTTGTGACGGGGGAAAAACTGCGGGAGGCTATGCGCCTGCTGATCGAACAGGGCGGCTCGGGCGTGATGCCTGTGGTGCGCTATTCGTTTCCGCCGCAGCGGGGCATGGCGGTGCGCGATGGGAAACTCGTGTACTGTTATCCCGAAAACGCGGCGAAGCGGTCGCAGGATCTGGAGCCTGTCTATCATGACTGCGGCCAGTTTTACTGCTATCATGTGGCAAGGTATCTGGCGTGCAGGGGAGATCTTCCCGACGGGTATCTTCCCATCATCGTGGAGGAGACGGAGGTGCAGGATATCGATAATCCGTCGGATTGGGCGTTGGCGGAGATGAAATATAGAATGATACATGATTATGAGTGAATTGTACAAATAGCATAACCAACGCAGACGCGCTTTCGCTCCGTTGGTTATTCTATTTGCACAATTGTCATAATGCCTTGAAGCATTTTACGATTGCTGAATTGTAGGTATAGATAGAACGGAGGAATATGCATGAGACAAAGAATCAAGATCGGCAGCAGATACCTTGGTGAGGGAGAACCGACTTTCATCGTGGCGGAGATGTCGGCGAATCATCTACAGGATAAAAAGCGGGCGGAGGAGATCATTTACGCGGCGCATGAAGCGGGGGCAGATGCCGTTAAGTTACAGACTTACACGGCGGATACGATCACGCTGGACTGCGATAATGAATATTTTCAGATCACGCAGGGGACGATCTGGGACGGCACGACCTGTTACAAGCTTTTCAAGGAGGCGTATACGCCGTGGGAATGGCAGCCCGATCTGATGAAACTGGCAAACGATCTGGGGATGGAGTGCTTTTCTTCACCCTTTGATGATACGGCGGTGGATTTTATGGAGGAGATGAAAATGCCCGCCTATAAAATTGCATCCTTTGAGATTCGGGACATTCCGCTGATCCGTAAGGTGGCGCGGCTGGGGAAACCCGTGATCATGGCGACGGGAATCGCTTATCTGGGCGATATCGAGCGGGCGGTCAGAGCCTGCCGCGAGGAGGGCAATGAGCAGATCATCCTGCTCAAATGTACGTCTACTTACCCGACGCCCTACGAGGATATGAATCTCAAGGTGATTCCGCATATGGCGGATACTTTTGACTGTCTGACCGGGCTTTCGGATCACAGCATGGGGAGCGCGGTGGCGGCAGCGGGTGTGGCGCTGGGTGCGGTGATGGTGGAAAAGCATCTGACGCTCGCGCGGACGGACGGCGGCCCTGACGGGGCTTTTTCTATGGAGCCTGCGGAATTTAAGCGGATGGCGGATGAGATCCGCATCGTGGAGAAAGCGCTGGGAAAGGTGACTTACCGATTGACGGATAAGCAGGAGAAGAGCCGGGAGGAAGGGCGCTCCCTGTTTGTGACGGCGGATATGAAGCAGGGAGACGTTTTTACGGCGGAAAATGTGCGTTCCATCCGTCCGGCTTTCGGGCTTGCGCCCGTGCACTATGAAGAGGTGCTGGGGCAGCGGGCAAAGACGGATATCGCGAGAGGCACGCCGCTTGCGTGGAAACATATTATGTAAACCAGAAGTGCAGGTGAGATGAGTATGCGATTTGAAGACCGATGGAAAGCAGTACAGTCCACGGAGAGGGAGTACCGCAGATGCAGAAAAAAATGATGATTCTGGGAGCAGGGCCCCTGCAGATTCCCGCGATCGAGAAAGCGAAAGCGCTGGGCTATCAAATCATTTCCGTGGATTATGACGAAAATGCGCCCGGCTTTGCGCTGGCGGATGTAAAGCTTTTGGTGAGCACGCTCGATCAGGAGGAAGTATACCGTCAGGCTTTGCGCTATCAGCCGGATGTGGTGATCACTTCCACCAGCGACGGTCCGGTGCGGACGGCGGCTTACGTCAACGAGAAGCTGGGAAAGAAACCTGATCTCTCCTACGAGAGCGCACAGTGCGCCACCATCAAGAGTAAGATGCGGGACCGTCTGAAAGCATGCGGCGTACCGATACCGGAATATTTTGCGGCAGAGGATTTTGAGACTTTTCGGAAAGCGGCGGAGGCTCTGCACGGGCATTGCATCGTGAAGCCTGCGGACAACGCGGGGAGCCGGGGCGTGGTGCTTATGGAGCCGGAAGCGTGGCAGGATTGCGACATACGGACGCGGATTTCGGGGGAAGGTGCAAGGATGCAGGGTCAGCCGGAGAACGCGGAAACGCGGATCGAACAGCGGGAAACATATGATAGGGCAATTTATCGGTACTGTATGGAAAATTCGCGAAACGGCACGGTCATGGTAGAGGAAGTCATGACGGGACCCGAGGTCAGCGTGGAGGCGCTTGTGATCGGGGGCGAGCCGCACATCATCACCGTCACGGACAAATATATCACCCAGCCGCCCTATTTTGTGGAACTGGCGCACTGTGAGCCGAGCATTCTGGAGGCGCATACGATCGAAGAAATCGAGGCGGTGGCGGCGCAGGCTATTCGGGCGATTGGTATTGAAAATGCGCCCGCTCATGTGGAGATTAAAGTGACGGAGGATGGACCAAAGATCGTGGAATTGGCGGCAAGGCTGGGCGGCGACTTCATTACGTCAAGACTGGTGCCCCTTTCGACCGGCATCGACCTGGTGGGCGCTTCCGTGCTGCTCGCCACAGGGGAAAAGCCCGATCTTACGCCAAAGCGCAAGCAGGGCGCGGCGATCCACTTTATCCATGCGGGGCAGGAGGGCGTCCTTTCCAAAGTCGTTTTGCCGGAAACGGGAGTGGGTCGTCCCGGCGTGGAGGAGATCGCGCTCTACAAAAAGCTGGGCGAAACAGTGAGCGGCACTCGTTCCAGCAATGACAGACTGGGTCATGTGATTACGACGGGGGCGACAGCCGAGGAAGCAAAGGCGCTGGGGGAGGAGATCCTTGCGCAGATACGGGTGGAGATCGTACCGATGCAAGATTGACTAATATGGTCAATGCAAAAAAATGCTTTCGCGACAAGCTGCTCAGAAATGGGGATTAGATTGAAAAATCATGCTGAAGCACTGATTTTTCAATCGCGAGTTTGTGTCAGAGCCACAAACTCGGGATCGCAGTCGAGAATTTGAGATTCTCGACGCGTGTCATCGCAGTAAACTGCTCTGACGTGGGGGAAAAATGAAAGACAGAATTTACGTCTGCCACACATATTATCATGTATATGTGGCGTGTTTGAAAGAATTGAATCTGGACAAGACGAAGCGCGGCGGGGCGAGCCTTGTCTTAAGCACCATGTCGAACGATTTCGGTGATCTGGAGGCGCGGGCAAAAGTCTGCGGGCTGTTCGAGGCGGTGTATCTGTTCGAGGAGCAGGAGGACGTGAACTTTCCGCATATCATGAAGTACCATGTGGACAGGGGGAATCTCCTGCTGAATCTCCTTACAAGGATCCGCTACACCAAACTTCTGGGAAAGGCGCAGCAGCCCTTTGTGCCCGTGGATTTTCGGGAGTACGGGGACGTCTATGTGTTCTGCGATTCCGATCCGATCGGCTATTATCTGAGCTGGCGGCGGATTCCTTATCACGCGCTGGAGGACGGCCTTGACTGCATCAGCACCTACGACACCGCGCGCTATGATAACAGGGGGCATTTTCGCCTAAAGGCGTTTCTGGCGTCTTTGAATCTGATCTTTATTCAAAACGGCTGGGGAAAATACTGTCTGGATATGGAAGTCAACGATATCTCTGTCCTGCCCTTTCCCTGCCCCAAATATATCGAAAAGAAGAGAAGCGAACTGACGGCGGGGCTTTCCGCGGAGGATCAGGCGCTTTTGGTCAGACTTTTTATCGCCAACATCGACGAGATCAGGAGGAAACTTTCCACAGACCGCGATATGGTGCTTCTTTTGACGGAGCCGCTCTGCGATCTGACTGTGCGGGAAAAAATCTTTCGGGACTGCATCGAGCAGTACGGGACGATCGAGGGCGCGGAGAGCGTCATTTTGATCAAGCCGCATCCGCGTGACCTTTTGGATTATGAGACATTATTTTCGGACTGCATCGTATTAGACAGAAAATTCCCGATGGAAGTGCTGAATTATATCGAGGGGCTTGCTTTCCGTCGGGTGATCTCGGTGTTTACGGTGGTGCACGCCATTCGTTTTGCGGAGGAGATCGTTTATCTGGGGGAGGATTTTATGGATCAATATGAGGAGCCGGCGCTGCATCGACAGAATGAATTGATTTCATAAGAGGCGCTGCATGGATTGAGTGGAAGTTAAGGGGACTTACCGTTTTTGCTATGTTTTTTCAAGGGCTGTCTGCTTATCATAATGATTATAAGATGTACGCAGAAAACGAAGGAGGCAGATGTATGCTTGATACGAAAAAACTCGGAAAAAGAATCGCTTTTTTGAGGAAGCAAAACGGAATGTCGCAGGAAAAACTCGCAGAGATACTCTGTATCACGCCGCAGGCGATCAGCAAATGGGAAAACGGACATACCACGCCGGAGACTGCGCTTTTGCCCGTTCTTGCACAGCTTTTTCAGTGTTCGATCGATGAGATCATCATGCCGGCGTATCTGTTTGATTCGGATATCGAGGAGAAAAAGCCAAATCGACTGGAATTGCAGACAAGGCATATTGCCGACTATATCATTCAGCAGTTGGGAAGTGCAGCGACGGAAGAAAAAATCGGATTGCGTGATGCCGAGATCATGGGGGCGCTCCGCAGGGTCTATCCGAATATCGGGAATTGTCAGATCGTAAGGGGGAAGCCGGAAACGCATGAAAGATATCAGTGCGTATATATCACCGTGACGACGCCGCAGCGGGAACTTCGGCTGGTGGAGAAAGTATATCACGGCGATGACAAAGAGCTTTCGGGGTATGCATTATTTAGTCGGTATGTGACAGCGGTTCCGCAGATATATTGCCTTGACCATGAGAAAAAGATCCTCCTGATGGATGAAGTGACGGACAGCATTCAGGGCGTTCATTTTGATGAAGACAATGAGAGCGGGAGCATATTTCGGGATCATTATCGGGTGATATTGCAGGAGATCGCAAAAGTACATGCTGCCTTTTGGGAACGGGAAGCCGTTTTTCAGGAAATCGGGCTTGATCTCAGGCATAGGACGAAAGAAAATTTACTAGCCCACATAGATGGGATGGAACAGGATTTTCTGCGTTATCGGGAAAAAGAGGAGACAGACCGGGTTCCGAACGTGTGGAACGGAATGCGTAACGGGATTGCAGCGAAAAAACTCGATCGTTTTCAGGAAGCGATTCAATTTTTAAGGCAGCGATATCTTTCGCTGGTTGACGAAAGATTTCAAACAGGAAAAAATATTACGATCATACACGGGGACCTGCATCCGGGAAATCTGTTTCTGACAAAACTGTCGGAATCGCCTGTTAAGATGATCGATATGGAAGCTGTCCGTGTGGGACTCTGCACGGAAGATCTTGCAATGCTGATGGCGCTCCATATCGAACCGAATAAAAAAGATGCACAGCCATTGCTCGATCACTATTACAAATGCCTCCGCCGAAGCGCGAGGAGATACTCCTACGAGATGTTTATGGATGATTACAAGATAGCAGTTGCGGAAGCCTTGTTTTATCCCATCCGCCTGATCAATCGCGGTATTTACGATTTCGATATGCGGGATAGGGCGATCCGGGCGTATGAAACTTTTGTGGGCGCATAGGAAAATGGATAGTCTGTTATAGAAAAGGCGCTGTATACAGAAAAAAACAGGAGGCTGCACAGATGGAACTGACACAGATCGGAGCCTTACAGATTGCAAAACAGGTAAATGCCATTCTGCATCGTTCCGGCAATTATCAGGGCGGCAATTTGGAAATGACGTTCGTGATCGATACGACCTTGCAAAAAGAGGAAATGCAAGGCGCGGTGGCGGCGGTTGCGGGAGCGCTGAAACGGAGTGATGAGATATTCCGCAATGTCCGGCTGAATCTGGTGTTCTGGGGAAAAGAGGGGATGGACATGGGGGTAGTGCCGATGGCGATGCTCATGACGGGCGGTGCGTTTGCGGAATATGTGCCATGCCCTGCCGGTAAGCGCTATGAAGATCTGTTTGCCTATCTGAAAAAGTTTCATGCGCGAAGCAGAGCCGTTCTGGTCTTTGCGGACGGAGGAAATGAGATCACAGATCAGGCGGCGGCACGGGAAGCGCTGTCTCCTTTTTTGAAAAATAAACTGCTGTTGATCACGGATCGGGTCATAAGCGGCACGCAGCTCTTTTTGGGACAATAACCATTTTGCGTAGTATTCGATCGAATCCCAAATGAAATGCGAAATGGTTTGGCGTATTTATTTCTGCGCTTTCAGAGCTTCGATTTCCGCAAGGAGCTGTTCGATCTTTTCATCCTTTTCGGCAATGACTCTTGCGTCCTGTTTGATTTTTTCTTTATTTTCAGCAATCGCCCGCTCTCTTTCGGCGAGCAGCCTTTCATTAGCGCGCTGATCCAGATAATACTCCTCTCGGTCGCGGCACCACTTGCGCATCTGATCCTCTGCGCTCCATCGGAACATCGTTTCGGCTGCTTCCTGTATCGGTTCGTTTTTTGCTG
>JAMPCE010000009.1 GCA_023666335.1 bacterium
CGAAGTCCACCGAGAAGCTGTCATCCGGTTACAAGATCAACCGCGCGGCGGATGACGCGGCAGGGCTGTCCATTTCCGAGAAGATGCGCAGACAGGTAAGAGGTCTGACACAGGCAGCGGCGAACGCACAGGACGGTATCAGTGTCGTGCAGACCGCAGAAGGTGCCCTCAACGAAGTTGAGGATATGCTCCAGAGAATGAACGAGCTGGCTGTTAAGGGTGAGAACGGTACCCTGACCACCACGGAGCGTTCCGCTATTCAGTCTGAGATCAAACAGCTCATGAGTGAGGTCGATCGTGTACAGAGTACGACAACTTTCAATGAGATGAACCTGCTCGATGGTAAGTTCATCAAAGGCTTGCAGGTAGGTGCGGAGGCTGGTCAGCACATTGACATCTCCATTCGTAACATGAGTATGGCAGGTCTGGCAAATAAGATTGATTCGCTCTATGATCCGGTTATGTATACGGATTTGACCGCGAAAGATACCCCTTATGTTGGAACCGACTATGGTAAGACTCTCACCAATAATACAGAGACTATCGTTGGTAAGATAAATACCACTGGAACGGCGACAACGTATGAGCCTGCGTTGATCAAGACGAAGTATGGATCAACTGAGGCTACGACAATTTATGAGAAAGCTATGGATCTGACGGGCGGCAAGCCGGAGACGGTGTTTACGCAGGAAGACTTCAACGACCTGAACGCTTTCATTAAAGGCGCTATCACCCTGGTATCCATGCAGAGATCTGATCTCGGCGCGATCCAGAACCGTCTGGAGCACACGATCAACAACCTGGACAATATCACGGAGAATACGCAGTCCGCAGAGGCAGCGATCCGCGATACGGATATCGCTACGGAGATGGTACAGTTCTCCAACAACAATATCCTCCAGCAGGCTGGTACGTCCATGCTGTCTCAGGCAAACCAGAGCAATCAGCTGGCACTGTCCTTACTCGGCTAAGATCGCCTGATGTAAGAACATTCGCTATAGGTAATGTTGTGTTTGGGAATGGCCGCATCCGAAAGGGTGCGGCTGTTTCTTTGCGGTTAAGATTTGGAAATGGAATGAGCGCGTGGATTTTTTTGGTATACGATATTTCGTATATTATTTTGTAAATATTCTATTGCATTGGAATGAAATCTATGATAAGATAGTCGCAAGCATAAATTTCTTTTTCATCAGTTAGTCTTTCAGTGTAAACTGTCAAATCATCTGAAATCAGAAAATCTATGCTTATATCCGGAATTAAAATATAGGCAGAAGATTTTTCGGGTGACCTTTTTGGATGCCTTCCCGGAAAGCGGATGCCGGAAAGGAGGACAGAATTTATCATGAAGGGAGATGAGAGAATGACGGACAACGAGCTGCTGCTGGCGATGTCGAATATGATGGATGAAAAAATAATTCCGATTCATAAGCGTCTCGACCGCATTGAGAATCGCCTTGAGCGGGTGGAAGGGAAGATCGTACAGATTGAGGACCGCCTGGAGCGGGTGGAAGGGAAAATCGTGCAGATTGAAGACCGCCTGGAACGGGTGGAAGAGAAGATCGTGCAGATTGAGGACCGCCTGGATCGAGTGGAAGAGAAGATTGTACAGATTGAGGACCGCCTGGATCGGGTGGAAGAGAAGATTGTACAGATTGAGGACCGCCTGGATCGAGTGGAAAGTGATATCGAGCAGCTGAAAGTCAATCAGGAACGGATGGCTGGCGATGTCGAGCAGCTGAAAGTCAATCAGGAACGGATGGCGGGCGATATCGAGCAGCTGAAAGTCAATCAGGAACGGATGGCTGGCGATATCAGGCAGCTGAAAATCAGTTATGTACGAATGGAAGCTGATATCGGGAGTGCAGAGAGTAAGATTGCGCAGATGGATGAGAGTCTGAAATTGATAAGAGTCGATAAACTTGAAAATGATGTGATTCCCAGACTGCAAAACATTGAATCCTGTTATCTCGATACCTATCAGCGTTATATGAGTTATGGAGAAAAGATGGATGAAACGTTTGAAGACGTAGAAATGCTCAAAGAAACAGTGACCAGGCATAGTCAAAAATTACAGATGATTTCATAGCGGGGTTGGACAGAAAGCTATGATTGGAACAAAGAGAAAAGGGAGCGGAATGGCTCCCTTTTGTGTACTTTACAATATATCAATCAAGTGTTTTCTGGAAATGCTGATAATCTTTCGTAGAGTTCCAATTCCCGCCCCAGGTAAAGCCGTGTTCGGTAAAGAGGCGGTAGCAGAGGTCGTTTTCATCGATCTTGTAGGGAAAGCTCTTGCTGCGGTCGGCGTAGATCTCGCTGCCGGGCGGAGAGATATAGTCGCTGCCGTCGCTGTTTCTGCCAAAGACGACATAAGGATTATAGTAGGGGTTTACGTCAATAGCAAGCCCGTAGGCGTGTTTGGAGAGATTGGTCGTGCCGTCCACCACCCGATAGTTGAAACAGGAGGTATTATTGTCTGACATGGAGGCGGTATCGTCGCCGTCATACGCATCGATCAGGCAGACGCGCTCAAGGCGGTAATCGTTTCGGTACAGTTCATAGAAAATTTCGACCATATCCTGCGCGACCGCCTGATTGCAGATCAGTTCGCCGATCTGCTCCTGACCATCAAAGTCAATGTATTTTAATCCCACATAGCGCAGGTCTTCATAGGGAACGGTACAGCCGCTCTCTGGGTAGGAGATGCCGGTGATCCGTTCTTTGACTGTATCAGTCAAAGGTTCATAAAAAAACCCCTCCTGATAGATTGTGCGATTGATATGAGCGGTCATGGTGTCTTTCTCCGCCTCCGTGATGTCACTCTTGCTATCAGGATATGCGGCGGAGTTGTCCGCTGTGTCAGCGTCTGTCAGTGCATGATCCGGCGTACTTTCGCCATTTTTTTCAAAATCTGACACATCTGTCGTTTGTGACACGGAAGAATTGACTGTATCAGTCAACACCTCCTCACCATCGGGAGCCTGTGTACCGTATGCCAGTTCCGGATTGTTGTGGGCATAGTCCGACAGCGTTTCCGAGCCTGTCAAGAAGCGCGCCAGAAAAGCGCAGATCAGGATGAGCGTGAGCAGAAAGAGGGCGGGGCCTGCGGCCTGCCGCAGCAGGGATTTGATATCGTGCATGATCTCATGTCCTTTCCCGTTGTTTCATAATGGGGCTTTTGATGATACATTATTTAGGTGTTGCTTCCAGCGGCACAACAGCCAGCGTTTTTCCCAATGGGGCTAATACTTTTAGAATGGTTGTTAATTGCGGGTTGGTACTGCCCTTTTCCATTCTTGCAATGATGGGCTGCTTTACGCCGCTTAATTCTTCCAGTTTCTTTTGACTGATTCCTTTTTCCTGCCTTGCCTTGATCAGTTCCCCGATAATTGCCACGCGAAGATCACTTTCCACTATTTCCTCCGGCGTGAATAATTCTTTTCGTACATCATCCCAATTGCTGCCAATAGCACTATTATTCATTGTTTAGGCCCCTTTCTTTTAAGTCTGCCAGTTCACGCTTTGCCTTTTTTATTTCTCTGGCTGGTGTTTTCTGGGTCTTTTTCATAAACTGGTGAAGCATTACAAAACTGCCTTTTTCCCATGCGACAAATAAAATTCTGTCTCGTAAGGGCCGCAATTCCCATATATCGCCGTCCAGATGTTTTATATATGGCTCTCCGACAGCAATACCGTGAAGTCTTAAAGCCTCGATATAATCTTGTATTTTGTTAAGTTTTATGCGGCTGTCTTTATCCCTTTTATTTGCAAGCTTTCTCATATAGTCGATTACCGGCTCTTTCCCGCTCCTGTCTCTGTAAAAATGTATCTGATACAAGGTTATTATTCCTCCTGTATAGAATAGTATACTTAAAAGTTATTGCCGCGTCAATAACTTTCTGGTTATTATTAGCGGAAAATCTTGTATTTTATATGGAAATCTAGTAGAATAGGCGGTGGCGGAAGTCACGCCGCAAAAAGTGAGAAAACAACTATGGGAATCATAAGGGCAGACAAACTGACATTTGAATATATACGCCGTGACGAAGAGGGCAATGTGGAGGGCATCACCCGCGCCGTAGACGAAGTGGATCTCGATGTAAAGCAGGGCGAGTTCATTGCGATCCTGGGGCACAACGGTTCCGGAAAATCGACCCTGGCAAAACACATCAACGCCATCCTCTATCCAACGGAGGGGACGGTCTGGGTGGACGGCATGGATACGCAGGATGAAGCGCATCTCTGGGATATCCGCAGTGAGGCGGGAATGGTCTTCCAGAATCCGGATAATCAGATCATCGGTCAGGTGGTGGAGGAGGATGTAGGCTTTGGTCCGGAGAACATGGGCGTTCCCACGAAAGAGATCTGGGAGCGTGTGGAGGAGAGCCTGAAAGCGGTGGGGATGTACCAGTACCGCAAGCATTCGCCCAACAAACTTTCGGGTGGGCAGAAACAGCGCGTTTCCATCGCGGGGGTCATTGCGATGCACCCGAAATGTATCATTCTCGACGAGCCGACGGCGATGCTGGATCCGAACGGGCGCAGGGAAGTGATACGGGCGGTGCGGGCGTTAAACGATGTGGAAGGCATCACGGTGGTATTGATCACACATTATATGGAAGAGATCGTTCATGCGGATATGGTTTATGTGATGGACCGGGGACGGATCGCTATGGAGGGAACGCCGCGGGAGATCTTTTCGCGGGTGGAGGAGTTACAGGAGCTGCGGCTCGATGTGCCGCAGGTGACGCTCTTAGCTTACGAGCTGAAACAGCGGGGCGTGAATCTGCCGGACGGCATTTTGACGATAGAGGAGCTGGTGCGATGCCTTTGATTTTAGATCATGTCAATTACAGTTATGGGGATGATACGGCGCTTGCGGTACACGCGTTAAAAGATGTCAGTCTGGTGATTCCGGACGGGCAGTTCATCGGTCTGATCGGGCACACGGGTTCCGGGAAATCGACGCTGGTACAGCACCTAAACGGTCTGTTGAAACCGACGAGCGGCGCCATCTACTATAACGGCGAGGACATTCACGATAAGGATTATGATAAGAAGAAACTGCGGAGCAAGGTCGGTCTTGTCTTTCAGTATCCGGAGCACCAGCTTTTTGAGATCGACGTCTTCAAGGATGTGTGCTTTGGACCGAAAAATCTGGGACTTTCTCAGAAAGAGGCGGAACTTCGCGCCTACGCGGCATTAAAGCAGGCGGGCATTGCGGATGAATATTTTTATCAGTCGCCCTTTGACCTCTCCGGCGGGCAGAAGCGCCGGGTGGCGATCGCGGGAGTGCTTGCCATGAAGCCGGAGGTGCTGGTGCTCGACGAGCCGACGGCAGGACTTGACCCCAAAGGACGGGACGAGATCCTGGATCAGATCGCCAAATTGAAAGAGGAAACGGGGATCACGGTGATCCTGGTCTCTCACAGCATGGAGGATGTGGCAAGATATGTGGAGCGGATCATTGTGATGAACGAGGGGAGCGTCCTCTTTGACGATGCGCCGCGGGAAGTCTTCCGGCATTACCGCAAATTGGAAGAAGTAGGACTTGCGGCGCCGCAGGTGACTTATATCATGCAGGCGCTTGCGCAGAAAGGCATGAAAGTGGACACTTCGGTGACGACGATCGGCGAGGCAGTCGAGGAGATTCTAAAAGCATTGTAACAAGTTATTCGGGTAGGATGGAAACATGATACGAGATATTACACTGGGCCAGTATTATCAGACGGAATCCGTCATTCATAAATTGGACCCGCGCGTGAAGCTGGTAGCGACGATAGGCTTTATCATCTCGCTCTTTGTCGTGGACAGTTGGGTGGGATACGCCGTTGCAGCCGTCTTTCTGGCGGTCATGATCAAATTGTCAAAGGTTCCTTTCCGCTTCATGGTAAAAGGAATGAAAGCGATCGTCATGATCCTGATGATCACGGTGGTCTTCAATCTCTTTCTGACGCCGGGAGAGCCGCTTGTCACGTTCTGGAAGTTCGCGATCACGAAAGAGGGCGCGCGGATCGCCGTGATGATGGCGGTGCGGCTGTCGTTTCTCATCGTCGGTTCTTCGCTGATGACGCTGACGACTACGCCGAATAGTCTGACGGACGGCATGGAAAAATTGATGGGTCCCTTAAAATATATCAAGGTGCCCGTGCATGAGGTTGCCATGATGATGTCCATCGCCCTGCGCTTTATCCCGATTCTTCTGGAGGAGACGGATAAGATCATGAAAGCGCAGATCGCGCGCGGCGCGGATTTTGAGAGCGGGAATCTGATCAAAAAGGCAAAGGCTATGGTGCCGATCCTGGTGCCGCTGTTTATCGCGGCTTTCCGTCGGGCAAACGATTTGGCGATGGCGATGGAGGCAAGGTGCTACCGGGGCGGAGAGCATCGGACAAAGATGAAACCCCTGCAATATCATGCGGCGGACCGGATCGCTTATCTGGTACTGCTTCTGTATGTGGCGGGATGCGTGGCGATAAGGGTGTGGCTGTGAGTCTTGCAGGATGATGACGGTCTTGTGCGGAGTGTTCGAAGCGGAAAGTGTAGAAGATGAAACGAGTTATGTTAACCGTAGCATACGACGGAACGGCGTATAAAGGCTGGCAGTTACAGGCAGGCGCGGAAACGATCGAGAGCGTTTTGAACCGCTGTCTGTCCGAGCTGACGGGGGAGACGGTGGAAGTGATCGGCGCAAGCCGCACCGATTCCGGCGTACACGCGCTGGGGAATGTGGCGGTGTTTGACACGGAAAGCCCGATCCCGGCGGAAAAGTTTTCCTACGCGCTGAATCAGCGGCTGCCGGAGGATATCCGGATCCGCGGTTCCAAAGAGGTGGCGGCGGACTTTCATCCAAGGCGCTGTGAGAGTATCAAAACCTACGAGTACCGGATCTGTAACGCAGCCTTTCCCCTGCCGACCAGGCGGCTCTACGCGCATTTTACTTATGTGCCGCTCGATGTGGATCTCATGCGGCAGGCGGCGGCTTATCTGGTGGGCGAGCATGATTTTAAGAGTTTTTGCAGCGCGGATACCCAGGCGAAGACGACCGTGCGGAAAATTGAGACGATCGAGGTGCGGGAGGAGCCGCTTGCAGATAGCGGTACGGCAATGACGCTTGTTACGGCAAACGACGCCGAAAAGCATATTTTCCCGGAGCGGGAGATCGTGATTTGCGTGAGAGGGAGAGGTTTCCTCTATAATATGGTAAGGATCATTGCGGGGACGCTGATGGAAGCCGGAAGAGGGCAGATACCGCCTGAGCGGGTCGGGGAGATTCTCCTTGCCTGCGACAGACAGGCGGCGGGGCCGACGGCTCCTGCCTGCGGATTGACGCTCATCGGCTATGAATTTTTGGAAAAACCTGTTGACACGCGCGGAACCGTATAATATAATAGGTAACTGTGACGAATTGTTTATAAATGTCTGACCAAAGCCCCGGCGAGACATTTGAAACAGAAAGATTGGATGGAGGAATATCATGAAAACTTTTATGGCAAGCCCGGCTACGATCGAGAGAAAATGGTATGTAGTCGATGCAACGGATATGACGCTCGGACGTTTGGCTTCTGAGGTTTCCAAAGTGCTCAGAGGCAAGAATAAGCCGATCTTTACCCCGCATATTGACACGGGTGACTATGTGATCGTGGTCAATGCGGAGAAGGTGAAAGTGACAGGCAAGAAGTTAGACCAGAAGATCTACTATCATCACTCCGATTATGTGGGCGGAATGAAAGAGACCACCCTGCGGCAGATGTTACAGAGACATCCCGAGAGAGTTGTTGAGCACGCAGTCAGGGGAATGCTTCCCAAGGGACCGCTCGGCAGACAGATGTACAAGAAACTTTTCGTGTATGTGGGACCTGAGCACAAGCAGGCGGCGCAGAAACCCGAAGTTTTAACATTTTAAGAAAGGGATAAGGAATCATGGCTAAAGCAGATAAATCAGCAAAGTATTACGGAACCGGCAGAAGAAAGAAATCGATCGCCAGAGTATTTTTAATGCCCGGCAAGGGTCAGATCACCATCAATAAGAGAGACATCGACGATTACTTTGGTCTTGAGACGTTGAAAGTGATCGTGCGCCAGCCTCTTGCGGCGACTGATACGGCGGATAAGTTCGATGCGGTCATCACCGTAAAGGGCGGCGGCTACACGGGACAGGCGGGCGCTGTGAGACACGGTATCGCGAGAGCGCTGCTCCAGGCGGATCCCGACTACAGACCGACCTTAAAGAAAGCGGGATATCTCACCAGAGATCCTCGTATGAAAGAGAGAAAGAAATACGGCTTAAAGGCGGCAAGAAGAGCGCCGCAGTTCTCGAAGAGATAAGCGTATCTGCGAATCACAAAGCCCCGGATGTTTGCGCATCTATGGGGCTTTTTCGATATATGTGGAGGAATTATGTGCGACGTAAAAAAATATGAAAAAATCTTTGAAGAAATTAAAATTCTTCAGCCGGAGGATACGTTACAGCTTGCATTGGAAGCGGAAACGGAAGAACAGAGGGATTTTTATGAGATGGTTGGTGATTTCCTGCTGCAAAAAAAACAGCGTCAGGTGATTGAAAGGAATCTTTTTTAGTGAAGAAATATATATTGATAGCGGGCGTAAATGGAGCGGGTAAATCAACTTTGTATCAGTCTTTGCAAAGTTTACAGGATATGCAGAGAGTAAATACTGATGAGATATTGAGAGAGTTTGGAGATTGGAAAAATCCGACGGATGTTATGACTGCGGGGAAAATGGCGGTAAAAAGGATCAGTCAATATTTTGAGAAGGGAGTTAGTTTTAATCAAGAGACTACACTGTGCGGTCTGGCAATTTTGAAAAATATCAGATTAGCTAAAGAGAAAGATTATTTTATTGAGTTGCATTATATAGGAGTCGATCATGTGCAGATCGCAAAACAGAGAGTGATGGAACGCGTAAGACAGGGCGGACATGGCGTATCTGAGAAAGATATTGAAAGAAGATATATTGAAACGTTTCAAAACCTGAAAAATATTCTTCCCTTTTCTGATCTGGCGGCTTTTTATGATAACACAATTGAGTTCCGCAGATTTGCAATTTATAAAAGCGGAAAGCCCGTGAGAATCTCTCATAATATACCAATATGGTATCGCAGATTTATAGAAGATAATGAACCAACATAGAGGAAAGCGCAATATGAAATTACTGTACGGTACCGGAAATCCCGCAAAACTGGCGACGATGAAAATGCGGTTGGAACAATTGGATATCGAGCTGATCGGCTTACAGGATCTTGCGGCAGAGGGAAAAACCATTCCGGAAGCGCCGGAAAACGGGAATACGCCGCTTGAAAATGCGCGGCAGAAAGCGCTTGTTTATTATGAAGCATTTCGGATTCCCGTGTTTTCCTGTGATACGGGGTTATATTTTGACAATGTGCCGGACGAGGTGCAGCCGGGTGTACATGTGCGCAATGTGGGCGGAAAATGCCTGTCCGACGATGAGATGATAACATACTATACAGGTCTTGCAAAAAAGTACGGTGATCTGAGGGCGAGATACAAAAATGCGATCTGTTTTGTCAAAGATGAGGAACGCATCTACGAGTCAATGGATCCTGTCATGGAAAGCGAGCCGTTTCTTTTGACAGATCGACCGCACAGTGCGGTGCAAAGAAAGGGCTTTCCTCTGGACAGTCTGTCTGTTGACATTAAGAGCGGACGGTATTATTATGATCTGCCTCAAAGAAAAGCAAATAAAGTTGCCGTGGAAGACGGTTTTTTACAGTTTTTCCAGCGAGTTCTGGATCTCAAAAATTGAGGATTTTTTTCTTGCATTTTCTCTTTCATATGCTATAATTTTTGATATGGGGATATAGCTCAGCTGGGAGAGCGATACGTTCGCAACGTATAGGTCAGGGGTTCGAGTCCCCCTATCTCCACTCTGGAAGCATAGCTCAGCTGGGATGAGCGTTCGCCTCACACGCGAGAGGTCAGGGGTTCGAGCCCCCTTGCTTCCACTGGAACGGAAAGCCGGAATGAAGATTCCGGTTTTTTCTGTGTATGGAAAGAAGCCGCAAAAGAGGGCGGCAGGATTACGGAAAAAGAAATTTAGAGGGACATTTGGCAATGGCGGTGCATGTAAAAAATATGACGGAGGGCGCTCCGGTAAAATTGATTCTGACCTTTTCGCTTTCTCTGGTGGCGGGAAATGTGTTTCAGCAGTTATATGTTGTCGTAGACACGATGGTGGTGGGAAACTATCTCGGCGTGAACGCACTGGCTGCGCTGGGCGCGTCGGATTGGCTGAATTGGCTGATGTTAGGCATGATCCAGGGGCTGACGCAGGGCTTCGGTATCAAAATGGCGCAGGAATTCGGCGCGGGCAGGATGGCGGAATTGAAAAAGAGTGTGGGAAATTCTGCGGTACTCTCCCTGCTTTCTGCTGTGCTCCTGCTTGCGGCGGGGCAGTTTGCGGCAAGACCGGTCCTTGTGCTGTTACAGACGCCGACGGGGATCATCGAAGATTCTCTGCTCTATCTGCGGATCTTGTTTGCGGGCGTGCCGATCGTGATGCTCTATAATCTGTTGGCATGTATTCTGCGTTCGCTGGGAGACAGCAGGACGCCGCTGCATGCCATGATCGTTGCGTCCCTGACCAATATCGTGCTGGATTACCTGTTTGTTATGGGGTTTGGCTGGGGAATCGCGGGCGCGGCGGCGGCTACGGTGATCGCGCAGGCGGTTTCCGGGCTGTTTTGTTTCTTCTATATTAAGAAGATTACTTTTTTAAGGATGGAGCGGGCGGACTTTCGGCTGCAGGAAGACCTTGGCGCCCGGCTTTTTGTTCTGGGACTGCCGATGGCGTTTCAGAACGCGATCATTGCCATCGGCGGGATGATCGTGCAGTTTGTGGTGAACGGCTACGGCGTGCTCTTTATCGCGGGCTTTACGGCGACCAATAAACTTTACGGTCTGCTGGAGATCGCGGGCACTTCCTACGGCTATGCGATGGTGACTTATGTGGGACAGAATCTGGGCGCAGGGAAACTGGAGCGGATCCGCAGCGGGATGCGGGCGGCGATGGGGATCGCGATGCTGACTTCCGTGGCGATTGCGGTGTGCATGATCCTGTTCGGGAAATATCTGCTGGGGCTTTTTATTTCCGGCACGCCGGAAGTCGTGGAGCAGACGATGCAGATTGCCTATTTCTATCTGGCTGTCATGAGCGTAAGCCTCCCGATCCTCTATGTGCTGCATGTGACCCGTTCCGCCCTCCAGGGGATGGGGAATACGGTACTGCCGATGCTGTCGGGCGTGGCGGAGTTTGTCATGCGGACTTCGGCTATTTTTCTCTTGCCGATGTTGTTTGGCGAAGTGGGAATCTTTTTTGCGGAGACGGCGGCATGGATCGGCGCGGATGTGGTGCTGGTCAGCAGCTACTTTTCCGTGTTCGGGAAATTGCAAAAAATAATGACTAAATCGGAGAATGCCGCTATTTAGGCAGACCAGCCTCCATCCAGCGTGATGATCTGTCCGGTCAGATAGTCGGGCGCATCGAGAAGCGAGAGAACGAGACGGGCAGCCTCCTCTGGTTGACCGATTCGGTCAGCAGGAATTTCAGCCACAAGCTGCTGCAGATCGTCCTCGGATAAATGGCGGTTCATCTCCGTGTCGATCAGACCGCAGGCGATGGCGTTGACCTGAATGCCGCTCGGAGCCAGTTCCTTGGCGAGTGCTTTCGTAAAGGCGTTCACCCCGCCCTTGGAGGCGGAATAAGCCACTTCCATAGAGGCGCCCACATTTCCCCAGATGGAGGAAATGTTGAGAATCTTTCCGGCGTGGCGCCGTAACATCAGGGGGATTGCCAGACGGCAGGTGTAGAACAGGGCGTTCAAGTTCACATCCATGAGGGACTGCCACTGCTCGACGCTCATTTCATGGAGAAGCCCCACATGGGAGACGCCGGCGTTGTTGACTAATACAGTCAACTCCTTGATCTCGGAAAAGACGCGCTCCACGTCCCGCTCGTTTCCCATATCCGCTAAAATAGGCGTACACGGGACGGAAAAAGTTTCTGACAGGCGATATGACAGCTGTGTCAGTTCTGCTTCCGAATGCCGACAGGTGAGATAGAGCCGATAGCCCTCTGCCGCCAGCGCCTCCGCGATGGCGCGCCCGATGCCCCGCGATGCTCCTGTTACCAGAGCTGTTTTAGTTGCGGCTGTTTGTTGTTCTGTCATGGTGGTGGTCCTTCTTTCTGGTATTCTATTAAAGTTAGATACTGTAATGATTGTATAAATAACATAATCATAAGCAGACCCTTGGCAATGTGGTAAATTCCTACGGAATTAACCACTCGAGCTGCTTCGCAGGCTCGGCATTACGTCCGGAATGGAGCGAAAGCGAGTCTGCGTTGGTTATTTCATTTCTGTGATTTTAGACTTTTTATGACGTTTCATAGGTTATACTATTATACTACACCCGGCAGAGAAAGTCATCTGCGGAAAGGAGAAGCATATGTACGATCTGATTATTATCGGCGCGGGTCCGGCAGGGCTCTCTGCAGCAGTCTACGGCAGGAGGGCAGGGCTCTCCCTTCTCGTGATCGAACAGACGCCCACGGGCGGCGGTCAGGTGGTAAACACCTACGAAGTGGACAATTACCTCGGGCTGCCCGGCATAAACGGCTTTGAGCTGGGACAGAAATTCCGGCAGCACGCGGACGGGCAGGGCGCGGTCTTTCAGACAGGAAAAGTTACGAGGATTTACGACGACGGAGAGAAAAAACGTGTGGAACTTGCGGACGGCACGGTCTTTGAGGCGCGGGCGCTGATCCTTGCGGGCGGTGCGGAGCACGCAAAACTCGGCGTTCCGGGCGAAGAGACTTTCCGCGGACAGGGCGTGTCCTACTGCGCGACCTGCGACGGCGCTTTCTTTAAGAAGCGGGACGTGGCGGTGATCGGCGGCGGCGATGTGGCGGTCGAGGATGCGGTCTATCTGTCCAGATTCTGCCGCAAAGTGTATCTGATCCACAGGCGGGACGAGCTGCGGGCGGCAAAGAGCCTGCAAGAGAAACTTTTTGCCTGTGAAAACGTGGAGCCGGTCTGGGACAGCGTGCTCCTTGCAATCGAGGGCAGCGATCTGGTGGAGAAGATCCGGATCCGCAATGTAAAGGAAGAAACGGAGCGGGAGCTTTCCGTCGAGGGAGTCTTCATTGCGGTGGGGATGCACCCTGATACGGAAGCATACAGGGAACTTGTGGATCATGACGAAAACGGCTGGCTGATCGCAGGGGAGGACTGCGCGACGAATGTGCCCGGCATTTTTGCGGCGGGGGATATCCGCACCAAAAAACTGCGCCAGATCGTGACGGCGGTTGCGGACGGCGCCTGTGCGGTGGCATCCGCAGAGCGGTATCTCTCTTAAAAATTACGGAAATGTTACAAATGATTTTGTCTGTCGAAACGGCAAAAATTGACATAACTTTTTTGACACCCGATGGCGAGAAATTTGACTTTTTGTGAAAAAGATACAACAACTTGCGTTTTTGTGTGCGCAATGATGGTAGATGATGTGGTTGACAAAACGTATGTGCAATGCTATATTATAGCCAGATGTAACAATTCTGTAACAAATGAGGTGTTTTTTGATGAGAAAAAACAATCTGAAATGGACAGCATGTGCATTGGCAGCTATCATCGGTTTTACGGGTACGGGACTTGAGGTGCAGGCGACCGGAAACGTGGGAAGCGTACTGCCGTCGGCAGGCATTGAGTTTTCTTTGCAGGACGGGGAGAAATCGACT
Organism: bacterium; assembly: GCA_023666335.1. GTDB lineage: Bacteria > Bacillota > Clostridia > Lachnospirales > Lachnospiraceae > UBA3282. Next base: position 13,777 of record JAMPCE010000009.1, read on the forward strand.
TCGCTGTCAAATTTAAAAGAAGAGTCGGATAAAGAAGCAGCTGAACAGGGCGGCACGAAGCAGACAGAGTCCGATGCGGAGGGAATCAGCGTGGGCGGTCTTCAGGTCGGCGGATTTTCCGATCTGGCGAGCGCTTCCGACGGGATCAGCAAAGCGGCGGAAAAGAAGATCCTGGACACCGTGGTGGTCAGCGAGGGATATACCAGAGATCTGCGCGAGGCGGCAGGAAGCGGTCTCTCCGAGGAGGAAGAGAGTTTTAAGAATCTGGTCATCGCCAGAGTGAACGACTATGTAAACGTGCGCAGCATTCCCAGCGAGGAAGGCGAGATCGTAGGAAAGCTCTACAATAAATCCGTAGGAAGTTTTATCGAGGAGGAAGACGGCTGGTATAAGATCAGTTCCGGCTCCGTGGAAGGCTATGTCAAGGGCGAATTCTGTGTTACCGGCGAAGAAGCCGTCGATTATGCAAAGGAAGTGGGCACCCGTATCGCGACCGTTACGACCACGACTTTGAAAGTGCGTGAGCAGCCCGGTCTGGAAGAGACCGTTCTGGGTCTGGTTCCGATCGAGGATGAACTGATCGTCACGGAAGAGCTGGACGGCTGGGTAAAGGTCAACATCGAGGAAGGTGACGGCTACGTTTCTCTGGATTATGTCACGCTCTCTACAGAGTTTGTAAAAGCGGAGTCCATCGCGGAGGAAAAAGCGAGACTGGCAAAGGAAGAAGAGGCAAGAAACGCGGCGAAAGCGGCGGCAAAGAAGAAAACGGCGGAAAATGCGGCTTCCGGCGGCAAGACCGAGGAGGGCGGCAAGACTTATGCGAGCCCGACGGGCAGCACGGGCGCCGATGTGGTACAGTTTGCGAAACAGTTTGTGGGGAATCCCTATGTGTACGGCGGCACCAGCCTGACAAACGGTGCCGACTGCTCCGGATTTGTCATGAGTGTATACAAGAACTTTGGCGTGAGCCTGCCTCATTCGTCTGCGGCTGACAGAAATGTGGGCGCGGCGGTGAACGGTCTGGAAAATGCGCAGCCCGGCGATATCATCTGCTATTCCGGTCATGTGGGCATTTATGCGGGCAACGGTCAGATCGTGCACGCATCCACTTCCAGGACCGGTATCATCGTGTCGAGTGCGACCTACCGTTCCATCCTCTCCATCAGGAGAATCTTCTAAAAAAGTTTTTTGCAAAACGAACAGACAGGAGGCGGCTTATGAAAGGTCGTCTCCTTTTGCGTCTGCTTATTCTTGCAATGCCTCAGTCGGATATGCTATAATACAGACAAGTCATAGCCAATGAAAGGGATGAGTGCGATGAAATTTATCATTATAGGCAAAAATATCGAAGTGACGCCGGGTCTGCGGGCAGCGGTGGAGGATAAGATCGGTAAGCTGGAAAAGTTTTTTACCGAGGAGACCGAGGTACATGTGACGCTCAGCGTGGAGAAGGACCGCCAGAAGATCGAGGTGACGATCCCCGTGAAAGGCAATATCATCCGTTCCGAGCAGGTCAGCAGCGATATGTATGTTTCCATCGACCTGGTGGAGGAGATCATCGAGCGGCAGTTGAAAAAGTACAAGCATAAGCTGGTGGACAAGAAGCAGGGCGCCGATTTCTTCCGTCAGGATTTTATCGAAAAGGACTATATGGATGAGGAGGAAGTCAAGATCATCCGTACCAAGAAGTTTGACATCAAGCCCATGTATCCCGAGGATGCCTGCGTGCAGATGGAACTTCTGGGACATAATTTCTTTGTCTTCTGCAATGCGGAGACGGATCAGGTAAATGTGGTCTACAAGAGAAAAGGAAACACTTACGGGCTGATCGAGCCGGAAGCGTGAGCAAGAGAAGAATCAGAATAGCGGTAATACGAAATGACGGCGGCAGGAGCACAGGCTCCTGCCGTTTTTTTCGTGAATAAGCAGAGCATTTCGAGTCAGCTCATACGACTATATGATACAGTCTGCGACATAACGTCTTAGTGCGACACATATATTTGAGGTATGATCGATCTGTGATTTGCGTCGGAGCCGGGGGTTTTCCTGATTGCAGTAAACTGCTCTGACAAAGAGGATTCGCAAGGAGGATTCGTATGTCAGATAATGGGGGAGTGTGCGGCGGGCGCGGGAGAATGGCTTTGCGGATAGGGCTTCTTTTCCTGCTTGCCTTTGTCTGCGTCTGTATGACCGGAGAATTGCAAAAGAACCGATGGGAAGACATATGGCAGGGTTTTTATGATGCGGTAAGGACGGGGCGGGAGCAGGCTGTCGAGGTGACGGCTGACGGCGGCTATATCAAGTGGGTGGAATTTCACGCGCCCTGCGAAGCGCTGACTGCCGCCTATGAGCTGGATGTAGCGGCTTATCGGGACGAGACGCCCCTGCACTGGATCGAATTGCTTGCCTATGAGGGCGCAAGGACAGGCGGCAGTTTTGACAAGAACAGCGTGCGAAAGATCCGTGAGACGGGAGAAAAACTGAAAAACAAAGAGACCACCATCGAGAAGCTGACGGAGGGGATGGATTACTACGACTATTACCTCGAAGCCTACACGGCGGTTCTCGGCGGCATGGTGGGGGAATTTACGCTGGACGGGACGCGCTATTACGGGCTGAAAGCCTTTTCCCCCATCGCGAAAGGCTTTGACTACAGCCACTATGATGACTTCGGGTCTTCGCGGAGCTACGGCTACGCGAGACCGCATCTGGGGCATGACATGATGGGGCAGATCGGCACGCCGATCATCGCCATAGAATCCGGCTATGTGGAGGCGCTCGGCTGGAATCAGTACGGCGGCTGGCGCATCGGCATCCGCAGTTTTGACGGCAGACGCTATTATTACTACGCGCATCTGCGTCAAAATTACCCTTATGCGGAGGGGCTTAAGGAGGGCAGCGTGGTGACAGCCGGGGATGTGATCGGCTACATGGGGCACACGGGCTACAGTACAACGGAAAATGTGAACAATATCAAGACCGTGCATCTGCACTGGGGCTTACAGCTTATTTTTGATGAGTCGCAGAAAGAGGGAAACAACGAGATCTGGATAGACTGCTATGAATTGACCAAGTTTCTCTACAGGAACCGCAGTCAGGTGGAGAAGGTCGGGGAGACCAGAGAGTGGCGGCGCACCACGCAGATGACGGATCCGGCGGCGGAGAGTTATCAGGAAAGTGGATTGCAAAACGGAAGCCGCTATGATACAATAAAAACGATGGACAATGATGGAAAATAGCTATTGTTCCCAAGCCTTGTACAAAAGGCTTTCAATAAAAAACATAAGGATGGAGGAGAAGAAAATGGCAACAAAAGTAGTTTTGGCAGGCGCCTGCCGTACGGCGATCGGCACGATGGGCGGGGGCTTAAGCACCACACCGGCGCCGGAACTCGGCGCGATTGTGATCAAGGAGGCATTGAACAGAGCAGGGGTGGCTCCTGATCAGGTGGATCAGGTATATATGGGATGTGTCATTCAGGCAGGTCTTGGACAGAACGTTGCCCGCCAGGCTTCCATCAAGGCGGGTCTTCCGAACGAGGTTCCTGCAGTCACCATCAACGTGGTCTGCGGTTCTGGCTTAAACTGCGTGAACATGGCGGCACAGATGATCCAGGCGGGCGACGCTGATATCGTTGTGGCAGGCGGCATGGAGAACATGTCGATGGCTCCCTACGCTGTGATGCAGGGTCGTTACGGTTATCGGATGAACAACGGCACGCTGGTAGATACTATGGTAAACGATGCTCTCTGGGATGCGTTCAATAACTACCATATGATCATGACGGCGGACAATATCTGCCGCGAATGGGGGCTGACCCGCGAGGAGCTGGACGAGTTCGCATTAAAGAGCCAGCAGAAAGCGGAGGCGGCGCAGAAGAGCGGCGCGTTCGACAAAGAGATCGTTCCCGTTATGGTAAAGAAGAAAAAAGAGATGGTCGAGTTTAAGGTTGACGAAGGTCCGAGACCCGGTTCCACCATCGAGGGCTTACAGAAGCTCCGCACGATCAATCCCGACGGCTTCGTGACCGCAGGCAATGCTTCCGGCATCAACGACGGCGCGGCGGCGATCGTTGTAATGAGCGAGGAGAAAGCACAGGAGCTTGGCGTAAAGCCGATGGCAACTTTCGTGGCAGGCGCGCTGGCAGGCTGCAGACCTGAGATCATGGGCATCGGTCCTGTTCCCGCGACGAAGAAAGCGATGGCGAAAGCCGGCTATAAGATCGAGGACTTCGATATCATCGAGGCGAACGAGGCGTTTGCGGCACAGTCCGTTGCGGTCGGTAAGGAACTCGGCATCGACGTAGACAAGCAGCTCAATCCGAACGGCGGCGCGATCGCACTCGGTCATCCGGTAGGCGCTTCGGGCGCGCGTATTCTGGTAACGCTGCTGCATGAGATGCAGGCGAAAGGCGCGAAGAAAGGGCTGGCGACGCTGTGTATCGGCGGCGGTATGGGATGTGCGACCATTGTTGAGATGTAAGCGTACGAAATTCATTATAAGTGATTGATGATTGTACGAATTGACAATCCAATGCAGACCCGCTTGCGCTTCATTCCGACCGTAGCGGAACTAGGCTCGAAAATACCTCGCCAAGTACCGACGGTCTCCAAGAGTCTGCTTATGGATATGTCAATCCGCACAATTAGGGTAGGTCGTGATTGAATTTCGCAAATATACGATAAAAATTCAAAGAAAGGAAGACTACGATGGAGTTTATATTGTATGAAACAAAAGGTCAGGTCGGAATCATCACCATCAACCGTGAGAAGGCGCTGAACGCTTTAAATTCTACGGTGCTGGACGAGCTTGACGCGACGCTGGACGGCGTGGACTTAAAGGAGATCAGATGCCTGATCCTCACGGGTGCAGGCGAGAAATCTTTTGTGGCGGGCGCGGATATCGGTGAGATGAGCACCCTGACCAAGGCGGAGGGCGAGGCTTTCGGTAAGAAAGGCAACGATGTGTTCCGCAAGTTAGAGACATTCCCGATCCCCGTGATCGCGGCGGTAAACGGCTTTGCTTTAGGCGGCGGCTGTGAAATCTCCATGAGCTGCGATATCCGTATCTGTTCCGACAATGCGGTGTTTGGCCAGCCCGAGGTGGGTCTTGGCATCACCCCCGGCTTTGGCGGCACGCAGAGACTGGCGCGGATCGTCGGTCCCGGCATGGCGAAACAGATGATCTATACCGCGCGAAACATCAAAGCGGACGAGGCGCTGCGCATCGGTCTGGTAAACGCGGTCTATCCGCAGGCGGAGTTGATGGCGGCGGCTGAGAAGATGGCGGCGGGCATTGCAAAGAATGCGCCGATCGCTGTGCGCAACTGCAAGAAAGCGATCAATGACGGCTTAGAGGTCGGTATGGACGAGGCGATCGTCATCGAAGAGAAGCTGTTTGGCGACTGCTTCGAGACCGAGGATCAGAAGTACGGTATGGCTTTCTTCCTTGATAAAAATAAGGAAAAGGTGAAAGAACCGTTTAAGAACTGTTAATTTTATATTCAAATAAGGAGGACGTACAATGAAAGTAGGTATTATCGGCGCGGGAACTATGGGTTCCGGTATCGCGCAGGCATTCGCTATGACAGACGGCTACGAGGTTTGTCTCTGCGATATCAAAGAGGAGTACGCAGAGGGCGGTAAGGCAAAGATCCAGAAAAACATGAATTTCCTTGTGAGCAAGGAAAAGATCACGCAGGCAAAGGCTGACGAGGTCATGGGTAAGATCACGACGGGCTTAAACAACATCTGCGGCGACTGTGATCTGATCGTGGAAGTGGCGCTGGAGAAGATGGATATCAAACAGTCGATCTTTAAGGAGCTGCAGGGCATCGTAAAGAAAGACTGCATGTTTGCGAGCAACACTTCTTCCCTTTCCATCACCAAGATCGGCGAGGGTCTTGACAGACCGATGATCGGGATGCACTTCTTCAATCCGGCTGACCGGATGAAGCTGGTGGAGGTCATCAGAGGCGAGAACACCCCGCAGGATATGGTGGACAAGATCACGAAGATCGCGGAGGAGATCGGCAAGACGCCCGTACAGGTGAAAGAGGCTCCCGGTTTTGTGGTAAACAGGATCCTCATTCCGATGATCAACGAGGCGATTGGCGTTCTCGACGCAGGCACCGCTTCCGCAGAGGATATCGACGTGGCGATGCAGCTCGGCGCTTCCCATCCGATGGGTCCGCTGCACCTCGGCGACCTGATCGGTCTGGATATCTGCCTTGCTATCATGGAAGTGCTCTACAATGAGACCAAGGATGCGAAGTATGCGCCCCAGCCTCTCTTAAAGAAGATGGTAGAGGAGAAGAAACTCGGCAGAAAGACAGGCGTTGGTTTCTTTGACTATTCTAAATAAAATAAAACGGAGGAATAAAAAATCATGGATTTTACGTTAAGCAAAGAACATGAAATGGCGAGAGCGTTATTCAAAGAGTTCGCTGAAAAAGAAGTAAAGCCTCTCGCGCAGGAAGTGGATGAGACGGAAGTTTTCCCGAGAGGAACCGTCGAAAAGATGGCGAAGCTGGGCTTCCTCGGCATTCCTGTTCCCAAGGAGTACGGCGGGCAGGGGTGCGATCCGCTTACATACGCGATGTGCGTGGAGGAGCTTTCCAAGGTCTGCGGCACCACAGGCGTTATCGTTTCCGCACACACTTCTCTGTGCTGCGATCCGATCATGACCTACGGCACCGAGGAGCAGAAGCAGAAATATCTGGTTCCCCTGGCAAAGGGTGAGAAGCTGGGCGCATTCGGTCTGACCGAGCCCGGCGCAGGGACCGACGCACAGGGACAGCAGACAAAGGCTGTTCTTGACGGCGACGAGTGGGTACTGAACGGTTCCAAGTGCTTCATTACCAACGGTAAAGAAGCTGACGTATATGTCATTTTTGCGATCACCGGAACGGTGGAAAAGAGAGGACGTATGCAGAAAGAGATCTCCGCATTTATCGTGGAGAAAGGAACGCCCGGCTTTACTTTCGGTACGAAAGAGAAGAAGATGGGTATCCGCGGTTCTTCCACCTATGAGCTGATCTTTACCGACTGCCGCATCCCGAAGGATAATCTCTTAGGGCAGCAGGGCAAGGGCTTCAACATCGCGATGCACACGCTGGACGGCGGTCGTATCGGTATCGCTTCTCAGGCGCTGGGTCTTGCCGAGGGCGCACTGGAGAACACGATCGCTTATGTAAAAGAGAGAAAGCAGTTCGGCAGAGCCATCGGCGCTTTCCAGAACACGCAGTTCCAGCTGGCTGACATGGCGACCAAGGTAGAGGCGGCGCAGCTCCTTGTTTACAAGGCAGCTATGGCGAAAGCTACCCAGAAAGTATATTCCGTAGAGGCGGCAAAGGCGAAACTCTATGCGGCGGAGGTCGCGATGGAAGTGACCACCAAGGCGGTACAGCTTCACGGCGGTTACGGCTACATCAGAGAGTACGACGTAGAGCGCATGATGCGTGACGCGAAGATTACGGAGATCTACGAAGGCACGAGCGAAGTGCAGAGAATGGTTATTTCCGGCGCTCTTTTGAAATAGAAAATAAAAATAATATAAGGAGAAAAATACAATGAAAATTGTGGTTTGTGTGAAACAGGTTCCTGATACCGCAGGCGGCGTCAAGTTCAATCCCGATGGAACGCTTGACAGAGGCGCTATGCTCACGATCATGAACCCCGATGATAAAGCAGGTCTGGAGGCTGCCCTCAGATTAAAAGATCAGTACGGTGCAGAGGTAACTGTCGTAACGATGGGTCTTCCCAAGGCGGAAGAGGTCCTGCGCGAGGCGATGGCTATGGGCGCAGACAAGGGCGTGCTGGTGACAGACAGAGTGCTGGGCGGCGCTGATACCTGGGCGACTTCCACGACGCTTGCAGGCGCGATCCGGAATCTGGAGTATGATCTGATCATTACCGGCCGTCAGGCGATCGACGGCGATACCGCACAGGTTGGTCCGCAGATCTCCGAGCACCTTGACATTCCTGTCATTTCCTATGCGCAGGATATCAAGATCGAGGGCGACAGCGTTGTGGTGGAGCGTCAGTATGAGGACAGATACCATGTGGTAAAGGCAAAAATGCCCTGCCTGATCACCGCGCTTTCCGAGTTGAACGAGCCCAGATATATGACGCCGGGCGGCATCTTTGACGCTTACAAGCAGGAGATCACCGTTTGGGGCAGAGCGGACTTAAAAGACGTTGACGATGCGAACTTAGGTCTGAAAGGTTCCCCGACCAAGATCGCGAAAGCGTCCGATAAGGTGAGAAAGGGCGCAGGCGAAAAGGTCTCCCTCGATCCCGACGAGTCCGTAAGCTATATTGTTGATAAGTTAAAAGTAAAGCATGTGATCTGATGTTGTTCAACTAAAAAAGACTATATTCTGGTATAGAGAAAGGAATGTAAAATGAATTTAGAAGAATACAAGGGTGTATATGTCTTTGCGCAGCAGGTAGATAACGAGATCAGCAGTATCGCGTTTGAATTGCTCGGCAAGGCAAAAGACCTCGCAAAAGATTTAAGTACAGATGTGACGGCTGTGTTGATCGGTTCCGGCGTAAAGGGCTTGGCGGATCAGCTCGCGGAGTACGGCGCAGACAAGGTGATCGTGGTGGACGATCCCGAACTGAAAGATTACAGAACGGAGCCTTACGCACACGCGCTGGCTTCCGTCATCAATAAGTATAAACCTGAGATCATGCTGGTGGGCGCGACCGCAATCGGCAGAGACTTAGGCCCGAGGGTATCCGCGAGAGTGGCTACCGGTCTGACGGCTGACTGTACCGTGCTGGAGATTGGTGATTTCCCGCTGCAGGCGGTTCCCGGTCAGGAGCAGTTACATAATCAGCTCCTCATGACCCGTCCGGCGTTCGGCGGTAACACCATCGCTACCATTGCCTGCCCATACAACCGTCCGCAGATGGCGACGGTTCGTGCCGGCGTTATGCAGAAGATTGCTCCGATCAAGGGTGCAAAGGCAAATGTCGAGGAGTACAACCCCGGCTTTACGCCCGACAATAAGTATGTGGAGATCCTTGACATCGTCAAGGCGGTAAGCAATACCGTTGATATCATGGATGCAAAGATTCTCGTATCCGGCGGCCGCGGCGTCGGCAGCCCGGAGAATTTCAAGATCCTCGAGGATCTGGCGGAAGTGCTCGGCGGCACCGTAAGCTGCTCCCGTGCAGTTGTGGATTCCGGCTGGAAGCCGAAGGATCTGCAGGTGGGACAGACAGGAAAGACCGTCCGCCCGAACGTGTACTTCGCGATCGGTATCTCCGGCGCAATCCAGCATGTGGCAGGTATGGAAGAGTCCGATATCATCGTTGCCATCAACAAGGATGCGGATGCACCGATCTTCGATGTGGCTGACTACGGCGTGGTGGGCGACCTGAATAAGATCGTTCCCAAGCTGACGGAGGCGCTGAAAGCGGAGATCGCGGCTTCTAAGTAGTTGATAAAAGGGATGCCTGGTTTGCAGGCATCCCTTTTGATAATTTTATTCATTTAGCCAATTTCAAATTCCTGAAATAATTCTTCTCGGTAGGCAGCATCCGTTGTTGACCGTCGCAGATCTTCCAGACGGTTTTCGGCCATTAAAATCTGCACCAGCAGATTCAGCTGGGCGATTCCTTCGTTTCTTCCTTCTATACGCCCCGTTTCGTTGCCTTCTTCCCAGCCTTCGGAACGTATCGTCCGCTCGTATTTCTCTGCATCAAATTCTTCTAACAGCATCCCCAACACCTCCACTCTGTTTTTCGCCAGAAATTCTTTTAAGATCCCGTTTTCGATACAGTGGTCGATCACCGTCTGGTATTCCTGCGCCAGATAAATCAGAAAGCGCACCGGCAGGTTTCTTTTCTTCTTTTGTCTTCGTCCTGACATACATATCCTCCTTTGATGTGGCAGGATACGATATGCCGCGGTGCGCCGTTCATTTTCTCCTGCCGTTTTCAATTGTGTCTCAAAGAGAAATCCGACAGAAGCTGTCTGGAAGGTGCGAACGCACACCTTTTAGAAATTCTTTGATAGCGTTATTGTAATCGCTTTTCATGAAAATGTCAATATTATTTCTAATTTTGAGTTTATTTTGAGTTTCCGTCTTTCTACGGAAATGCAGGTAATATAAAAAATTCTTGCGTCTTTATCGGAATCATGATACAAAAGAAATATACAAATATTGCAAAATGTGTGAGAAAGGAAAAAGGACAAATGAAAAAGGGCAGGAAACGATTAAGAAGTAGGGCATTTGCAATGATGCTGGCGGCTGCAATGCTTTTTTCGTGTGTCGATTTGACGGCACTGGCGACAGAAGCGGGTGCGTCGATCACAACAGAGGAGGAAGACACACAGAATCCTTCTCAGGAGGCGGCAGAAGAAAGCGGGACCTCTGGTGAAGAAATATCTGGGGGGGGCAGTGAAACTCCTGTAGATGGCGATCAGGCGACCGAAGATGGTGATGGTAAGGAAGAAGATGCGCCAGCCGGAGAGGGTTTCGGCGAAACCGATGCCGGAGCGGATAACGATGACAAGAGCGAAGGCGACGCAGATATGACAGGAGATATTTCGGCTGAGGATGAAGATGCTAAGGACGGTGCAGATACGGAGAAAGATGAGGAAGAGAATCCATCCGTCAGTGAGAATGCGGTTTCAGTTAGTGAAAATGCAGTATCGGTCAGCGAAAATACCATTTCGATCAGTGAAAACAGTATATCGGTAAAAGCTGCCAACAGTCTGGGTACGCTGTTGCTTGCCGATCTACAGATCGCGGCACAGGAAGCGGGAGAGAAGGCGGCGGCAAGCTACGCGATAGGAGATATCGAAGTATCCGGTACGACGGCAAATGTCCTGCTCCACGCGGCTGGAAGCTGTACGGCTGTGGTTGCCGTGTACGAGGAGGACAGCGAAAAGCCCTGTGCTTTTGGCAGCGCTGTTGTGCCGGAGGGAGAAAATCAGGTTACGGTAGAGATCGCGGCGGACAGCTTGCCGACTTATTTTAAAGTCAAAGGTTATCTGGTAGAAACAGATACCCTGAGACCCTTGAGCGGAGAATACTGCACCGTCATGTACACAAAGGCAATGCAGGAATTTCTGGCAAAGACAGCGGATGATTTCGGAGACGCGCCGGTCTTAAATCTGGATGAAGACAAGACTACGAACTTTTTGGTATTAAAGGAAGGAAACCTTCTGGTCAAAGAGGCGTCCGGGGAAAGTGCGGGAGAGGAAACGGTCAACCGACTGGTTTCCTTTGATGAGGCGAATGCTTCTTATACGTTTGAAAATGTGGATGAAAGCGTAAAGGGGCTGAAATCCGGCGATATTTTTGTATATCAGTACGGAAAGAACGACTTTCATATCATAAAGGTGAAAACGATCGAGCTGCAGGGAACTGCGGCTATTATTGTTGCCGAAAAAGAGGAACTGAGCGCGGATGAAGTGTTTCAGCATGTCAGGATCGATCAGGTGTCAGGCACGGCAGGAGTGAATGAGATCAGTCAGGAAGATTGCCCGGAGGGTGTGACTTATCTGGGGCGGAAAGGTACGACGGCAGGGTATGCGGTCGAGGAGGATCCGACGATCACGATTGCGAAAGATACCTGGAAATACGAGAAAACAAAGGAAGGATCTTTGGGACCTGCCGATGGATCGCTTAGCTGTGATATAACAGCCGGATTTGGCGCGGCAGTAAAATTGCATTATTATTTAGATTGGACGCTTTTCTATGTGGATGTCAATTTTGAAGTGGAAGCGAGCGTGGAAGGTACGGTCAGCGCGGAGGGAGAAGTGGCTGTGCCGCTGGTTGCAGCGCCCTTGGAGACGACAGATGAGGAAAGTCTTTTTGTCTTTAGCTATACGCCGAAATTTGTTGTGGGTGGTAAGATCGAGGCGACCGTCAATCTTGGGATGAGCGGTTCTTTTGGAGTAAAGCTTGGCATAGGCGAACTGGAGGAAGGCACTTATGGGCCATATAACAATTTATCGCTCGATATTTTCCAGATAGATGCGGAAGCAACGATTTATCTGGGAATCAAATTTGATCCGCAGTTAAAAGTGGGCGATATTTTTAACGCAGAATTGGAGTGCGGCGCTCTCATAGGGGGAGAGGCTGCGGCGAAAAACAACATGTCCGTCACGACAGGAGAAGATCTTGAAAGACACGAGTGCGGGATTCAGTGTGTCGCAATCAACGGGTATCTGGATATTCCTTTAGATGGCGAATTGAAGATGCTCAAGTGGAAAGAGTATGATCTGGGCGAACTGCTGGATGTCGGCTTGGAGGGAAGCCTCTTAAAAATAGAGTTTGCAAACTGCTACTATTCTTTCAAGCATACGGAGTTTGGCTGGGGCGACTGTCCTCATAAGGAATATTTGATAACATGTACGGTAAAAGATAAATATGGCAAGCATACTGTGGCGGGCGCTTCCATCGGAACGAGCCAGCCGTCAACCTATGCGCTGGACAGCCAGTCGGTTGAAGATGCACGATTGACCGAATCGGTCACTGAGAGTAAGGGAAACGCAGTTATCTGGCTTCCCGCCGGAAAGCATACCTTATATGTGAGCAAGGGCGGGAAAACGACTTCTAATATCGTGCAGGTGGACGGTGCAAAAAAGCAGCATCTGTTGTATGACTATGTGGAAGAAGAAATCTGTTTTTCACCTCAGGGCAATGAAATTATGCTTCGCAGGGAGGATGGCAGCCTTTGGAAATGGGGAACCAATAAAATTGAAAAAATAATGGAAAATGTCAGAGAGGTCAGTCTGGGCAGTCAGACAAATGCCGTTGTGACAGACGACGGCGCTTTATGGATGTGGGGAAGTCATCCAGCAGGAGGGACGAGTCTTGGGAAAACTCCGGTCAGGATCATGGAGGATGTCAGATATGTCAAATTATATGATTGCGGTATCTGCATAGTGATAAAAGAGGATGGCAGTTTGTGGACAGCAGGAAAAAATGATTGCGGTCTGCTGGGAAATGGCACAACGGAGAGCAGTAGAGATTTTGTCCAAATATTAGATTGTGTGAAAACGGCGGAATGCTATGGAAATTTTTGCGCGGCAATCACAGAGGACGGAGGACTGTGGACGTGGGGCTCAAATGAAGATGGTCAGATTGGAAACGGGACGGCGCAGATACAACTCACTCCTTTTAAAGTAATGGATCATGTGACACAAGTAACGAGCTATGGTAAACGTGCGAGGAACACGGAGCATAAACATATAGCAGCGATCACTGAGGACGGCAGTCTGTATTTGTGGGGATCAGGGAGCAACGGGCAGATAGGAAATGGTAAGACTGCCCACGATGGTCAGTATGCGGTAACGACTCCGTATAGAGCTATGGCTAATGTGAAAAAGGCTATGGTATCTGATGCGTGGATCAGCGCTGCCATCACAAATAGTGGAGATCTGTATATGTGGGGAGGAGATACTTTAGGACTACAGTATGGTGTTGGACAGTTGAAAGAAAACTATAATACTCCGACGTTGGTCATGAAAGGCGTGTTAGATATTTTTGCAAGCGATAGGGGTGCGGAAAGCACCATTACCGCATTGAGAGCGGATGGAAGTTTATATACATGGGGCGGTAATTACTATGGACAGATAGGAAATGACACAACCGAGGATCAGTATACAGCGGTGAAAATTTTAGATGGCATAGTAGACTTTCGTATGAATGATCAGGGTGTCAGCAGTGCGTTGAGTATGAGCGGAGAATTATATTTATGGGGACGAAATTGGGGAGGAATTATCGGGAATGGAGTTTATTCGATAGCAAACGATACAAATCAGTTGACACCGTATAGGACACTGGACAATGTGAGAGATTATGAATTGTCCAGTTATTATGCTGGTGCTGTTACCGAGAATGGAGATCTATGGTTGTGGGGGTCGATGGCTGGTTCTTCTTCTATGGCAACGCCCACAAAGATCACTTTCCCCGACGACACGCAGAGCGTCTCAGCCTACAGTCAGCAGGCGGACACGCAGGCGGCTCTCATGGCAGTACATACGGCGCAGCCCGGTTCTCCGGCTTCCTTTACAGGACTCATACCGAACGAGACCTATAACTTCTATGCCATGAAGACTCGGGAGACCGAGACGCCGCTTGCTTCGGATAATCTGCTCTATATCGGGCAGTATACTTCCGACGGCAGCGGAAACCTGAGCATACCTTATGAAATGCGGGAGGCGTACGAAACGCCGGAAGTATTTGTTGTCGGGCTGACACGCTTGGATCTGTCTGCGGCGCAGATCACGATTCCCGATATCCTTTATACCGGGAGTGGACAGGTGGTGGAAGCGGTTGTCACCTATGACGGGAAAACCTTGACAGAAGGAGTAGATTATGAGATATACGGCGCTTGTCTGGTGACGGAGCCGGGAGAGTATCAGGTCGTGGTGAAAGGCATCGGGGATTACTGCGGAGCGGTGGAAGTGACTTTCCGCGTGAAAAAGGACGAGGGCGGTTCTGACCCGACTCCGGATGATCCGACTCCGGATGATCCGGATGACGAGCCGGATCCGGACAGAAACGATGTGCTTCCGGAGGATGTGCCGGCGGACGGCGTGATTCCGGAGGGGTTGTGGATCGCAGGGCTTTCGGCGGACGGTTATCCCTATACCGGCAGCGTCATCAAGCCGCAGATCCGGGTTTATGACCATAAGATTTTGTTAAAGGAAAAGACGGATTATACGATCGCGTACAAGAATAATAAAAAGGTAAACGATGCGTCTGTGGCGAAAACGGCGCCGACGATCACCGTGACCGGAAAAGGCAATTATTCCGGCAAGGATACGGCAGTATTTCAGATTCTTCCTTTAGATATCAGCGGGGAAGCGTTTGATGCGGACGATATGACGCTGGCGGCGAACGGCAAGGCGCAGAAACCGATACCGACGCTTTGGTGGGAGAACAAAAAATTAAAGAATAAAACCGAATATACCGTTACTTATTATCATGAGAGCGGCAGCAAAGCGGATGCCTGCAAGGAAGTGGGAAATTACGAGGTAGAGTTGGCGGGCGTTGGTAACTTTACGGGAACGCGGCGGATCGCCCTGCGGATGACAGATCAGTTAAAGCTGATGAGCAGGATGACCGTTGTTAAGATCCAGAATCAGACATTGCTGTCTTATAACGGCAGTCCTGTCACACCGACAGTTACGGTCAAGGAAGGGAAAACCGAACTGACGGAAGGGACGCATTACACGGTAAGCTATCGTAATAACACAAAGATCGGGAGCGGTTATGCGATCGTGAAGGGATTGGAAGCAGGCGGTTACAGTGGGACAAAGCGCGTTTCTTTTAAGATTACGGGCGTATCGATCAACCGTGCGACGGTGAGCGGTCTGACAGGGCAGACTTTTGTCTATGACGGTACGGACAAAAAACCGGCGCTGCAGCTTGCGTTGAAAACAGGCAGCGAAGTAAAAACGCTGGCAGAGGGCGACGATTACAGCGTAACGTGGCAGAAAAATCGGAATGCGGGTACGGCGACGGTCATTTTTAGCGGCAATCAGCAAAAAGGTTATATCGGCACGGTGAAGAAAACGTTTAAGATCAAAGCGTTTCATATTGCACAAAATGCGGAGGGATGTTTTGCAGCGGAGTTGACAGAGCAGGCGGTGCCCTATGCCAAGGGCGGCAGTAAGCCGACGGTTCGGGTCACATTTAGAAAAGCGGACGGCACGGTAGAGACGTTGCAGGAGAAAACGGACTATACGCTGAGTTATCAAAACAATAAAGCGGTAAACGACGGAAGCAATCCGAAAAAGCTGCCGACGGTGACGATCAAGGGAAAAGGGAATTTTACCGGAACTTTTGCGCAGAAACTGAATTATACGATCGTCACGCAGGATATCGGGAAGCTGTCCATAACGGCCGCTGATAAGACTTATCAAAATAAGAAAAATATTTACACGACGAAAGTCGTCGTGACGGATCTGGACGGCAAAGTGTTGAAAGCCGGGACGGATTATGAGAAAAAGGCGGTCTATACTTATAAAGAAGTGACACGATTGGATAATGGGACGACGAGACAGGCTGGAGAAGTAGTGGATACAAAGGATATCATTCCGGCGGGCACGGCGCTTGAGGTGTGTGTCAGTGGGAAAGGAAACTATACGGGAACGTTAAAAGGCGGGTATCGGATCACGCAGGCCAGTATATCTGCCGCCAGCGTTACCATTCCGGCACAGATTTATACGGGAAGACGCATTACGCCGGGTAAGGATGTGATGACTGTCAAGATAAAGGGAAAACCGATCGATTCCTCACAGTATGAGATCGTAAGTTATCAAAACAACGTCAAAAAAGGAAAAGCGGATGTGACGATCCGGGGCGTAGATAATTACGGCGGCACGAAGACAGTGAAGTTTCAGATTCGTGCAAAGGGATTTTTGTGGTGGAAAAAATAGGCGGACAGATCATATGGATGATCAGGAAATGGGACTTTCCAATATGGAGAGTCCCGTTTTTTCGTACAGGAATTTTTTGCTTATTCCTGACGAATGTGATAGTATGATAATGACAAAACAAAAGGGAGACGATTATGAACAATTTTCAGATACAGTCGCAGATGCCGCAGCCCCCGGCAAGGCGCTTCGGTCCGCCGACGCAGCCTTATCTGCCCCAGCCGGACCGCGGGAAAAGAAATAAAATCATAGCGGTCTGTGTACTCGCGGCGCTGCTGCTCGCCGCGGGCGTCGCAGGCATCTGCTGGTTTTCCTACACGCATTCGCCCTCCTATCGGATCGGAAAGGGGTTTGCAAGACTTGCGAAAGAGGCGGAAGCATTGCAGAATCCTATGTGGGAAAAGCTGGGTACGGACGAACTTCTGCGGATGTTCTTCACCGAGGGGGCGCAGGCGGATACGAAGATGGACGTGACTTTCGATACCTATTTGGGCGAGTTGACTCTGGGCGTGGATACGGACTATGTGATGGACAGGAGAGAGCGGGAAATGTCCGCCGCAACGCGCTTAAGCATCATGAACTATGAGTTCGGTCATTTGGATGTGTACGCGGATCGGGAGAATCTCTCTTTTTCCGTGCCGGAACTTTTTTTAGAGGATCTGTATCTGGAAAATGAGAATGTGCTCGCGCAGTACAACGCTTCCATGTGGGCGGAAGACTGGCTTTTTGGCGAGGTGCACGGGGATGATTTTTCCATCGATCTGTTTTCCGAGCCGTGGATCTTCAGTGGGGAAGACGGCGCCGTGCAGGCGTTTCTGGACCGCTATGACACGGAGCTCGAGGGGATACGTCGGGAATCGAAAGTGGAAGCGGCGGGGCAGGGCGTCTATCGCATCCGCGTTGACGGTTTTTGGTTCAATCAGCTGATGGGGGAAGCGCTGCACGACTACATAGATTCGTCAATGCCGGGCCGTGAGAGGGCGATGGGGCTTTGGAGCGGTTTTATCTCCGGACCGGATGAGATCGATCTCCTTGTGGAGATGGATGAGAGGGGCAGGATCGAGAGCATCCGTCTTGAAAAAGAACTGTCTCTGTGCAACGGTGTGATTCGTTTGGATGGTGACATCTATTTTCTGGGCGGGGAGAACAGTCTGGAAAAAATACAGGGCAGGATCTGCTTTGATGACAGCAGCGAGGAGGAGATCAGAGAGCGGGAGATCATCTGGGAGGCGGTGCGCAGTCTGGAAGAAGGCGAATACTGCATGGAATCGGAGGTAAAATACAGTTTTCTGCGGGACAGACAGAAAGAAACGATGAAGCTGGGCTGGGATTTTTCCTATGATGCGCCGAAGAACGATTTTGAGACGCAGGCAAAGGTCAGGACGCAGGGCGGCGATGAGATCGCGCTGGAAGCGGAGGGAACGTTTTCTCACGTCGAGAGAGGCACGGGCTTTGATCTGAAAATGAAAGAAGCGAGTTTTCTGCTGGACGGGGAGGAGTTTTTGAAGGTCAGAGGGGAGCTTGATCTGGCGCCCCGGTCAAGGCGCGTGAAGCAGATCGCGGAGCCGAAGACCGCTTTCTTTGCATTGGATGAAGAGGCTTGGATCGATGTGCTTGATAAGTTGTATCGGGAATACGGATATCTTTTGGAGATGGCATCGGAATATCTGTGGTAAAGGCTGCGAAAAATGCTGGAATCTGAGTGGGTGTGAAAGGCGGGGAAGAAACGACTATGGAGGTAAAAAATGGCGGCGGGCAAAATCCGGGAGAGAATGAGCAGAACATGATCGAGGAGATTATGAGGCATCTGGATGCGGAGACGGGGCAGGGCGTTTACCGGATGAGCGTGAATTTTGATGAGCAGAGCGCCGAACCGAAAAACGTGTCTCATGAGTGCTGCAATATGTACGGCAGACCTGCCTCCGAAACGGTGGGGCTGCTGGATATGTATACGGATATGAACGCAGGAAAACCGGATCGGCAGTAGGAGTATAAAAAGTGCGATTTTGCAGAAAAATAAGAAAATAAAAAATGCGATTTTGGGAGAGGGCGGATGTTCCGAAGAAAGATTTACGATAAACTGGTGGAGTGGAAGAAAACGGCGCAGGGGAAAACCGCGCTTTTGGTGGAGGGAGCCAGGAGAATCGGTAAATCAACCGTGGTTGAGACATTTGGAAAAAGAGAATACAGGACTTATATTTTGATCGATTTTTCAGTGGCGTCGAAAAGTGTCAGGGATCTGTTTGAAGATATGTCCGATCTGAATTATTTTTTTCTGCAATTACAGCTGCAATATCAGACGGATCTTTATGAGAGAGAATCTCTCATTATTTTTGATGAAGTGCAGTTGTGTCCTCTGGCGCGGCAGGCGGTCAAAGCGCTCGTAAAAGACCGCAGATATGATTATATCGAGACAGGGTCCTTGATCTCCATCAGAAAAAACGTAAAAGACATCCTGATTCCCAGCGAAGAGCGGAAAATAAATATGTTCCCGATGGATTATGAGGAGTTTCGGTGGGCGTTGGGAGATACGGCAACGAACGGTCTGCTGAAAGCCTGTTTTGAGGCCGGAAGACCGCTTGGCGATGCCGTGCATAGAAAGCAGCTGCGGGATTTTCGGCTGTATATGCTGGTGGGAGGGATGCCGCAGGCTGTCAGCGAGTATATAGAGACCAATAATTTCAGGAAAGTAGATGAAGTAAAGAGGGACATCTTGAATCTGTACGATGAAGATTTTATGAAGATTGATTCTACCGGAAAAATATCGCTTTTGTTTCGTGCGGTTCCGGCACAGCTAAACAGCAATGCTGCAAGATATCAGGTCTCTTCTGTGATCGACGGGGAGCGGGCAGATACGGCGTTAGAGTTGATTGCGCAGATGAAGGAATCGAAGACGGTTTTGACAGCGTATCACGCAAACGATCCGGCAGCAGGACTTGCCGGAAATGTCAATCCGGGGAAGTTTAAGATGTTCCTTAGCGATACAGGGCTTTTTGTGACGCAGATGTTTCGGGACAAGGAGTTTACGGAAAATATCATTTACGAGAAACTGTTGAACGATAAATTGTCGGCAAATCTCGGCTATCTGTATGAAAATGCCGTAGCGCAGACTCTGGCGGCGAATGGAAAAGAATTATACTACCATACGATCATGAATCAGGTTTCCCGCCATAATTACGAAGTGGATTTCCTGCTGGCGGATAAAAATAAGATCTGTCCGGTCGAAGTGAAATCGTCGGGGTATAAGGCACATAAATCGCTGGATGTATTTACAGAAAAGTTTTCTGACAGAATTTTGCGGCGGTATCTGATCTATACGAAAGATTACAGAAAAGAGCAGGATATGATCTGCCTGCCGATTTATATGGCGCAGTTTTTATGAGCGGCACGGATTTTTGGTCGGCAGTAGGACTTGCAGTTTTTTTCCAAAAAGTGTATAATGTATTTTGTGTAGGGTCATATCTGTTACGATCAGAAAAGTGTCAGAAACGAAAGGGACGGAAAACGTCCCGGAATGGAGGCATTTGATTATGGGATTTACATTGTTAGCAGGCGGTTTTGTCGTGGTAGTCATCATTCCTGTCGTGATCTCCGTCGTATCTTCGGTGGTTTCCGGAATCGCTGCGGCGGTGGAAGACGAAGAGGATTGACCCATATAGTCAATTTTGAATAAAGAACGGCATATGGAATATGTGATTGCACGGAGATTCAGGAATAGGGCAAGATTCCACAGCGTGGGATTTTGCCCCTTTTGCGCGGATAAAGGGAGGCATGGATCGTGGAAGAAAAAGAAGCGAAAGAATCCAAAAATTTTATCGAGCAGATCATTGAGAAAGATCTGGCGGAGGGCGTATACGATACGGTGCACACGCGGTTTCCGCCGGAGCCGAACGGCTATCTGCACATCGGTCATGCAAAGAGCATCCTGTTAAATTCCGGGCTGGCGAAAGAATACGGCGGCAAATTCAATATGCGTTTCGACGATACGAACCCCACGAAAGAAAAGAACGAGTTTGTGGAGTCCATCAAAGCCGACGTGAAGTGGCTGGGCGCAGATTATGAAGACAGGCTGTTTTTTGCGTCCGACTACTTTGATGAGATGTATGAAGGGGCGCTGAAGTTGATCAGAAAGGGAAAGGCTTATGTCTCCGACCTGACGGCGGAGGAGATGCGGGAGTATCGGGGGACGCTGACGGAGCCGGGGCGAGACGACCCCAACCGTGAGCGCAGCGTGGAGGAGAATCTGCGTCTGTTTACGGAGATGAAAGAGGGAAACTATGCGGACGGGGAAAAGACGCTGCGGGCAAAGATCGACATGTCTTCGCCCAACATCAATATGCGCGATCCCATCCTGTACCGGGTGGCGCATCTCTCTCACCAGAATACGGGGGACAAGTGGTGCATCTATCCCATGTATGATTATGCGCATCCGATCGAGGATGCGATCGAGGGGATCACGCATTCTATCTGCACTTTGGAATTTGAGGATCACAGACCATTATATAACTGGGTGGTGACGGAACTGGAATACCCGCACCCGCCGAAACAGATCGAGTTTGCCAAACTGTATTTGACCAATGTAGTCACTGGTAAACGTTACATTAAAAAACTGGTGGAGGACGGCATCGTGGACGGCTGGGACGATCCGCGGCTGGTGTCCATCGCCGCTCTGAGGAGACGCGGTTTCACGCCGGAATCCATCCGCCTGTTTGTGGATCTGTGCGGTGTTTCCAAGGCAAATTCCTCGGCGGAATACTCGATGCTGGAGTACTGCATCCGGGAGGATCTGAAACTGAAGCGCCCGCGGATCATGGCGGTGACCGATCCGGTCAAACTGGTGATCGACAATTATCCCGAGGGGGAGACGGAGTATCTTCCCGTGGCGAACAATCCGGAGAATGAAAGTCTCGGTACGCGCGAAGTGCCTTTTGGCAGAGAGCTTTACATTGAGCGGGAGGACTTTATGGAGGAGCCGCCGAAAAAGTATTTCCGGCTCTTTCCCGGCAATGAGGTGCGTCTCATGGGCGCGTATTTCGTGAAGTGTACCGATTATGAGAAAGATGAGACAGGGAAAGTGACTCTCGTGCACTGTACCTACGATCCGGCGTCGCGCGGCGGGAACAGCCCGGATGGGCGCAAGGTGAAAGGGACGATCCACTGGGTATCCGCAGCGGAGTCCGTGCAGGCGGAAGTAAGGCTTTACGAAAACATCATCGACGAGGAGAAGGGCGTCTACAATGAGGACGGCACCTTGAATCTGAATCCCGATTCCCTGAAAGTCTTAAAGGACTGCCGGATCGAGCCGTCGGTGAAAGACGCAAAGGCATACGAGAGTTTCCAGTTTGTCAGGCAGGGATTTTTCTGTGTGGATTGTAAAGATTCCAAGCCGGGCAGTCTGGTTTTTAACAGAATTGTGTCACTAAAAAGCTCCTATGTATTGCCGAAATCGGAAAAATAGAGTATGATATAATGTGTGTCGGCATGAAGAAAGTGTTTCTGCATGCGGGGCAGACGGTATTTGACAGGGAGAAAAAAGCAGATAAGATCGAACGAATAGGATGTGGAGGGTAACAAAATGGCAGGACTGTTATCGGGCTTAGAGCAGTTTGGACTGAGTAATCTGGAGGGGATGGATCTTTACGACGCCCCGAAAAAGGCGGAGGAGGGAGAAGGCGGAGAAGCCGGAGCGCATGTAACGCAGGAGCAGGATTTTCTTTTTGACAAATCCTTTACCTGTCCGCTCTGCGACAGGGAATTTAAGGCGAGGACCGTTAAGATCGGAAAAGCGAAGCTGGCGGGCAGCGATCTGGATCTGCGCCCCAAATACGAGCAGATCGATCTGTTGAAATACGATGTGATCATGTGCCCGTCCTGTGGGTATGCGTCCTTGAGCAGATTTTTCAAATATCTGACTTCGCCGCAGGCAAAGAATATCCAGAAAGCGATCTCCGCAAACTTTAAGCCGCAGAAAGAGACGGCGGAGACCTATACTTACGAGGAGGCGCTGGAGCGTTATAAGATGGCGCTTGCCAACGCGATCGTCAAGCAGACAAAGGCGAGCGAAAAAGCCTACATCTGTCTGAAAACGGCATGGCTCTTACGCGGGCAGGCGGAGCATCTGGATCCTGCGGAAGAGGGCTACGAGGAGAAGAAGAAACAGTGTCAGGCGGAGGAGGATGAATTTCTCCAGAATGCGCTGGAAGGTTTCCTTGCGGCGAGACAGACGGAGAGTTTCCCCATGTGCGGCATGGATGAGCCGACGGTGGACTTTTTGATCGCGGTAACGGCGATGCGCTTTGAGCAGTATGATGTGGCGAGCCGTCTGATCACGGGTCTGATTACGTCAAAGACAGCCAATCCCCGCATGAAGGATAAGGCGAGAGACGTGAAAGAAATGTTGATGAAGAAGATCAAGGAGAAGAATGCTTCGGCTGCAAAAAAATAGCGGTAAAACTTTATATGAGCAGCTTTACGAGGATATCCGAGAGGAGATCAGGACAGGGAAACGTCTGCCGGGCGAGCGGCTTCCCTCGACCCGATTCCTCTCGGATTCTCTACAGGTGTCCAGAACGACGGTGGATATGGCTTACGGTCAGCTTACAGCGGAAGGGTATCTGACCGCGAAGCCTAAGAGCGGGTATTTTGTGAACGCCACGGAAGGACTGTACGACACCGGGATGACGGCTGCAAAGGAGAGGGCGCGCCCGGCGAAAAAAGAGCCGGAGAGCGCCTTTCGTTATGATTTTTCCCCGACTGCCATCGACATGACGCATTTTCCCTATGCCACCTGGAAAAAGATCACCAGGAACATTCTGGTGGATGCGAAGAGTCAGATGTTTGCCTTGGGGGAGCCGCAGGGGGACGAGGAGCTTCGGCGGACGATCTGCCGCTATCTGCACGGTTCCCGCGGCGTAAACTGTGAGCCGGAGCAGCTCATCATCGGCGCGGGAAACGATTTTCTGCTTCTTTTGCTGGAAAAACTGCTGGGACGCCATGTGCCGATCGCTATGGAGGATCCGACTTATCTGCGGGCGTATCGGATCTTCCGCTCCTTTGCCTACCCGATCTCGCTGATTCCTCTGGATGAAAAAGGGATCAGCGTGGACAAGCTGTGGGAGAGCGGCGCGCAGGCAGCCTATGTGATGCCTTCCCACCAGTATCCGACGGGGATCTCCATGCCGATCGGCAGGCGCATGGAGCTTCTTGGCTGGGCGGCGGCAGAAAAAGACCGCTATCTGATCGAGGATGACTACGACAGTGAATTCCGCTATAAGGGAAGACCCCTGCCGTCTTTGCAGGCTTCGGATACGGCGGGCAGCGTAATCTATCTGGGCACTTTTTCCAAGGCGATCGCCCCCGCGATCCGTGTCAGTTACATGGCGCTGCCCTATCCGCTTCTGGAAAAATACCGCAGGGAGTGCAGCTTTTTTTCCTCCACGGTATCCAGGATCGACCAGGCGATCTTAAACGAGTTTATCCGCGACGGTTATTTCGAGCGGTATCTCAACAAGATGCGCAAACAGTACCGCGCAAAACACGATCTGCTTTTGGGGCAGATTCGCGAATGGGAGGCGGATTTTGCCGTGAGCGGCGAGAATGCAGGGCTGCACATTCTGCTTACGGACAAACGGGGCAGGAAAGAAACAGACCTTGTCCGGGCGGCGGAAAAGGCGGATGTGAAAGTATACGGGATGGAGGCTTTCCGCGTGGGAGAAAAAGACGCGCAGGCGGGAGAACAAAAACGCCCCGCAACCCTGATCCTCGGTTACGGGGGACTGTCGGAGGATGAGATTTTGCAGGGACTGAAAAGACTGAAAGAAGCCTGGCAGTAAAAAAGACGCAGATTCGGCGATCTGCGCCTTTTGCATGTCGACCATTTCAGGGAGAATGCGAAGCATTCTCTGGATCGTCGCCGTTAAGCGACGATCAGCGGTAGGAGAGCGATTTTACCATAGTTAAGTAAGCGCAGCTCTCGTCGTAGAGCATATCCGCATGGAAAGATGCGTCCTCAAAATGAGCGTTCATCAGACCGCTCAGGGTATAAGTCAGCATCTGATCCAGCTTCTCGTAATCGACTTCCGCCTTAAAGCGGGAGCGGTCCGCCTGATTTTTCAGGACAGCCTGCACGTCGCCGAGGACATTCCTCTGCCGTTCGATGGCAACCAGCGCTTCGCTCACATCCTCACGGCGGCAGCGGTCCAGGAACTGCTGCATATAGGGATAGTTTTTCAGCACCTGCAATCTGGCATATTCCATCAGCCTGCGGATCTCAAAATAATCCTGCTCCGTGGAGGAGACGGCTCCGGTCAGTTCCAGCTTCATAAAGCGCACACTGTAGTCAAAGAGGAAGCTGTAAAGGCCAAGCTTACTCCCGAAATAGTGAAACAATAATCCCTTGCTGATGCCGGCCTCACCCACGATGTCGTCTGTACTGGCATGTTTATAGCCGCCCTGCGCGAATACCTTTAGGGCGGCATTGATCATGCGGTCCTGTTTTTCTTTTTTCAGATCAAAAAATTTTTCGTTCATATCTTCCCCGATTCTACATAAATTGACCTTATCGGTCAGGTTTTACTATAACACAATGTCGGACAGGATTCAATGAAAAGAAGAAAACTAGTTTCGAAAAAGTTTTTTGCCACAAGATGTAGTGGTCGGAATGCGGAATTGGTAAAATTTTCAGTTTTTTTATACATATTCTCTTTTCATTTTCACAAAATAGTATTAGTATATATAATATAGCGAAACGTATGCAGTTACGGTGAAAGGAGAACACTGATGGCAAAAAAATTCGGTAAGTTATTGTTGGTGACAGCGGCTCTTGGCGCCGTAGCGGGAGGGGCGTACTATTACCTTAAGGGTAAGGACGCTCTGATGGACGATGATTTTGACGATGATGACTTCGATAATTTCGACGAAGATCTGGACGAGGGCGATTCCGACCGCAACTATGTGGATCTGGATCTGAAAAAGGCGGAGGACAATCTGAAAGAAGCCGTGGCGGGCGAGTTCAAAGAGGGCATTCAGGCAGCGAAAGCCGAAGCGGCGGATAAGGTCGTGGGCGGCGCGCAGAAAGCGGAAGAGAAAGCAGAAGAAAAAGCAGAAGAAAAGGTGGAGGAGTTCTTTGACGACGACACCGAGGAGGAGTATCTGGACGAATAGGAGCGCAGACAGATCATAAAGACAGAGGAGACATCTTTTTATCAATAAGAAAAAGATGTCTCCTGCTTTTTTATTTTTCTATTTATTTGCCTGATACGGCGGGTCGGCGGGATACCCGCCTTTTAATTTCTGCATCCCGCGCTGGATGGCGTCTTTGGAATTTTTCCAGTCGGCGTCCTTATTGCGGTAGTCGAACTTCTCCACCAGCCAGGAGACATCTTCTGACAGACGTGTCATATTTTCCTCCATCAGCGGGAAGACCATATCGTAAAAGTCTTTTTTCTCCTTATCATTCAGGCGGCTGTCCGCCGCTTCGCACAGATCGCCGAAATGGTGCAGGCAGAACCCTTTGCTTTCCCGCACCTTTGTGCGAAATTCGGCGTCCTTTTTGAACATCACGAAAAAGGTATCCAGATAGCGCTCGTAGGTGTCGGCATAACGCTTGCAGATGTAGCAGGAGGCGTCTTTTTCCGCTGCCCAGACGCCGATGGGGTTGGTGCGCCCGGGCTGTTTTTTAAGCTTATCCTTGAGGGAAGTTTTACCGGGCGAAAAAGCTTTGATCTTTTCGTGGAGTTCCTGATTCATCCGCTGATAGTGCGTCTTTAAGATCCAGGCGTTTCCGAGCGTGTTGCCGTAGTCGAACATTTTCTGAAAATGATTTCTGCAAAATCCCTCTTTGTCGGTCTGCTCCCTGACGTCGCTCTCCATGTAGGAAGAGCCGGAGCCGAGGACAAAATCCAGAAGATCCTGTTCCACATTGCGCTCGATAAAGCAGAATGGACATTCGTCCTGCGCGTTTATGGCGTCGTTTAAGGGGATGGTGTAAAGTTTTTCTTTCATGGAAAGCTCCTTTCGCGTCATCTTACTATAAAGTATAACATCTGCGGCATGAGAAAGAAAGAGGCATCCGCGCAGAAACTTTACAGGAGTTTTGATTTGCTGTATAATTATGTAAACCACTATGCGCAGATGACAGGCACAGAAAGGAGGGAAAAGGAGGAACGTCGGGTATTCGGCGGCAGGATGCGGGTAGTGGAAAAAACGTAAAAGGGGAAAAATATGAAAGTACAAGTGAAAAACGGCGGGATGATCTATCTGCCCCCAAAAGCAATGGCAGCGTTCTCGATCAGGGAGCAGGACATGCTGGACTGCAGTATCACGCAGACCGGCATTTTGCTCGCGCCGCTTATCCTGGCTGACAGTATGGCCGGGCTGAAAAAAAATTGGCGTACAAATTGAGTGTTTCGGCAAATTCAGTATTTACCGGAACGGGCGCTATCATCCGATGAAGAACAAAAAAGCGGAAGAACTGCTTTCTTACCTCTGTTGCAGCGGCGGCAGGGCGGTCAGAAAGCGGATGCTGGAGGAGCTGATGTGGGCGGAGGCGGAACGCGGCAGAGCCAGGGACAGCCTGTATAAAGTCTGCGCTTTTTTGCAGGGATGGCAGAAGAAAGAGGGCGTGGAACTGCCGCTTGCGGTCTACAGGGAGGAGATTTATCTCGATACGGAGCTGATAGAGCTGGATCTGCGGGAATTTTTCCGGTGCCTCGACAGTCAGGAGGTGGAGGATTGGGAACGCGCAGAACGGCTTTATACGGCTCCGCTTTTGTTTGAGAACAGTTACGAGTGGGTGGAGGAGTACGAGGCTGTTTATGATATGGCTTACTATGACGTGCTGGGAAGACTCCTTGTCCATTATGAAAAGCAGGGCGATCGGGAAAAGGTCCTCTACTACAGCAGAAAACTGAAAGGATTCCGATAACTTTCCGATCTGTGTCCGGAAACTTTCCGAATCCCTGTGCTACACTGGCTTCATCAGACAGGGAGCGCGCAAACATGTTTGAAAAAATAAAGGAAAATGGAGGAAATGAATCATGGCAACAAAGTATCAACTTGATGTGGAGCATCAGGGAACATCCTGCGGCGATTTCTGCATCTATCAGACCTACGAGGATCAGGACGAGGATATCCGGTCTCTGGTGTGGTTCAGCAAGAAAGCGCATCCCGGCACGACCCTGAAATTTGAGTGGAACATCGACTACAGCTTTGCGTGGAGCGAAGAGGGCGTGCTGGAGCCCGGTGTGATCTTCCGTGCATCCGAAGTGTACAAAGCGGATCCTTCCAATACGAGCGAGAATTCCATCGGCTTTACGCGGGAGAGCGAAGCTTATCACTTCGTAAGCTCCAATCACAAGACGACGCAGGGGAAACTCGGCATCAAATGCGACGGGACCATCCCTGCCGGCAAGGCGTCCATCGGTATCGCTATGTCCGGCAAGCCTGTGTTTGCAAGACAGGCGGATCCCAATTTGCAGTACACCTTCGCGGTGCATCCGAAATACTGGATCGCATTCGGGGATTTTGAGGAGGGCGAGGTCATCGACTTGAACCGCATGACGGAGCGCTACGAGATCGACTTCCCGGTCAATCAGTATGAGAGAGCGATCAGGCTCACGGCGGACAATACATGGGAAGCGGCTGACTAAACGGCAAAGATGCTTCGGAGAAAGGACCGGCAGGACGAGATCGTACTGCCGGACTTTCTTTTTAGGATAGGAAGGAGAAAAAGACGATGATATTACAGAACAGAGATTATGAGAGTCGGGATCTGATGAAAGCGGTGGAACGAAATAATCAGCTTCTCATAGAGGATAAGAGCCGATGGTTTTATAGAAAATGGCGGCACCTTATGATAAACAGCGGGCGCGTAAGCAGGCTGGAGAATCAACTGGAAGAGCGGATGCGGCACGTCAAGGACATTTATCGGTGGGCTTACGAGCGGGGGATGCAGCCTTATCCGACTGCTGTACCGTTTGTGGATCATAAGCGGCGCATGGGGGATGAGGATGATACGCTGATGGAGATATTCCGCAGGCTTCCCAAAGGAGGTCTTCTCCACGTTCACAGCGCGGCGGCGCTTTCTGTGGAGGGGCTGATCGATCTTCTCAAAGATTTTATCAGGGAGAAAGAGCTGCCCACAATCTATATCGAGACGGCGGGCGCCGGTGCGGGAAAAATGTCTTATCAGGCGGCGGGGACGGAGACGCAGATACCCTTGCAGACTTTTTTTCTCTCGTTTCAGCGGATGGCTGACGCGGAGGCAAAACTGAAAGACTGGCTGACGATCGGACCGCATACGGACGGGAATCCTTATATCTGGGATGAATTTAATCAGATCTTTCTCAGGACGTCCGATCTGTTTACAAACGAGACGTTCTACTATGAATATCATCTCCGGTTTTTCCTGGAATGTCTGCAAGACCGGATCGACTATGTGGAGCTGCGGTGCGGTTTTCAGGAGTTTTCGGACGACGGGAACAGCAGGCAGGCAAACGTGGTGATGGATCAGTCGCCGCGCTTTCTGGATCTGCTTACGGCGGCAAGGGACGAGGCGGTGAAACGGTATCAGGACGACGTTTGCGCACAGAAGTGGAAACTGCCTTTGGGAGAGATGGGGCTTGGCGTTATTTTGTGCGCGAGGCGGGATCTGAATGCAGAGGTTGTGCGGGACAGGGAAAAGCTGATGAAAAAGATGGATACGGCGATCGTCTGGAAAAAGGGCGCTTATGCAAAACTGATCGCGGGATTTGATTTTGTCAGCGAAGAAGACCGCGGGAAAACCAGTTACAGCTATTATCAGGATATTTATTACGGGACGGCGCTGTCCGGCTATACGACGCCGGCATTGCAGGAAGAAGCGGCGCGCCTGAAAAAGATGTATGATCCGGACGGTCATACGCGCGTGGAACTGATCGATCTGATGCTCCATGCGGGCGAGAGTCTTTGGATGGAGCAGGAAAACATCATCGACGCGAAGATCGCTTCCAGATGGCGGATCGGGCACGGTTTCCAGCTTTTGGAATATCCGGGCGCGCTCACGCGTTATGCGGCAAGGAGCATAGATGAGATGCCGTGCGGGCCGGTGCTGGAGGTGTGCCCCATCAGCAACCAGATGCTGCGGTACTTTCCGGATATCAGAAATCATTACGCGCTGCTCCTCATGAAGCTGGGCGTGCCCTGCGTGCTGGGAAACGATGATCCGCAGATTCTGGAAAATCCGGGATTATCCTATGATTTCTGGGAGATCTATCTGGCTTCCGAGGGCGGGCTCATGCTGATCAAGGGTCTTGTGTTCACGGCGTTTCTCTTTCACTATCAGCATCGGATCGGCGAGCCGCTTGAGACCTGGGATGAAGATGATTATGAGGCGTGCAGGATGACATTTGAGGGGCACTATTGGGAACCTTTCCTGGAGGAGATACAGCGGCATCTGGATCAGCAGGATGAAACGGTGCAGAAATGAGGGAACGATGAGAACGATCAACATGATGCTCACTCCATATAATTTCAGAAGAGGGGACGCCGCACGCATCCGCTATCTTGTCATCCACTATACGGGCGCTTTCGGCACCGCCGAGGAGAACTGCCGCTTCTTTGCGGCGCAGAAGAGAAACAGCTCGGCGCATTATTTTGTGGGATATGAAGGTGAGATCTGGCAGAGCGTGGAGGACGAAAATATTGCATGGCATTGCGGAGCAAAGCAGTATCGGCATCCGGAATGCCGCAATGCCAACAGTATCGGGATCGAACTCTGCGTGAGGAAGAAAGACAAAAGCAGCAGGAAAGCGTCGGATCCGGACTGGTATTTTGAGGACGCGACGGTGGAGGCGGCGGCGGAGCTTTCTAGGTATCTGATGAAGCGGTACGGCATTCCCGCCTCCCGCGTCCTGCGGCATTACGACGTGACGGGAAAAGAGTGCCCCGCGCCTTATGTACATAACAATACGAAGCATACCTGGGAAGAATTTCAGAAAGTTATCCGCTGGGGAAGCTTTGACTTGATTGGTCAACTGTGGAAGATATTCTCCGCATTTTTCCGCCATAAAAATAACGATATCGGGTGACGAAAACGGGAACTTTTGGTATACTGTATAGGAGTGAGGACGATGTATGATGACAAAGATTCCCGTTGTAAATGAGGATGCGGAAAGGATCCTTTCACAGGTTCGGTGTTTTGCCCTGGATATGGACGGCACGGTCTATCTGGGGGAGCGCTGGATCGACGGCGCAAAAGAGTTTCTCGCACGGATCGAAGCGTCCGGAAGAAGCTATGTCTTTGTGACGAACAATTCTTCCAAAAACGCGGCGGTGTATGTGGAGAAACTAGAGCGCATGGGGCTTTCCGTGGGAGCGGAAAAGATCGTCACTTCGGGGCAGGCGGCGATTCATTATCTGAAACGGCATTTTCCGGGGAAGAAGGTCTTTCTTTTGGGGAACGAGCTTTTGCAGGCGGAGTTTTTGCAGGCGGGCATCGTTTTGGAAGACGCGTCCCCCGATGTGGTGGTGACGGCATTTGACACGTCGCTCACCTATGCGAAACTGTGCAAAGTCTGCGATCATGTGCGCGCAGGGCTTCCCTATCTGGCGACCCATCCGGACTATAACTGTCCGACGGAGGACGGATTTATTCCGGACGCCGGAGCGATCCACGCCTTTATCCACGCTTCCGCGTTTCGTTATCCGGACCGTGTGATCGGCAAGCCGAACGAGGATATCATTGCATATTTGACCGAACGGGTCAATACGGAGCGGGAGCATATCGCTATGGTGGGGGACAGGCTTTACACGGATATCGCGGCGGGCAGGAATCACGGTCTCAAAAGCGTGCTCGTCTTAAGCGGGGAGGCTTCTTTGGAGGACGTAAAGGAGTCGGAAGTTGTGCCGCACCTGATCTTTTCTTCGGTGCGGGAGATGATTCCGTTTTTATAGGGAAGAGGATGTGAGGAGAGAGCAATGAATATCTATGCACAGGTGTGCGGCATGATCCTGCTTGTCGTGATGATCGCATTTTACACAAGGTACAAGTCCCTGCGGCTGGGTACGCAGATCGCGTTTCAGGCGCTCATGACGGGGATGCTTTTGTGTATTTTCTTTGATATGTTCTCGATCTGGGCGATCGTTCATCTGATGCGGGATCACCTGACGCTCGTTTATGCCATCTGCAAGATCTATCTGATGACGATCGTGCTGGTGGCGCTGCTCGGGTTTCTGTATGAGTGCGCGGATGTGTACGCGGGGCAGAAGCGGTTCTGGACGGTGACATATATCGGCTGCGCCTTTTTTCTGGCGGAGAGTACCGTGATCGCCTGCCTGCCGATCGGCGTTTACAAAATGGCGGGCGTGGTGTATTCGGCGGGTCCGGCAGTCCTTGTGACGTACGCGTTTGCGGGCAGCTTTCTCATTTCCAACGCCATCTTTACGATCCGCAATCAAAAGCTGGGAAATCCCCGCAGGACGCAGGTGATCCTGATCTGGATGGGGATGTGGGTCGCGGCTGCCGTGGTGCAGTTTTTGAACAATGACCTGCTGCTCGTGGGCTATGCGGGGGCGCTCGGCGTGCTGGTGATCTTTTTCAGGCTGGAGAATCCGGAGTACCTGACGGACCGGGTCACGGGGCTGTACAATCACGACGCGCTGCTGTTCTACGCGAGAAAACTTTACGGCGGCGGGAAAAAATTTGCGGTCATGTCGGTCTGGTGGAGTCTGGGACTTGGACAGGCGGACGAAAATCAAAGGGAAGAGGTTGCGATGCGGGCTTTTGCAAAGAGGCTTCCAAAATTTGAACGCACGAAAGTCTTTAAGATGGCGGACGACGAAGTGTGGCTCGTCTTTGAGACGCCGGAGGACGCCGAGCGTCATCTGGAAAAAATACGGAGTTTTGTGGAGTACGGGAGAAAAGAGATCGGCGGCATCGCGCAGACGGAATATACCTATCTGCCGGACACCACGCTGGTGCGGGATCATCAGGAGATGGTGCAGCTGATGCAGTACGCGCGGTGGAAGAGCCGCGACCACGGCACGGCGAATTTTAAGCGGGTGGACAGTGAGTTTGTCGAGCAGATGCGTCAGGAAAAGCGCATGGAGCAGATGCTCGAAGACGCCATGCAGGAGAACCGGATCGAAGTCTTCTACCAGCCTATTTATTCCACCCGGCAGAAGAAGTTTGTGAGCGCGGAGGCGCTGGTCAGAATGCGCGACCGCGAGGGGCATCTGGTGCCGCCGGGCGCGTTTATTTCCGTGGCGGAGGCAAACGGCAAGATCCTGCCGCTGGGAGAGATCGTGTTTGACAAGGTGTGCCGCTTCTTTACCGCAGAAAGGCTGGAACAGTACGGTCTGCATTATATCGAAGTGAATCTGTCGGTCATCCAGTGCGGCTATTCCGAACTGGCGGACGATTACATAGCCATTATGGAGAAATACCAGATCGATCCGAAACACATCAATCTGGAGATCACGGAGTCCGCGTCTATGGCGGCGAAGAAGACGCTTCTGGAAAATATGCGGCGGCTCATGGAATACGGCGTGTATTTCTCGCTGGACGACTTCGGCACCGGGCAGTCGAACTTAAATTACATCGTGGATATGCCCGTCAACATCGTAAAATTTGACCGGGAGATGAGCCAGGCTTTCTTCCGCGACGAGAAGGCGAAATATGTGATGAACGCCGCCATGCAGATGATCCACGGCATGAAATTAAAGATCGTGTCGGAGGGGATCGAGACAAAGGAGCAGTATCTGGCGATGGAAGAGCTGGACATCGACTATATCCAGGGCTACTATTTTTCAAAGCCCCTGCCCGAGCGGGAGTTTTTGACCTTTTTGCAGGAAAATCAGGAAAGTGCAGGATAACGCTTGCCATTTTGGACAGGTTATTGTAAGATAAGACTCAAGGAAAACGATTTCCGTAAAGCACACAACAAATTTTCAGGAAAGGAAATGTGGACGATATGAGAAAGAGCGGCGTTTTACTGCCTGTATCTGCTATCCCTTCAAAGTATGGGATCGGCGCCTTCTCAAAGGAGGCGTATGAATTTATTGATCTGTTGGAAATGGCGGGACAATCCTATTGGCAGATCCTGCCGCTGGGGCCTACGGGTTACGGGGATTCCCCGTATCAGTCTTTTTCCACGTTTGCGGGCAATCCTTACTATATCGATCTGGAGACGCTGATCGAGGACGGGTATCTGACAAAGAAAGACTGCGCGCAGTACGATTTCGGCGGTGACGACGCTTATGTGGATTATGAAAAGATCTATCTGTCCCGCTTCAAAGTCTTAAAAAAGGCTTTCCAAAACAGCCACATCGAAAAAGATGCGGATTACCTGAACTTCGTGGAGGAAAATGCCTACTGGCTGAAAGATTACGCCCTGTACATGGCGGTGAAAAATGCGTTCGGCGGTAAGAGCTGGAGCGAGTGGGACGAGGAGATCAAGCGCAGAAAGCCTGCGGCGATGAAACGGTATGCGGAAAAGTATGCGGAGGAAATCGCATTTTACCAGTTCCAGCAGTATCTGTTCGCCAAACAGTGGTTTGCCTTAAAGGCTTACGCGAATAAAAAGAAGATCGATATCATCGGGGATATCCCGATCTATGTAGCGTTCGACAGTTCGGACACCTGGGCGAATCCGGAACTTTTCCAGTTCGACGAGACGCTTACGCCCACGGCGGTGGCAGGCTGCCCGCCCGATGCTTTCTCGGCAACGGGGCAGCTTTGGGGGAATCCGCTCTACCGCTGGGATTATCATAAGAAGACGGACTATGCCTGGTGGATGAAGCGGATCGGCTATTGTTACAAACTCTACGACGTGGTGCGGATCGACCATTTCCGGGGATTCGACGAGTATTATTCCATCCCTTACGGGGATCCCACGGCGGAGTTCGGGCATTGGGAAAAGGGGCCGGGCTACGACATCTTCCGCACGATGAAAGCGACGCTCGGCAAAAAAGCGGTGATCGCGGAGGATCTCGGATTTTTGACCGATTCGGTCATTAAGCTGGTGAAAAAGACAGGGTATCCCGGCATGAAGATCTTGCAGTTTGCCTTTGATTCCCGCGAGGACAGCGATTATCTGCCGCATAATTATACCGCAAACAGCATTGTCTATACGGGAACGCACGATAACGATACGACGCTTGGCTGGTATGAGAAACTGCCGCGGAAAGACAGGGCGTTTGCAAAGCGCTACCTCAATATCCGCTCCAAAAAGGACGTACAGTGGGAGTTTATCCGGGCGGCTATGGCGAGCGTATCGGAGACCTGTGTGATCCCCATGCAGGATTATCTGGGACTTGGCGGAGAAGCGCGGACGAATCTCCCCTCTACGCTTGGCACGAACTGGAAGTGGCGGATGAAGCCCGGGCAGTTTACGGAAGAACTGGCGGAGCGGATCCTTTCCATGACAACACTTTACGCAAGAGCGGTAAAGCCGGAGAAATAAATTCTCAACCAACGGTAGAGCAGCCGAAAATCAGGGATTCAACCACCGGTTCGTGGAAGAAACTTTTCCTTTCGGATATGCTGAGATCTGAAAGGAGGAGCCCGATATGGATCAGATCAAAATAGGAAGATTTATCGCATCCTGTAGAAAGGAGCAGAACCTGACGCAGGCGGCGCTTGCCGAGAAACTCGGAATCAGCGACCGGGCGGTATCCAAATGGGAGACCGGAAAGTCCATGCCGGATTCGGGAATCATGCTCGAACTGTGCGAAATCTTACAGATCAATGTCAACGAACTCCTGTCGGGCGAAAACATTATGACAGAAGCATATGACAAGAGAGCGGAAGAAAATCTGCTCGCAATGCAGAGAGAAGTGGAAGAAAAGAACAGGCAGATGCTCCGGACGGAATTTTGGATCGGAGCGCCTGCGACCATCGCCGGGTTTGCGATGTGCATGGTGGCGGCATATGTCGATATGCCGGCGTGGATCCGGAGTTTTATCATCGTATTTGCGGTGGCGATGATCGTTGTCGTTGCGTTTATCGCGGTAGGCATCGAGCAGAAAGCCGGATATTATGAGTGTCAGCACTGTCATCACAGGCAGGTTCCCACATACTGGCAGACAAATCTTGCCGCGCATATCGGCAGGACGAGATACATGAAATGTGCGGAATGCGGGAAATACAGCTGGCAGAAAAAAGTCCTCACCAGGGAGGACAGCTGATTATGAATACGACGAAAAAGCAGTTTACAATCTATTTGACAGCGGCTTTCGTGATCGCATGGATCTTACAGATCGTCGCAAATGTTTTTATAAAGCAGGG
This sequence comes from bacterium, assembly GCA_023666335.1. GTDB lineage: Bacteria > Bacillota > Clostridia > Lachnospirales > Lachnospiraceae > UBA3282. Next base: position 49,454 of record JAMPCE010000009.1, read on the forward strand.
CAATCTGGCGGTGTCGCGGATCGTGATGATGGTGCTGATGTATGCGCCGTTTGCGGCGACGCTGATCGCGGGCATTCCCTTAAAGGGCATGGGCTGGGCGCCGAAACTGAAGGGAAATGTCAGGTATCTGTTTGCCGCCCTGTGGCTCAATTCCGTGCTGATGGTAGTGGGCGCCGCCCTTTTCTTCTGTGTGTTTCCGAAAGCCTTTGATGCGGAACTTACCTATTTTACGAATACATTGGTCGCACAGGCGGGAGAGCAGGCGTTAGCGCAGTTGGAGGCGCAGGGGCTGACGATGCCGATGTATCTGGCTGTCAATGCCGTACAGGCGCTTACGTTTGCCCCGTTTTTAAATATGTTTGCGGCTTTGGGGGAAGAAGTGGGCTGGAGAGGCGCGATGACGCCGTACTTAAAAGAGAAACTCGGCGTCGTGGAAGGCCGCCTTTTGAGCGGTGTGATCTGGGGCGTATGGCATTGGCCAGCAATGATCTTATTCGGTTATGAATACGGAACAGACTATATCGGCGCGCCGCTGCTCGGACCGCCCGTTTTCTGCCTGTGTACGGTGGCGATGGGCATTTTGATGGATGCTGTCTACGAAAAGACGGACTGCATCTGGTTTCCGGCGCTGATGCATGGGTCCGTGAATGCTTTCGCTACAATCTTTCCGTATCTGGTCAGGGAAGAGTACAGCAGATATTCCATTTTCGGACCTGCTTATATCGGTCTGATCGCGATGATCCCGCTGTGGATCGCGGCGGGGATTGTTTTGGTGAGATCGCAAAAAGCAGCTCGTTCTGATGCGGAACAGATCTGAAAGAGGATAATGGAAAGGGGACGTCAGAATGTTTGACGGCTCAGATTGGAATTATGGTAGGCGGGATCGTTGGTAACGTCTTGACTAAACCAGTCAAGCGGGAGAAACGCTTCCGCCGTTTCCTTGTCCGGAAATTCGACTTCCGCAATGACGAGCGGCGCAAAGGGCGGCTCGAAAATGTCCAGTTCTACGCATAGACTGAGTTGGTCAATATTATTTTCGAAAACTGACAGGAGTGTCATATCAAACTGCGGGCGGTCGATGGGAATGAGATAGCGCTTTTTGGAGATGAGATTGCCGTCCGCTTTTTTCAGCAGATGTTCGTAGGATGCCGCATTTAGGGGGAGATTGTACTCCTCGCGGGCAAGCAGCCCCTTTCCCTTGTAGGTCAGGTAGTAGGAGTCGTCCTCCCTGCGGATCCGGATGACCGGATCGGTATTGAGGTATGCCTGCTCGATGATGCGGCAGGGGTAGGAAGTCAGGTTTTCGGGTAAATGCGAGATGGTGAATTTGCGTTCGATCTCCATGAAGTGCTCCTTTCGGGTGCAGAGTCTTACCGCAGCATAAGACTCTACACCTTGGTTTTCGAGTTACCGGAATAGTTCTTTAGTTAGTCCTGCAGGCTTTTGCGTACTCTTTCCAAATCACGTTTCAACTTCTTTTCAAGTTGTTCGTAATCCTGTTTTGTTAACATTTCAAGTTCGCTTTCAATTCTGATTTCTTCTTTTCGCAGTTCGTCCTTATATTGCAGATCAGTTGGCATTTCGTACATCCTTTCACCCTCCTTACAGATAGTCAGACGATTTCTTGTCTGCTTTCATTATAAAGGGATTTGTCGGCGGTGTAAAGTCTTATTTGTTTGTCAAAGAACAAAAAACATACGGTAAATCGTTTACTTGGAAATTCCCGGCGATATGCCGCGATAAGTACGACCAAGAACAGCCATACAGACCAAAGGTAAATGATGAATATAGGATAGCATGATGGAGTCGGGGTGTCAAGCGATTGTATTTGCAGTACAGATTATGAGGTGATATAATAAATGCCAGTTAGAATTTAATCATTTTACAGAGTGTGATATAGACTTATATGGAAATTAGAGTACACATGAATAATGAATAACAGGAAGGAGCAGAACAGTATGAGCAGAATCGCAGTATTTTTCGCAACAGGCTTTGAGGAGATTGAGGCGCTTACGGTGGTGGACATCCTGCGCCGCGCAGGCGAGACGGTAGAGATGGTCTCCGTCACGGGAGAAAAGACCGTGACAAGTTCCCACAGCGTGACGGTGGAGACGGACGCTCTCTTTTCGGAAGTGGATTTTGATAAGGTGGACGTGATCGTGCTGCCGGGCGGGATGCCGGGCACGAAGAATCTGGAGGCGTTCGCACCGCTGATGGAGCAGGTGGACGCTTTTGTGAATGCGGGAAAACTTGTGACGGCAATCTGCGCCGCGCCGAGCATCTTAGGGCACCGCGGTCATTTGAGAGGAAAAAAAGCCTGCTCTTTCCCGAGCTTTGAGGAGCATTTGGAGGGCGCCGAGGTTAGAAATGAGCCTGCTGTCATCGACGGCAGCCTCATCACGGGACGCGGTATGGGCGCCGCCATTCCGTTCGGACTTGCCATTCTGGAAAAGTTACAGGGAAAAGAAGCGGCGGAGGCGATGGCGGAAAAGATCGTATTTCCGCTCTGAATCTGCCAGCAATTTCCATTATAATTTTTTTTCACCCGAACATACTAACATCAAGATAAGCGGCAGACGAAAATGCGCAGTCAAGCAGACAAACGTCATCAGACAAGCGCAGGACGGATGCGCTTGTCTCAAATATAGATGAAGCATCAAAGGATGTAAACGTATTTCGGAGGTGAAAAGAAATGGCAAGCAACAAGACCAATAGAACTGAGGTTCCTGAGGCTAAGGCAGCTATGGACCGCTTCAAGACTGAGGTAGCGTCTGAACTCGGCGTAAACCTGAAAGAGGGTTACAACGGCGACCTGACTTCCAAAGAGGCAGGTTCCATCGGCGGCGAGATGGTTCGTAGAATGATCAAGAAGCAGGAAGAGCAGATGAAGTAACACCAGCAGAAAAGGATGCCTCGCTTGTGAAAACACAGGCGGGGCGTCTTCATGTGCAAAATTTCCCTAGTATTTTCCAAGGTCTTGTGCTATAATATCTCAGTGACTTTATGAAAATGGCTGAAATCTTATAAATATAGAAGAAAAAGAGCAGCAAGAGGAAAGTAAGGAGGAACCGGTCGCATGAGTGTACAGGTGGAAAAATCAGAAAAGAACATGGCGAAGCTGACCATCGAGGTGGATGTGGACACCTTTGAGAAAGCGGTTGAGAAAGCTTACCAGAAAGAGAAGAAAAAAATCTCCATTCCGGGCTTTCGAAAGGGCAAAGTGCCCCGCCAGATGGTAGAAAAGATGTACGGCAAGGAAGTGTTTTTCGAGGAAGCGGCAAATATCGTGATCCCCGACGCTTACGATGAGGCGCTCGACGAGTGTGAGGAGGAGATCGTTTCCTCTCCCAAGATCGAGGTGACGCAGATCGCGGCTGGAAAGCCGTTTATCTTTACGGCGGAAGTGGCGTTAAAGCCGGAAGTGAAACTCGGCAAGTACAAGGGCGTGAAAGTTGACAAGATCGAGACGGCTGTGACGGACGAGGAAGTGGACGCCGAGATCAACAGGGAACGCGAGAACAGCGCGAGAAACGTTGCGGTGGATGACCGTCCGGTGAAAGATGGCGATATGACGACGCTGGATTTTGAGGGCTTTGTGGACGGAGTTGCCTTTGAGGGCGGCAAGGGAGAAAACTATCCTCTGACCATCGGTTCCGGGGCGTTCATTCCCGGCTTCGAGGAGCAGCTTGTCGGCGCAAAGATCGGCGAGGAGACAGAGGTGAAAGTGACTTTCCCCGAAGATTATCAGGCGGAGCACTTGCAGGGCAGGGAAGCGGTCTTTAAGTGCACGGTGAAAGAGATCCGCGAGAAGGAGCTGCCGGAGTTAAACGATGAGTTTGCAAGCGACGTCTCCGAGTTTGAGACGCTTGCCGAGTACCGCGAGGATGTAAAGAAGAACCTGGAAGAGAAAAAGGCAAACGATGCGAAGCGGGAGAAAGAGGACGCTGCGGTGAAAGCTGCGGTGGATGCTTCCGAGATGGAGATCCCCGAGGCGATGCTTAACACACAGCAGAGACAGATGGTGGATGAATTTGCACAGCGTATCACCATGCAGGGAATCTCTATGGAGCAGTATCTCCAGATGACCGGAACAAGCTATGAACAGATGATAGAGCAGGTGAAGCCGCAGGCGGAGGAGCGCATCCGCTCCAGACTTGTGCTCGAGGCGGTGGCGAAAGCGGAGAAGCTGGAGGTTTCCGACGAAGAGTATGAGGAAGAGTTAATGACTATGGCAGACGTTTACCAGATGGAACTTGACAAGGTAAAAGAACTTCTGGGCGAGCGGGAGAAGAAAAATATCACGCAGGATCTGTTGGTCAGAAAGGCTGTAGAGTTTATCGCGGAGAATGCGAAAGAAAGCAAGGCAAAATAAAAATTCGGGAGGTGCAATATGCCGTTAATACCTTATGTCATCGAACAAACGTCTAAAGGGGAACGCTCTTACGATATTTATTCCAGACTGTTGAAAGAGCGGATCATCTTCCTCGGCGAGGAAGTGAACGACGCCAGCGCGAGTGTGATCGTGGCGCAGCTTCTTTTCCTGGAATCGGAGGATCCGGAGAAAGACATCAATCTCTACATCAACAGCCCCGGCGGTGTGATCACGGCCGGTATGGCGATCTACGATACCATGCAGTTTATCAAATGCGACGTTTCCACCGTATGTATCGGCATGGCAGCCAGTATGGGCGCTTTCCTGCTGGCGGGCGGCACGAAAGGAAAACGGATGGCTCTGCCGAATGCGGAGATCATGATCCATCAGCCGTCTGGCGGCGCACAGGGGCAGGCTACCGAGATCGAGATCTCGGCGAAGCACATCCTGGCAACGAAAGAGAAGATGGCGCGGATCATGGCGGAAAATACCGGACAGGATTTTGAAGTGGTCATGGCGGACACGGAGAGGGATAACTGGAAAACTGCGGAGGAAGCGCTTGCCTACGGGCTGATCGACCGCATCATCACCAGTCATGCCAGCACGGAAGAAAAGGCGTGATAAGTGACGCATCAAAAATAAAGGCTTCGGAATGAGGAACAAAATGGCTGGAAAGATTTCTGAGGAAAAAGTAAGGTGCTCTTTTTGTAATAAGTCGCAGGATCAGGTGAAAAAGATGATTGCCGGTCCGAACGGCGTTTATATCTGTGACGAGTGCGTGGATATCTGCGCGGACATCATCGAGGAAGAGTATGAAGAAGGCGTTGCGGAGGAGATGGAGATCAATCTCCTAAAGCCGGTGGAGATCAAAAACTTCCTTGACGAGTATGTGATCGGGCAGGAGGAAGCCAAAAAAGTGATGGCGGTCTCCGTCTACAATCACTATAAGCGTGTGACGGCGCCGCAGGACGATGAAGACGAAGTGGAGCTGCAAAAGAGCAATATCATCATGATCGGTCCCACGGGTTCGGGTAAGACATATCTGGCGCAGACGCTGGCAAAGATCATCAATGTGCCTTTCGCCATCGCGGACGCGACGACGCTGACCGAGGCGGGGTATGTGGGCGAGGATGTGGAGAATATCCTCTTAAAGCTGATCCAGGCAGCGGACTACGATATCGAGCGGGCGCAGTACGGCATCATCTATATCGACGAGATCGACAAGATCACAAAAAAAGGCGAAAATGTGTCCATCACCCGGGATGTGTCGGGTGAGGGTGTCCAGCAGGCGCTTCTTAAGATCATCGAGGGGACGGTGGCAAGCGTACCGCCGCAGGGCGGCAGAAAGCATCCCCATCAGGAACTGCTGCAGATCGACACGTCAAACATCCTTTTCATCTGCGGCGGCGCGTTTGACGGGCTGGAAAAGATCGTGGAGGAGCGGCTTGACCGACACTCCATCGGCTTTAACGCGGAAGTCGCGGAGAAGAGCGGCAAGGAGATCGGGGCGATCTTAAAGGAGGTCACGCCGCAGGATCTGATGAAGTTTGGTCTGATTCCGGAATTTATCGGGCGCGTTCCGGTGACGGTGGCGCTTGAGGGGCTGGATCAGGAAGCGCTCGTGCGCATTCTGCGGGAGCCAAAAAACGCGCTGATCAAGCAGTATAAAAAGCTGTTCGCTTTCGATGAAGTGAAACTTTCCGTGGAGGACGACGCGGTGCAGGAGATCGCAAGACTCGCGCATGAGAGAAAGACCGGAGCGAGGGGACTGCGCTCCATTTTGGAAAAAGTCATGATGGACGTGATGTACGAGATTCCCTCGGATGACAGCATCGCGGAGTGCATCCTGACGAAAAAGGCGGTGGACGGCGAAGATAAGCCGACCGTACGCTACCGCGACAGATTGTTACAGGCAAAGATAACCGGGTGAGCAAAGCTCACCCCATTTTGTGTTAGGGATGATCCTATGGATAATTGGAATCAGTTGGAAAACGGAACGGGCAGCGCGGACGCCCTTGCCCTTTTGCAGCAGGATATGCTTCCGACCGTGACTTTGCGGGGCTTGACGATCCTGCCCGGTATGGTGATCCATTTTGACTTGAGCAGGGGGTCTTCGATCGCCTCGGTGGAGCAGGCGATGCTCAGAGATCAGCGGCTGGTCACGGTGACCTGCAAGGGTGACGGAGAGGAGACGCCGGGGCTTGACGGGATCTATCAGGTGGGAACGCTTGTATTGATCAGGCAGGTCAGCAAACTTCCGGGGCAGGTTTTGCGCGTGCTGGTGGAGGGGCTTTCCAGAGTCCGTATTTACGGTATTGTAGAGGCGGATACGGGCATAATGACACAGGTGTCATATGAGAAAGATGACAGCGCGGACATTGACGAGGTCACGCATGAGGCGATGACCAGAACGGTCAAAGAGACGCTGGCTGCCTACAGCGCCTGCTTTCCCAAAGTGGGGAAAGCGGTGCAGGATCAGATCGAGGAGGGAATGCCCCTCGGGAAGCTGTTGGACAGCGTCACCATCAATATGCCGCTCCAGACAGCGGATAAACAACGGATCCTGGGAGCGGTCTCCGTGCGGGAGCGCTTTACGATCCTGACGGGGATCCTCATGCGGGAAGTGGAGATCCTCCGCATCAAAAACGATCTGGCGAAGGATATCAGACAGCGGATCGACAAGAACCAGCGCGATTATATCCTGCGGGAGCAGTTACAGTATATCAAAGAGGAATTGGGAGAGAACAATACCGACAGCGACGCGGAGCGCTTCCTTGCCGAGGCGGAGAAACTGAAAGCGAAAGAGGAAGTAAAGGAGAAGATCCGCAAGGAGGTCGCGCGATATACCAACGTGTCCGGCAGCAGTTCCGAGAGTGCGGTGGAACGGGCTTACATAGAGACTCTTTTGGAACTTCCCTGGGATAAGGTCTCTAAAGACAGCAGGGATCTTGCGCGGGCGGAAAAGATTCTGAACGAGCAGCATTACGGTCTCGAAAAGGTGAAAGAGCGGATGCTGGAATTTCTGGCGGTGCGGATGCTGTCGGGGAAAGCGGGAAGCCAGATCATCTGTCTGGTCGGACCGCCCGGCACGGGAAAGACTTCCGTAGCAAAGAGCGTGGCGGAGGCGCTAAACAGGCGGTATGTGCGGATCTGCCTCGGCGGCGTGCGGGATGAGGCGGAGATCAGGGGGCACCGCAAGACCTATGTGGGCGCCATGCCCGGGCGGGTGGCGGCAGCCCTGAAACAGGCGGGCGTCAAAAATCCGCTGATGCTCTTAGACGAGATCGACAAGCTGGGGAACGACTACAAGGGAGATCCCGCGTCCGCGCTTCTGGAAGTGCTGGACGGGGAGCAGAACCACGCGTTCCGCGATCACTATGTAGAGATTCCGCTCGACCTTTCCCAGGTACTCTTTATCGCCACGGCAAACAGCCGGGACGGGATCCCGCGCCCTCTCTTAGACAGGATGGAGATCATCGAACTCAACAGCTATACCGCCAACGAGAAGTTCCATATCGCCAGAGAGCATCTGGTGGAAAAGGCGATGAAGAAAAACGGCGTCAAAAAGACGGAGATCGCTTTTTCCGACGAAGCGCTGAAAAATATCGTGCGCTTCTATACGAGGGAGGCGGGCGTGCGCGGATTGGAACGGCAGATTGGCGCGGTCTGCCGCAAAGAGGCGAGGGAGATCGTAAAGCGGCGCAAAAATAAAGTGACCGAACTGGTCAATATAACGCCCGAGAATCTGGAACACTATCTGGGAAAGCCCAAGTATCGGGAAGATAAAGTAAATGAAAAGCCGGAGATAGGTATTGTCAGAGGGCTTGCGTGGACCAGCGTAGGCGGCGATACGTTACAGATCGAGGTGAATCTCATGCCCGGAGAGGGAAAAATTGACCTAACCGGTCAAATGGGAGACGTCATGAAAGAATCTGCGCGGACAGCTTTAAGTTATGTCCGCTCTGTCAGCGGGAAGTACAAGGTGGCGGAAACCTTTTACAAAAAACACGATTTTCATGTCCACATCCCGGAGGGCGCGGTGCCAAAGGACGGTCCTTCCGCAGGAATCACTATGGCGACGGCGCTTCTTTCCGCAGTAACGCGGACGCCGGTGCGGGCGGATCTGGCGATGACCGGAGAAGTCACTCTGCGCGGCAGGGCGCTTCCCATCGGCGGGCTGAAAGAAAAACTTTTAGCGGCGCAGACGGCGGGCGTAAAGACCGTTCTGGTGCCGCGGGAGAACGAAAAAGACGTTGAAGAAGTTCCGGAGGAGATCAAAGAGGGGATGGAGATCGTCTTCGTGGAGACGATGGAGGAAGTGACGAAGCACGCCCTGCTCTTTCGGGCAAAGGACGCCTGACGCTTCGGCTGGAGGTAACTATGGTAATCAAAAATGTCAATCTGGAGACGGTGTGCGGCGTCACCAGCAAGCTGCCCGAGAACAGCCTGCCGGAGATCGCTTTCGCGGGGAAGAGCAATGTGGGAAAATCTTCCCTGATCAACGGGCTGATGAACCGAAAGTCGCTGGCGCGCACCAGTTCTTCCCCCGGGAAGACCCAGACCATCAATTATTATAACATCAACGGAGAACTGTATTTTGTGGATCTGCCCGGGTACGGCTATGCGACCGCCAATGAAAAGGTCAAGGCGACCTGGGGCAAGATGATCGAGGATTATCTGCATCAGTCAAAGCAGATACGGGCGGTCTTTCTGCTCATTGACATCCGGCACGAACCCTCGGAGAATGACCGGATCATGTATGACTGGATCGTGAGCAGAGGGTATCATCCGATCATCATCGCGACGAAACTGGATAAGATCAAGCGCAGCCAGATCGAAAGGCACAAGAAGATGATTTGTGACACGCTTGACGTAGAAGATGACACGATTGTCATACCTTATTCCGCCCTGAGCAAACAGGGGCGGGAGGAAATCTATGAGCTGCTGGATCGAATCTTGGAAAATGCGTGATCGAGACAGGACGATCCGAAGGAGAATTTTATGAACCCTGCGTGGAAAACCTATCTGAAAGCGGCGCTGAATCTGTTTACGGTGTTGGTCGCGGCGTTTTTGTGTATTTTTCTGCTGCCCCGCTGTATCTGGTTCTTTATGCCGTTTATCATGGGATGGATCATTTCCCTGATCGCTTCTCCCGTGGTGCGGTTTTTTGAGGAAAAACTGAAAGTAAAGCGAAAAGCGATGTCGGCGGTCGTGATCGTAGCGGTGCTGGCGGTCGTGGTGCTTTTCGTCTATCTGCTGCTTGCAAAGCTGGTCAGGGAAGGCGTCAATTTCTTTCATGAATTGCCGAATATCTGGAATACTATTTTAGCAGAGCTGAATAAAGTAGGAGCCAATCTACAGGTCGTTTACGACAGGATGCCCGCCAATGTGCAGGAGACGATTGACCAAATCGGTCAGGACATGGGAGATTATGTGAGCGGCATCTTGGGAAACATCGAGCTGCCTTCTTTTGAGGCGGTGGGAAATGTGGCGAAGCAGATTCCGGATATTTTTCTCGGCGTGGTGATGTGTCTGCTTTCCGCTTACTTTTTTGTCGCGGATAAAGGGTATCTGGCAGCGGCGGCGGAAAAATATATCCCGACCTCGGTGCGCTATCATCTCAATCTGATCCGCAGAAGTTTCCGCAATGCGGTGGGCGGGTATTTTCGTGCGCAGCTTAAGATCGAGTGCTGGATCTATATCCTTCTGGTGATCGGACTGATGATCTTGGATGTCGATTACGCTTTTCTGGTGGCGTTCGGCATTGCGATTCTGGATTTTTTGCCGGTGTTCGGTACGGGGACGGTGATGCTTCCGTGGGCGGTCATCGAATTGCTGTCGGAAAATTATAAAATGATGTTCGGGCTGATCGCCATCTGGCTGATCGGACAGCTCGTCCGTCAGGTGATCCAGCCGAAGATCGTGGGAGATTCCATCGGGATGGACGCGATACCGACATTATTCCTGCTCTATATCGGATACAAAGCGGCGGGCGTGATCGGCATGATCTTTGCCGTGCCGATCGGGATCATTCTGGTCAACCTGTACGAAGAAGGCGCTTTTGACACTACGGCAAAGAGTCTGCGGATCCTCACGGCGGGTTTTAACCGTTTCCGCAGGATCCGTCCCGAAGATATGGCGGCGGCGGAAGCGTACGAGCGGGAGACGAAAGCTGTTTACCGACAGAATGCGGAACAGGACAAGGCGGAGAAAGAACAGCTTCACGAGGCTTCCCAGATCAAACTGGAGGAGCCGCAGATGCTCAAAAAGATCAAGGATAAGAAAAAGACGAAATCATGAAAAGAAATCTGTGGAAAGTGTTTTTTGCTTTTTATATTTTTACGATCCTAAAGGTCATTGTCTTCAAGTTTCCGATGGAAGAGATGATGGCGCGGACGGCGGGCTGGTGCGGAAATGTCGTGCGGCAGGGATTCCACACGGCAAACCTCGTACCGTTCAAAACGATAAAAATGTATATCGAGTATTCTTATAAACTGAACAGCGTGGAGAATCTGGCGGGCAACGTGCTGGCGTTTATCCCGTTTGGCATTCTGTTTCCTATGGCGGCGGAAAAAGACCGCTTTTTTGTGATGCTGCTCAATGTTTTCGTGCTCGTGCTGGGGATCGAACTGTTTCAGCTTTTCAGCGCTTTCGGGGCGTTTGATGTGGACGACATTCTGTTGAACTGCCTCGGCGCGGCGCTCGGTTTTGGCATGTACCGTCTGGCGCGGCAAAATTTTACTTGTATCTTACCGAAAAAAGTTTTATGATAATGGGAGAGGTGATGCAATATGAGAATCGGAGCGATCAGTTTTCAGCCTTATGTCTATAATGTAAATGCCATCAGTCCGGTCAGCATGAACAGGCTGTCACGGATCTCTGACAATGTGCTGGATAAAAAAACGGATTTCGAGGGACTGGTAGAGAACGAAAATCCGTTGAAAAAGGGGCAGACCCTGAACTTTGAGGATATGCTCAAGATGCAGATGCAGCGCGGCAGGAGCAATGCGGCGCGTTTGATGCGCCCTGCAGAGGAAGAGGCGAACGATGCAGAGCAGACGCAGAATGCAGCGGTAACGTCCGAACAGGAAAATGTGGCGGGCACAGCACAGCCTGAGAAAGAGAGTGCGTTGCAGAGTGTGCAGGCGGATGCGCAGACAGCGGCGTCCGGCGGAGATAATACTGACAGTAGTGTCAGTAATTTCAGGATGCAGCAGGCGATCAGCGCTTACGAGATGTTTATGACGGCATAGAATGTTTTCGGAAACAAAAGGATTTAGATAACCCCCAACTGATTGACAGGTGGGGGTTGATTTGTATACGGAATTTCAAATGGGTATTACCGATCTTACGACAGCGCCATCTTCTTGACGGCGCCGACCGCTTTCTGTACAGGCGGCAGCGCGAGGATGATCAGGGTGATCGCACCCTCCGCAAAAATGTAGATGCCGTTATAGACCAGAGAGTAAGGAAGCGGAAGCCACCCTTCCCAGGCGTATTCGGCAAAGAAGATCCAGCCGGAGAGCGAGACGAATACATATCGTCCCAGAATGCCGGCGAGATACCCCTTGAGTAAGCCCTTTTTTGCATTTGCAAACAGCCCCGAAAGACCGAGCGCGCCGAATGCAAGCAGATAGTCCAGCACAAGCTGCATCGGATAGAGCACATAAGGGTCGATCAGAAGCTGTAAAACGCCGTAAGCGATACTTGTCATCAGTCCGGCTCCCAGCCCGAAAAAATACCCCGGAAGACAGATGACGAACATGGAGAGCAGCGTGGCGGAGCCGCCCCAGGGAAAGTCGATGATCTTTATCTCCGAGAGAACGGTGCCGAGAGCGATGGACATCGCGCAGAAAGCGAGCTGCTTGACGGTCAGCTTTCCTTTTTGCTGGGGTACGGGGTCTTCGGCTTCTGCCTGCTGTTTTGCCGCATACCGCCGTGCAAACAGGATAGCGCCCGATAGAAGCGCGGCAATGACCACGAGTAAAAGGACATTGCCCAGTGCGGTGGGGACGTAAGTGGTCTCGCCCCAATCATTGACAACAACATTGTAGAACATAAAAAAATCCTCCTTTGTCTTTCGAATAAACAAGGAGGGGAACAGTAACGGCACACCGATTAAATAAAAACGATGTATCGCTATCAATGCCTCCCTACGACGGTACTGGCCGCATCAGGTGATGAGGGTTAGAGTCCGGCGGCGTTATTTAAGACGTATCCGGCTCAATCTCAGCAAAAGCTCCCCTGGCAGGTTATTCAGTTATGCGGCAGACGCCGCGGCGGACAAGTCCGCTTTTTTCACTATAGAGTCTTATCGGAAAAATGTCAAGGAAATTTTACAGGAGGAATGTTGATTTGAATGAACGGTCTTCACTGAAAAAGGCGTGGGATGTGCTGTTCCCGTATCTGTTGTATTATCTTGCCTACAATGCGGCTTATCTGATCATGGCGTTTGCCTGTCAGGTTACGGTGCAGCGTTTCGGCGGGGCATACGGGCAGTTTATGACGGACCATGCCGCCGACGTCGCAGGCGTGGCGGGCGGGCTGTGTATGCTGATAGGTATCCTGCCCCTTGTGCCGATGTTACAGAAAGAACTACAGGAGCGGGGGAAAGCGACGCCTTTCGCAGCGCCTGGAACAGCGATGACTACACAATATAGTCCGAAAGGGCGGCACAAAGGCAGTATGTCAGTCCTCACGGTGGTGCTTGCCCTCACCGCTTCTTTGGGTCTAAACGCTTTCCTTACACTGATCGGATTTGCGGACAGTTCCCAAAGTTACAGGCAAGTGGCGGACAGACAGTACGGCGTGGCTTTTGCGGCGGGGCTGCTCCTCTATGGCGTCATTTCTCCGCTTGCGGAGGAAGTGGTCTTTCGCGGCGTGATCTACAACCGGATGCGCCGCCTCTATACCCCGGCGATCGGGATTGCAGCGTCCGGGCTTCTTTTCGGGATTTTTCACGGCAATCCGGTGCAGGGCGTGTACGGCGCGTGTCTGGGAATCCTGATGGCTTATTTGTATGAGAGGAGCGGGCGATTCCTGACTCCGGTTCTTTTTCATGCGGTGGCAAATCTGGCGGTATATACCACAGCGCGGATGGGAGCGGTGCAGGAAGTATTGTTTACGCCTGCGGGCTGCGCTGTGCTGCTTGCGGTCTCAGCGGGGTGTGTCTTTGCGGAGCGGGGCGGCATTTTTCAAAAGAAGGAGCGATAGGATCAATACCAGCGGAAAAACGCAGCCGACCATCATTCCTTTTCGCAGATCATTTCCGGCATGCTGCGTGATGTTCCCCACGAGAGTCGGACCGAACGACCCGCCCAGATCCCCTGCCATAGCAAGCAGGGCAAACATGGCGGTTCCGCCCCCGGGAAGACGTCCCGAACAGATACTGATCGTGCCGGGCCACATGATACCTACGGAGAAACCGCACAGGATACAGCCAATCAGCCCGAGGAGAGGGTTATTTGAAACGGATGCCGCGAGATAACAGAGCAGACACAGGGCGCCTGAACCGATCATAAATTTCATCAGATCCAGCCTGTCGCCGAACTTTCCAAAAATGACGCGGCTAATCCCCATCGTAACGGCAAACAGGCAGGGTCCGGCGAGATCGCCGACCGTTTTTGTCAGACCGAGCGCGGACTCGGCATAGGCGGAAGCCCACTGGGACATGGAAAGTTCGGAAGCCCCGGCGCAGACCATCAGAATGATGGCGATCCAGAATATGGGAATCCGCAAAAGGCTGCCAGTCTTCATGCCCTTGCCGTCTTCTGTTATCATTTCAATCGGGCAGGTGGCAAAGTTGTAGAGATTGTAAAGCGGAATGAGTGCCCAGATACAGGCGAGCCATTTCCAGCGATCAATGCCAAAGACCGCAAAAAAGGCGGTGGATAACAGGATCACGCCCACCGAACCCCAGCAGTAAAAGGAGTGCAGCAGGCTCATGACAGCTTCCTTGTGGTCAAAGGGGCACGCCTCGACGATCGGACTGCAGAGCACTTCGATCAGACCGCTTCCGATCGCATAGACGATGACGCTTGCGAGAATGCCGGCCAGCGGGTTGGGAAAAAGTTCCGGCAGGAAAGCAAGTCCGATCAGCCCTGCGGCTGCGCACAGCTCCGAGGCGACCACGCAGCGGCGGTATCCGATGCGGTCGGCAAAATAGGAACACAGAACATCCACGACCAACTGGGTCAGAAAAAAGATGGTGGAGATCAGCGCGATCCGCCCCAGCGGGATCTGATAGTCCGTATGGAATTTTAAGAAAAGCAGCGGCGCGAAATTTGCCGTGATTGCCTGCGTGATGAAGCCGAGATAGCAGGCGGTCAGCGTCTTTTTATAATTTTTTTTCATAGCGGAGATGCTCCTTTTTCTGGTTCTTTGTAATAAATTGAATTATATAGTAGGGGAGTACAGATTGCAATATCATAATCTTATCAAATGAGATAACAAATGCGATAAAAACTGATAATAATAGAAAATGACGCGAATTTTCAGATAATCTGACAATTTTCCAAATAATCTATATTTACAAATCCTCCGACAGGGTGTATTATTGTATACATGTGGAACGCAAAGGGGCGCCAGATGCTCTTTTTGCGTTTCCTTTTTTCGAGTCTGCTTAGGAAAGATATATGAAAGATAGGAGAAAAACATATGTTCGATGTAAAGACAGCTATACCAGAATCCCCATTGCACCGGGCGGAATTTGAGCACGACGCCTGCGGCATCGGCGCCTGTGTGAACATCAGGGGCAAAAAGAGCCGTGCCACTGTGGAAAATGCGCTCAAGATCGTAGAGAACTTAGAGCACAGAGCCGGTAAGGACGCGGAGGGCGAGACAGGAGACGGCGTAGGGATCCTGACGCAGGTGCCGCATAAATTTATGCGCAAGGTGACAAAACCGCTGGGCTTTGAGATCGGCGGAGAGCGGGAATACGGCGTAGGCACCTTTTTCTTCCCGCAGGACGAGTTACAGCGCAATCAGGCGAAGAAGATGTTCGAGATCATTGCCGGAAAGGAAGGGCTGGAATTTTTAGGCTGGCGGGATGTTCCCACAGTGCCCTCCGTGCTGGGACATAAGGCGGTGGAGTGCATGCCCTGCATCATGCAGGCTTTTATCAAAAAGCCGGCAGGGGTGGAAAAGGGGCTTGCCTTTGACCGAAAACTCTATATCTTAAGAAGAACGTTCGAGCAGTCAACGGATGTGACTTATGTGGTCAGTCTGTCCAGCCGGACGATCGTGTACAAGGGCATGTTTCTGGTAGGGCAGCTTCGCACCTTTTTTACGGATTTGCAGGATCCGGATTATGAGTCGGCGATCGCGGTCGTGCATTCCCGCTTTTCCACGAATACGAACCCGAGCTGGGAGCGGGCGCACCCGAACCGCTTCATCGTCCACAACGGCGAGATCAATACGATCCGCGGCAATGCGGATAAGATGCAGGCGAGAGAGGAGAACATGGAATCCGAGCACTTGCAGGGACAGATGCACAAGATCCTGCCTGCCATCAATGCTTCCGGATCCGATTCGGCGATGCTGGACAACACGCTGGAATTTCTCGTGATGAGCGGTATGCCGCTTCCGCTGGCGGTGATGATCACGATTCCGGAGCCCTGGGAAAACAATAAGACCATGTCCCAGAAGAAAAAGGATTTCTATCAGTATTACGCGACGATGATGGAGCCGTGGGACGGTCCGGCGTCGATTCTGTTCTGCGACGGCGATATCATGGGAGCAGTGCTTGACCGAAACGGTCTACGACCTTCCCGCTATATGATCACGGACGATGACACGCTGATCCTCTCCTCGGAGGTGGGCGTGCTGGAGATCGATCCGGCAAAGATCGTGATGAAAGAGAGGCTGCACCCCGGAAAAATGCTTTTGGTGGATACCGTGCAGGGGCGCGTGATCGACGACGACGAGTTAAAGGAAAAATATGCGTCCGCACAGCCCTACGGCGAGTGGCTGGACAGTAAATTGGTGACCTTGAAAGAGTTAAAGATCCCGAACCAGCGCGTGCCGGAGTTTACGAGCGAGGAACGGCAGCGGATGCAGAAAGCGTTCGGCTATACCTATGAGGATCTAAAGACCAGCATTCTGCCTATGGCGAAAAACGGGGCGGAGGCGATCGCGGCGATGGGCGTGGACACGCCGATCCCTGTGCTCTCCAAGGCGCATCACCCGCTGTTCCACTATTTCAAACAGCTTTTCGCGCAGGTGACAAACCCGCCCATCGACGCGATCCGCGAGGAAGTGGTCACTTCCACGACGGTCTATCTGGGGCAGGACGGGAATCTGCTGGAGGAGATGCCGGAAAACTGCAAGATGCTTCGGGTACATAATCCGATCCTGACAAGCACCGATCTCTTAAAGATCAAGACGATGAAAGCGGAGGGCTTCAAGGTGGAAGTCATCCCCATCACCTACTATAAGAATACCCGATTGGAAAAAGCAATCGACCGACTTTTCGTGGAAGTGGACAGAGCTTACCGCGACGGGGTGAATATCATCATCCTTTCCGATCGCGGCGTGGACGAGAATCGGGTGGCGATCCCGTCTCTCTTAGCGGTTTCCGCTTTGCAGCAGCATTTGGTCAGCACAAAGAAGAGAACCAGCGTCGATATCATCCTGGAATCCGCGGAACCCAGAGAAGTGCATCACTTTGCGACCCTGCTCGGTTTCGGCGCTTCGGCGATCAATCCGTATCTGGCGCAGGAGAGCATCAAAGAGCTGATCGACAACCATATGCTGGACAAGGATTACTATGCGGCGGTGAACGACTACAATGACGCGATCCTGCACGGCATCGTCAAGATCGCTTCCAAGATGGGAATCTCCACGATCCAGTCCTATCAGGGCTCCAAGATCTTTGAAGCCATCGGCATTGATCGGGAAGTGATCAACAAATATTTTACCAATACCGTGTGCAGGGTAGGCGGCATTACCTTAAAAGATATCGAGGAAGAGGTGGATGCCCTGCACTCTACGGCTTTTGACCCACTCGGTCTATCCAATGATCTGACACTGGACAGCATAGGCCACCACCAGATGCGCAGCGGCGCGGATGAACATCTCTACAATCCGGAGACCATTCATCTACTACAGGAGTCAACCAAACGGGGCGATTATGAATTATTTAAGCAATATACCAAAGCGGTCAATAACGAGGAGAGCATCAAGAACCTGCGGGGGCTGATGGACTTCAATTTTGCCGAGAAACCTGTGCCGATCGAGGAAGTGGAGAGTGTTGACACGATTGTCACAAGGTTTAAGACAGGCGCGATGTCCTACGGTTCGATCTCCAAAGAAGCGCATGAGACGATGGCGATCGCGATGAACCGTCTGCACGGCAAGTCCAATTCCGGCGAAGGCGGAGAGGATAAGGATAGATTGACCGTAGGAGTCGATGGATTGAACCGCTGTTCCGCCATCAAGCAGGTGGCGAGCGGACGCTTCGGCGTCACCAGCGAATACTTAAACAGCGCGCAGGAGATCCAGATCAAGATGGCGCAGGGTGCAAAACCCGGCGAGGGCGGGCATCTTCCCGGCGGCAAGGTATATCCCTGGATCGCGAAGACCAGACACTCCACGCCGGGCGTAGGGTTAATTTCACCGCCGCCTCACCACGATATCTATTCCATCGAGGATCTGGCGCAGTTGATCTATGATCTCAAAAATGCCAACACCAAGGCGCGGATCTCGGTCAAACTGGTTTCCGAGGCGGGCGTCGGCACGGTGGCGGCAGGCGTGGCAAAAGCGGGCGCACAGGTGATCCTGGTGAGCGGTTATGACGGCGGCACGGGAGCCGCGCCCCGCAATTCCATCCACAATGCGGGGCTGCCCTGGGAGCTGGGACTGGCGGAGACCCACCAGACCCTGATCCAGAACGGTCTTCGCAATAAAGTCCGCATCGAGACGGACGGCAAGCTGATGAGCGGACGGGATGTTGCCATCGCGGCGATCCTGGGCGCGGAGGAATTCGGCTTTGCCACAGCGCCCCTTGTGACGATGGGCTGTCTGATGATGCGCGTCTGCAATCTGGATACCTGCCCGGTGGGCGTGGCGACCCAGAATCCGGAGCTGCGCAAACGCTTTACGGGAAAACCGGAGTATGTGGAGAACTTTATGCGCTTCATCGCGCAGGAACTGCGGGAATATATGGCAAAACTCGGCGTGCGCAAGGTGGATGAGCTGGTGGGCAGGACAGAACTTCTGAAAGTGAAAGAGAATCTGACAGACCGCCAGCGCAAGGTCGATCTCGATCTGATCCTGAGCAATCCCTACGAGGGGAGCAAGGAAAAGTGTATCTTTGATCCGAAACAGGTCTATGACTTCCATCTGGAGCGGACGCTGGATGAAAAGGTACTCTTAAAGCAGCTTTCCACGGCGCTGGAGAACGGGCAGAAGCGGAGCATCGAGGTGGATGTGTCCAATACGGACCGCACTTTCGGCACGATCTTCGGCTCGGAGATCACCAGAAAGTACGGCGATACGCTGGAGGAGGACAGCTATCATATTTTGTGTAAGGGTTCCGGGGGACAGAGCTTCGGCGCGTTTATCCCGAAAGGGCTGACGTTAGAGCTGGTCGGCGATTCCAACGATTACTTTGGAAAAGGCTTGTCCGGCGGGAAGCTGGTGGTCTATCCGCCGAAAGGCTCGACGTTCAAGCAGGATGAAAACATCATCATCGGCAATGTGTCGCTCTACGGCGCGACCTCCGGCAAAGCCTTTATCTGCGGCGTGGCGGGCGAGCGGTTCTGCGTACGCAACTCCGGCGCCATCGCGGTGGTGGAGGGCGTGGGCGACCACGGCTGCGAATATATGACGGGAGGCCGCGTGGTGGTTATCGGCTCCGTCGGCAAGAACTTTGCGGCGGGCATGAGCGGCGGTATCGCCTATGTGCTGGACGAGAAAAACGACCTGTACACCAAGACCAATAAGGAAATGGTTTCCTCTTATGAGATAACCTCGAAGTATGATGTCCTTGAACTAAAGGAGATGATCAAGGAGCATGTGGCTTACACCAATTCCGTCAAAGGGAAAGAGATTCTGGATCATTTCGGAGAATATCTGCCGAAGTTCAAGAAGATCATCCCGCACGACTACGAGATCATGTTAAAGCTGATCGTGCAGATGGAAGAGAAAGGCTTGAGCGCGGAGCAGGCGCAGATCGAGGCGTTTTATAAAAAAGATAAGGAAACTGTCTGATAAGTATAGGAGATAAGGATCATGGGAAAACCGACAGGATTTATGGAATACGAGCGCAGGGTCTCGAAAGATGTGAGCCCGAAACAGCGCATTCAGAATTTTAAGGAGTTTCATGAGCATTTGACAATGGAGGAGCAGCAGGAGCAGGGCGCCCGCTGCATGGACTGCGGCGTGCCGTTCTGTCAGTCCGGCGTGACGCTGTGCGGGATGACTTCCGGCTGCCCGCTGCACAATCTGGTGCCGGAATGGAACGACCTGGTCTACATGGGAAACTGGGAACAGGCATATAACCGCCTGCATAAGACCAATAACTTTCCGGAATTTACATCGCGGGTGTGCCCGGCGCTCTGCGAGGCGGCGTGCACCTGCGGCTTGAACGGCGATCCGGTCTCCACGAAAGAGAACGAGTACGCCATCATCGAAAATGCTTACGAGAAAGGCTATGCGGCGCCAAAACCCCCGAAAGTGCGCACCGGAAAAAAAGTGGCGGTGGTGGGAAGCGGTCCTTCCGGTCTTGCCGTGGCGGATCAGCTGAACAGACGCGGTCATCTGGTGACGGTGTTTGAGCGTTCCGACCGGATCGGAGGGCTTTTGATGTACGGCATTCCCAATATGAAGCTGGAAAAACACATCATCGACCGCAAGATCAAAGTCATGGAGGAGGAGGGCGTTACTTTCCTGACAAACAGCGATATCGGCAAGAGCGTGAAAGCGGATAAGCTGTTGAAAGAGTTTGACCGCGTCGTGCTCTGCTGCGGGTCTTCTGAACCGCGTGATATCAGCGCGCCCGGCAGGGACGCCAAAGGCATTTATTTTGCGGTGGATTTTCTTGCAGCCAACACAAAGAGCCTGCTGGACTCCGATTTCAAGGATAAGAAGTATGTGGACACGAAAGAGAAAAACGTGGTCATCATCGGCGGCGGCGATACCGGAAACGACTGCGTGGGCACAGCCATCCGCCACGGCGCAAAGTCCGTGACGCAGATCGAGATGATGCCGAAAGCGCCGGACAACCGTGCCGAAAACAATCCCTGGCCCGAGTGGCCGAAAGTCTGCAAGACCGATTACGGTCAGCAGGAGGCGATCGCGGTCTACGGGCACGACCCGCGCATTTATGAGTCCACCGTGAAAGAGTTTGTGAAAGATAAAAACGGAAACCTGAAAGCGGTGAAGATCGTTTCCCTTTCCTGGGAGAAAGATCCCGAAACAGGGCGCATGAATATGAAAGAAGTCGAAGGTTCCGAGAAGACGCTGGATGCGGAGATCGTGCTGATCGCGGCAGGGTTCTTAGGCAGTCAGAAATATGTGACGGACGCTTTCAAGGTGGAACTCGACCAGCGGACAAATGTAGCGACGCAGGCGGGACGCTTTGCCACCAACGTGGACAGGGTGTTTACGGCGGGCGATATGCACACCGGACAGTCTCTGGTGGTGAAAGCCATCAGGCAGGGCAGGGAGTGCGCCAGAGAGGTGGACGAGAGCCTGATGGGGTATACGAATCTGTATGTGCAGTAGAATGCACGGGCGTTGATTTTGGTAAAAGACAGAAAAACAGAAGAGCGCATGGCGGGAAGGTTCCTGTCATGCGTTTTTGCATTTCTGAAAAAAGCGGATTAAAACTTCCGAAAAAGGTGGATTGAAACTTCTGAAAAAGGTGGATTGAAAACTCTGAAAAAAGTGGATTGGATATTGTGATAATCCCCAAAAAGGGATATACTGTATTTATGGAGGACATGAAAGTGCATTTACTGACCGGAGAATACAGACCAAGGATTATCGATAAAAAAATAAATGATTATATGAAGTCTTTCGGTGCGGTATGCGTGGAGGGTCCAAAGTGGTGCGGGAAAACCTGGGCTTCTCTGCATCAGGCAAGGAGCGTGTCCTATCTTGCCGATCCTGCCAATGGTTTTCAGAACAGAAGAATGGCAGAGATCAGTCCGGAGCTGGTACTTGCGGGCGAATGTCCGAGAGTGATCGATGAATGGCAGGAGGTTCCTGAAATATGGGATGCGGTTCGGTTTGCGGTGGATCAGGAAGAACAGAAAGGCAGATATCTGCTGACAGGCTCCTCAACGCCGAAAACAAAGGGAATCCTACACAGCGGAGCGGGAAGGATCGGCAGGCTCCGTATGAGCACCATGAGTCTGTATGAAATGGGAGAGTCGTCGGGAGAAGTCGGTCTGACGGATCTGTTTCAGGACAGTGTAAAGCCTGTTGCAACCGGTGATGTAAATCTGGAACGGCTGATTCAATATACGGTGCGCGGCGGATGGCCCGGAAGCAGAAAATTGGCGGACAGTGATGCTTCAAGGATTCCCGTGCAGTATCTACAGGCTGTAGTCGAAAGCGATATGTATCGTTTGGACGGCGTAAAACGCGATTCTGAAAAAGTGTATGCGCTGCTGCATTCACTTGGAAGAAATGAGAGTACGATCGCAAGCAATCAGACGCTCAAAAAGGATATCACGGCGTATGAAGATGAAGTGGTGGAAAAAGATACGATCGTAGAATATCTGGATGCGTTCGACCGTTTGTTTTTGATCGACAACCAGCCGGCGTTTCACCCTGCGCTTCGCTCTTCCAGAAGGGCGCTGAAATCGCCCAAGAGACATTTTTCCGATCCTTCTCTCGCGGTGGCAGCGTTGTCGGCGTCACCGGAGATGCTGCTGCGGGACTTAAATACATTTGGTTTTCTGTTTGAAGCATTGTGTGAGCATGATCTGAAGATCTATGCAGAAAGCAACGAGGGTTCCTTATATCATTTTCGAGATGACAGAGGAAATGAGATCGACGCGGTCGTGGAACTGCCGGATGGAAGATGGGGCGCCTTTGAGATCAAGCTGGGTGCGAATCAGATCGAGGCGGCGGCAAAGGAACTTTTGAAAATGCATGCGATCATGGAAAAGGAGGCGACGGCTCCAAGCGTGCTGTGCGTGATCTGCGGCATGAGCAATATGGCATATAAGCGGCAGGACGGTGTGTTTGTCGTGCCGATCACAGCGCTGCGGGATTGAGGAGAACAATATGAAGTCTGATTTTGCAGAAACATTAAAATTGAAAGCCGGAGCCAAAGTCTCATCATCAGATGTGCTGTATGAAGGCTATGAGATCGGGGATAATCATATAACCGCCAATGTGGGTATAGACAAGGTTGAAAGCGTTTTTCAGCATTTCATAGCAATGAATAAGGAGCTGATGTTCTTTATCTTAGAATTACCGGCAAGTGCTGATGATGAAACAGAGGTTGCGCCGGGCGTTGTTGATGCGCTCCATAAGGACATTTACTACATTGACGGCTGTTCTCAGGAAGAGGCACTGACCATCTTGATTCGTGTGGGAGATCTTCTTTATAATGACGGATTGTCATCATTTGGATTCGGGCTGCACGAGAGCGGCGACGAAATTATGTTCGGTAAATATAATGTGCTGACGATTTATAGTCAGAACATCGAAAAATACAGCGATTTTTTCAAAGCTCATAAAATAGAGCAGGCAGACAATCTGATAACTGCATGGGATACATTCACTAAGGAGTCTCCCGGAGAAAGCAGCAGATATGATAAAGATGGCAAATCCGTTTATGACATTCCAAAGCAGTTTGAGGAATGGGGAATGTACCTCGCAGAACAACGGGAGGATGCTGCATGGGAAGAGTTATAAAGATGGGTTTCCCGATTTTTAGGAAAGCCCTTATAGACCGTTCACTGTATTGCGCCAAAATGTTTTTAAGAATCTTTGCCTGTCACGGCAACATCTTGAAATGACAAACAGAAAATTCGATATAATTTTTCGAAAATATAGTATTTTATAGAAAATTTTGGTATGATATGAATTGGGCAGACATTGTCTGCCTAATTCGATTTGGAGGTGCATTTATGGCAGAAAGCCAAAATGTTGAATGGAAAGAATCGTGGCGGGACGAATATCTGAAATGGATATGCGGATTTGCAAATGCACAGGGCGGAA